>JBOHSB010000361.1:0-1593 GCA_050733015.1 Gemmatimonadales bacterium
GCCCAGAACTGGGTCGCGGTGGCCAGCGAGGCGGCATCGGGATGGATCTGGCTCATCGCGATGAACACCTCGGACTTGACCGCGCCATCCAGCTCCACATCGCGCATATCGTCCACCACGCCCACGATCATCACCGGCCTCGGCCCGGTGTTGTTGTCGTCGATCAGGATTTCCCTCCCGACCGCATTGGCTCCCTTGAAGTAGCCCTCCGCGAGTGTCCGGTTCACCACCGCCACAGGAGGCGCCGCACCGTCGTCCCGTGCTTCGATGCCGCGGCCGGCAAGCCGGGCGGTGCCGATGGCCTCGAGGTAGCCGGGTGAGATGGCCCGGTAGTTGGCCTGCGGCCACTCGCGACGATCGGCCGGCGGATGGTCGGCGGGCGCGGACGGAACCGTCGCCAGGAGGCCGGTGAGCGGCGCAATGGATGATCCGCCGGCGGACACCACACCGGGCGCCCCGGCCAGCGCCGTACCCATCGCTGTGGAGAACCGGGCGAGGTCGGCCGGCGACCGATACCGGTTCGGCGACAGCGACAACCGCCCGACAAACACCGAATCGGGCCGATATCCCAGCTCGACCCGTTGCAGATCCATGAGGCTTTGCAGCAGCGCCGCGGTGGCCGAGGTAATGATCAGGGCGAGCGCCACCTCCAGCACGACGAACGACGAGCGAAGCCGAGCCTGGGCCGGCGAGCTGCCGCCCGAGCGTCCGGCCCCACGGAGCACGATGCCCGGCGACGTGGTCCGCGCGATGAGAATCGAGACCAGGCTGAACAGGAGCACCGCGACGGTCAGCACCAGCACCACGATGGCGAGTACCCTGAGATCCAGCCGCGCCTCCTCGATACGGGGGGCGATGCTGCCGAGGTGCGAAGCGGCGTATGAGATGACCAGATGCGCGAACCAGGTTCCCAGGGCGCCGGCCACCGTCGCGAGTACCGCGCCTTCGGTCAGCAACTGCAGGGCGATCCTGGGGCCCGACGCGCCCAGGGCGAGGCGGACCGCGGTCTCTCCCTGTCGTGAGACTGCGCGCGCGAGGAGCAGGTTGAGCACGTTGGCCAGTGCGACCGCCACCATGAGCGCCACACACCACAGCAGAATCACGAGCGTGGGCCTGAGCGTGGTCGCGAGATACTCCTGCATCGGTGTCACCTGCACCCCGACCTTCGCCGCATACTCGGTGGGGAACTCCTGCTTGAGACGGGCCGCGACCGCGTTCAATTCGCGCTCGGCCGACTCGGCGGTAGCCGCTGCCTCGAGCCGCCCGAACACCCGGATGAAATTCACCGACCCGCGCGCGTGCCGCCGGGAGTCGGATTCCGGGTCGAGCGGCACCACGGCGTCAATGTCGCGCACTGGGAGCGGGAAGAAGCGCGGCAGCACGCCCACCACCGTGAACTTTTCGCCATTCAGCGGGAGGCTCTTGCCGATGATTCCCGGATCGCCGGCGAACTCCCGGCGCCAATAGCCGTAGCCGAGCACGATTACCCTGGGCGCCCCCGGAGCGTCGTCGCTCGGGAGGAGGAGGCGTCCAAGCGTCGGGGTGGCGCCGAGGATCTCGAGTCCGGCTCCCGACATGTGGAGCCCCTGGAGC
>JBOHSB010000362.1:0-5207 GCA_050733015.1 Gemmatimonadales bacterium
GTGCGGCCGCGAGATCTCGGAGCGGCTGGTCTCCCAGGTGCCCGACGTGTCCCGCCTGCTGGATCGGATGGCGGGGCTGGGGCTCCTCCGTCGCGAGCGGGACACCACCGACCGCCGGCACGTCGCCGCCCGCATCACGCGGGCCGGCCTGCGCTTGCTGGACGAGACTACGCCCAAGCTCGAGGCGTTCGAGCGGGAGCGGTTCAGCGACTTCGACGCCGAGCGGCTGCAGCAGATCATCGACGGGCTGGCGGACGTCCGGGCGGCGCTCTGAAACCTTAACGCACCAGTATGTGTTATAACACGTATGTTGGACCACGCAGTTGGAAACTCCACGCTTTTCCACGAGGCTCCTATGTCGTTCACGACCTATGTCACTGATGCTGCCACCCTGGGCTCGGGGCTGCTGCTCGCGCGCCTGGTCCTCGGAGTGCTGCTGGTGGCCCACGCCGGCCAGAAGCTGTTCGGCTGGCTCGGGGGCTACGGACTCGCCGGCACGGCCGGCTTCTTCGAGCAGCTGGGGTTCCGTCCGGGCAGGCTGTTCGTCATCATCGCGTCCCTCTCCGAGGCGGTGAGCGGCCTCCTGATCGCGCTGGGTCTGTTCGGCCCCGTGGGCCCCGCCCTGCTGCTGCCGGTCATGATCACGGCCGCCGTCAGCGTGCACTGGAAGAACGGGCTCTTTGCCGCCACGAATGGGATCGAGGTGCCGTTGCTGTACTCGGCCATCGCGGTGGCCCTGGCGCTCGCCGGATCCGGGCCACTCTCGCTCGATGCGGCGTTGGGCATCGATCACACCTGGACGCCCGCGCTCAAGCTGGCCGCCCTCGCCATCGGCGCGGTGGGTGGGGCGGTGAACCTGCTGGCCCGCCGCCACGCGAACGTGGCGGCCACCGCGTAGTCGAGGGTAGCGTGGGAAGCCTGACCGGCCGCCGCCTCACGGCGGCCGGTCACATTGGTCAGCCGCTGTGGAAGGCGACGAGTCCACTCACGGCGCACCCGCACTCGTCCGCCTTAGGCGCCGAAGGATAGGATCGTCGCTACGACAGGCGAGGTAGTTCGGTCCGAGAAAGTCCTCATCGTTCAAGTCATAGTCCCGGACATCAACGTGATCGGGAAAGATCTTCCCAACCACGTAGCCGTGCTTCGCGAAGAGAGCGTAGAAATCCCTCAGCAGAAAGCGCGTGAGAATGTTGACCCGTCCATACTCGAACTGCACGTAACGGATCCGCCGCTGCGACAGGGCTTCTTCCAGCCCCTGAAGCACCAGATGTTCAGCGCCCTCCACGTCCAGTTTCAGGAAATCAACCCGTTCGATGCCTGCACGCGCCAGGAACTCGTCACCCCGCACCACAGTACATTCAATGCGTTCGCCAGCCCACCCGTGGGGGTACTCCGTAAAGGTCGAGTGAGTACTGGCCACCGGATTGTAGCGGAGCGTCAGGGCGCCTGTATGGGCGGCCAAGCCGAAGGCGAGGCATCGAATTCGAGGCTCCGCCGCTGCACGCGCCCGAAGCTCTTCCGCGGTAATCGGCACAGCCTCGAGAGCATACACGGTGGCCTCTGTGAATACCTGTGCCGCCATCTTGGCCCAGGTGCCGACATTCGCTCCCACATCGACGACGGTGTGAACCGGCTCCCCACGCAATATTTCGAGCAGCCACCGCTCGCCGTTCTTCTGTGGCTTGTAGCTGGCGTTGCCGTACCACTTGAGATATTGCTGGCAGAGCTTCGCAGCCGTACGTAGCACCGGGTTGCGCCGAGCCTTCGCTGTCGGTCTCATCGGTTACCTGGGCACCTCATCGCAGGTGAGCGCTCTAGTCCGGCGCGATCGGGTGGACAACCTCTCGCTCTACCTCCCCGGCTTTGCCAATCACTGTCCTAGGGACCCTATCTGGTCTTCGCTAGCCACGCCCCGTACCCGGGGGCCAAGGCGAGTCGCTCCATACCCGGAAACATCGCGCCGGCCCAAGCAAAGGCGTTGCGCTCGTCGACGGCCTTGGCGGCCCACTCCATGGCCAGGCTCATCTCGCCCAACTTGGTGTAGACATATGCCAGAGAGAGGGCCGTGGTAGAGTCTTCGGTCCTGAGCTTCCTCAGCTCTTCGAGGACCCGCCTTGCATCATCCACGCGTCCCGCGTCGGCGTAGGCGCCCCCGAGAAACATGATCACGAGCGGACAACGCAGGATTTCCGCCGCCCGCTCGTGCACGCGCACGGCCTCGTCGTGTCTGCCGAGGCCCTCGTACGCTCGGCCCAGGCCGTAGAGTCCCGTAAAGAACTGCGGGTCGATCTCCACGGCTCGGCTGCATGCGTCCAGGGACACCTGAAACTCACGCGCCCAATAGCAAGCGATCCCTGCAACGGTGTTGACGATGGGTGAGAGGGGCTCGAGCTCCATGGCCCGTTCGGCCTCGGTCCGCGCCTCGCTGCGACGGCCAACCGTCCCCAGGTAGAGCGCCAGGTAGCAGCGCGCGAGCGCGTGCTGCGGACTCAAAGCGACAGCTCGCCGAAGCTCGCGCTCGGCACCCGAGGGATCCCAGGAGAAGAACAGCCTGGTGACGCCCAGGGAGACATGGGCATCCGCGAGGCTCTCGTCCAGGGCCACCGCCTGCTCTGCCGCAGCGATAGCGTTGGGAGCCGCCAGGGTCGTGGGCATCAGGCCGTAGTGGCCCAGGTAGGCGTGGACATCGGCCACACCTGCGTGCGCCCGCGCGTACTTCGGATCGCGTGCGATGGCCTGCTGGAAGCACTCGAGGGCCTTGGGCAGGGCGCGCTGATTCCAGAAATGGCGGCCCTTGATGTACAGGTTGTAGGCATCGAGATCGTCCGTGCCACGCTTCACGAGAGGTGCCGCCTCCCCGCCGAAGAGCTTCACCTTCAACCTGTCTACGATCGCTTGGGCGATATCGTCCTGAATCGCAAATACGTCCGCCATTTCGCGATCATACCGCTCCGACCATAGCTGGTACCCATCCGCCACGTTGACGAGCTGCGTGGTGATCCTCAGCTTGTTACCTGCCTTGCGAACGCTGCCTTCAAGTACCGTGTTCACCTGCAATTCCTCGCCCAGCACCCGGATGGGCACGTTCTTCCCTTTGAACGCAAATGACGAGGTCCGGGCCGCCACCCGGAGCGCCGGGATTTGAGTCAGGGCGTTGATGATCTCTTCGGTCATCCCGTCACTGAAGTACTCGTTCTCCGGATCGGCGCTCAGGTTTGCAAACGGTAACACGGCGATAGACTTCCCTGGTGGTGGTGCGATGGGTGCCCCGCTCGCCAGCGCCTCGGCGAATTGGGCCGCCGTCGCGAAGCGATCGGCCGGCACGCGCGCCAGAGCCTGGCGCACCGCTTGCGAGACGCCGTGGGGCACCGTCTCGCGCACACGGCACAGCTCTCGGGCCGGCTCCATGAACCGCTTGGCCATGATTGCCTGCGCGGTTGGCCCAGTGAACGGCGGCTCCCCGGCCAGCATCTCGTACAGCACGCAGCCCAGGCTGTACACGTCACTGCGGGCATCGAGCTGGGTATCGCCGCTGGCCTGCTCCGGGCTCATATAGGCCGGGGTGCCGAGCGCCATTCCCGTCTCCGTCAGCTTCTCCCCACCCGCCGCGGTGATCGCCCGGGCGATGCCGAAGTCGCTGAGGATGGCGTGGCCCGCTTCGAACAGGATGTTCTCCGGCTTGACGTCACGGTGCACGACATCGTGGCTGTGCGCGTACGCGAGCGCATCGGCGATGGCGCGGGCGATCTGGAGCGCATCCTCCAGCGGCAATTGCTGTTCCCGGGTGAGCCGGTGGCGTAACGATTCGCCCGCGACGAAGGGCATGACGTAATAGAGGAACCCGTCCGCATCTCCCGAATCGTGGAGGGGCAGAATGTGGGGGTGGGCGAGTCCGGCGGCGAACTTGATTTCTTGAAGGAAACGTGCGGGGCCGAGGGAGGCCGCTAGCTCGGGCCGGAGCACTTTGACCGCGACTGGTCGGTCGTGCTTGCGATCGTGCGCGAGATATACCGTGGCCATCCCGCCGCGGCCGAGCTCACGCTCGATCGTGTACCGGTCGGCGAGGACGGTACGCAGGCGGGCAAGCAGGTCGGGCAGGGAAAAGCTCGGGAACGGGGGACGGCTCTATGATAGGGCGTAGCGCTCGGCAGGGCCAGGGATTCCGAGGGATGAGGAGCTTCCCCGCGCCGTGGAGCACGAACCCGTTCACAGGGCTCGAGCCAGGATCTGTTCTTCGAAGCCGCTCACCCGGGACTGCGCCGCTCCGCCGGATCCTCGTCCACTACCTTCTGCACCGGAAACTCCCCCGTCACATCCGCGGACGAGACCATCCGCACGGCGACTGACGCCGGGGATTCAGGCGGCAGCGATTCGGCCAGGGCCCAGGCAAACGGCAGAGTTGCGAGCACCAGGAGGCCCGCGATCCAGAACGGTACCCCCACCCCGAAATGATCCATCAGGACGCCCGCGGCCACCGGGAACAGCACCCGCGACACGCCGCCGAAGGTGTGCTGAACCCCCATGTAGAGGCCCCGCTCATTGCCCGGCACCACTCGAGACAGGAGCCCGGTGACGCAGGGGAAGAGAAAGGCGGTGCCGAGCGGCATCAGGGTGAAGCCGAGGAGAACGACGCCGAGGTGCGCGGCAACGCCAGTGCAGCCGAGGCCCGCGGCCAGCAGCACGAGCCCCAGCCTGCAGAGCCGCGCCTCGCCCAGGACGTCCAGCACCCGCCCCAGCAGGAGTGAGCGGACCACCACGCCCATGCCGCCCAGGTACATGATGAAGTAGCCGACGGTGCCTTCGGTGACTCCGAGCCGGTTCAGGAGCAGGAGCGGCGACACCTGGATCGTGCCATAGAAGGCGCCGATACCGATGGTGTAGATCCAGATGAGCCGCGAAGCCGGCTCGCGCCAGTGCGAGAGTACCCGCGCGATCGCCTGGCGCGGGCTCGTGGCGGAGTGGGGGATGGCATGGGACGCGGACATGCCGAGCTCGCTCGGCTCGACCAGGAAGCGCGCGGCGAACCCTGCGACCAGGAGCGCCAGCGCCGCGGCGGCGAGCCCCGGTGCCGCTCGCCCCCCGACGCTGATCATCGCCGAGCCGAACGCCGGGCCGGCCACGGCGCCCAGGCTGGTCACGGCCGAGAGCCAGCCCAGGCTCTTGGTGCGCTGCTCGGGGGACGAGGCATCGGCCACGTACGCCTGCAC
>JBOHSB010000363.1:0-10998 GCA_050733015.1 Gemmatimonadales bacterium
GACGGCCACGTGGACGACCTCACCCGATTCGTGGATGAGCGGACCGTGGTCACCGCGGTCGAGGACGATCCGGCCGACGAAAACTACGAGCCGCTCCAGGAGAACCTGGAGCGGCTCCGCGGCATGACCGACCAGGACGGCCGGCCACTGCAAGTGGTTCCGCTGCCGATGCCGCGCGCCCTGTACCACGAGGGCCAGCGGCTCCCGGCGAGCTACGCCAACTTCTACGTGGCCAATGGCGTCGTGGTCGTGCCCACGTACGACCCGCCGCGCGATGAGGCCGCCCTGGCGACGCTCGCGCGGGTCTTCCCCGACCGCGACGTCGTCGGCATCGACTGCACCGATCTGGTCTGGGGACTCGGCGCGTTCCACTGCGTCACACAGCAGTGGCCCGCCTGACTCACGACTTCTTCCAGGTCCCCACCAGCGCCGCGCGGCGCCCGCCGCAGGTATCCATGCCGACCCCGGCGATATGCAGCTCGTCCACCGTCCGGCTCACCATGTAGCGCGCGTCGGCCGTCTGGCAGCCGCCGCCCGCGGTGTCGGCCTTGAAGAGCAGGGTATCGCCCTTGAACGCGGCCTTGCCCTTCATGTCGACCGAATCCGGCCACCGCGGCGACGGCAGCATGAGCTCTACGTTGCCGTTGGACGCGAGGTTCATCTTGACCTCGCCTTCGCCATAGAGATCACGGGACCAATTGCCCGAGTATTTCGATGCTTCGCCTCCGCAGGCCGCGAGCATTGCCACGGCGGCGACGGCCAGGGGGACAGAGCGGATCGTGAGCGAACGGCGCGACATGTGTACTCCTCCATGGGGGTGACGGGAAGAGGCGCTGCCGGACATGGCCCTCCGAAATGGGCGACCCGGCCATGCTGGCCGGGTGCGGTCCTCGTGCGGAAAGCCAATAATGTGGAACGAGCCTCCGCTACGCCAGGGGAGGCTCGTTCGTTGTGCCACTTCGTCAGGCGGTTACTGCCGGGCCAGCACCTCCGGCGTGGGAATCGGCAGGGTGCCGAAGATCACGTCGGGCGGCGGCCCTACCCGATCGAAGCTCTTGAGGTCGGCTGTGCGTCCATACCGCCGATAGTCGATCCAGCTGTGGCCGCCCTCGAACATCAGGGAGTAGCGCTTGTTGTACAGCAGCTCGGTGAGCGCTGCCGTCTGATCGGCGAACGCGAGCAGCGGCGCGAGTCCGCCGGAGGTAGTCCGCACGAGATTGATATCCGTCAGCGCCGTCCCCAGATCGTTCAGCCCGATGCTCGCCTCGGCGTGCAGGAGGACGAGCTCCTCGTTCTTGATGAGCGGGATCGGTGTATTGGGACTGGGATACCGGATCCAGCCCAGGTCAGAGCTGATCTGCTGCACCGGATCGGTGTCCGTGGTGCCGCCCGAGCGTGAGGGGCGCGTGACCAGCTTGGTGAGGAACCGCAGGTCCAGCTCGCCGCCGGGCTGCAGCTGCGCCTGGGTGCGAAGCGAGGGATGGCCGAAGTTCTCGCTGTTCTGCGGGTCGCTCGCCAGCGGATTGGCGAGGTCGCCCGGACCCGCGCTGAAATCCATGTACACGCCGAGGTCGAGCGGCGGCGCGGGCGTGTAGAACGACGCGGCCAGGTACGTGAGCGCCCCGGCGAAATCCCCGCGGTAGACCGCCACGCGGGCCCGGAGCGCCCGGTTGAACCTGATGAACGTGGCGGGGGTGTTGAACCCGGCGAAGCCGTTCGGCAGCGAGAACGGGAACGCGCTCGTGCCCGCGGTCGTGAGATCGGTGAGCGCCTGGTCCAGCAGCGCCTCGACGTTGGCGTACGCGTCTGCGTTCGTCCGGAACGGCGCCGGGGCGGCGGCCACGTCCGTGCCCACGTCGATCGGGATCGAGTCCTGGGTGTGGGCGTCCAGGACGATGAGGAAGTTGTAGGCCTGGAAGGTTCGGGCGAACCCCGAGACCGCACTCTGTTCCTCGGCCGTGAGGGCGCTCGCCGTGCCGATGACCTTGAGGAGATCGTTCGCGGTCCGGATCGCCGCGTACTCCTCCGCCCAGTGGTCGCCGCCGAAGGCATTGCTGCCAGGATCCAGCGGCCCCTGCATCAGCTCCTGGGCAAACCGCGGGTCGGACGGGTCGATCCGGTACACCTCGCGGCCGAAGATCCCGCCGTCCAGCGCCCAGTCGGCCATGTCGGCCCGGGTCGCGATCAGAATGCCGTTCGCGGTGGCCGCGACTTGGGACCGGTTGGGATCCTCGCCGATCACATCCGGCGTGTTGGGATTGGCGATATCGAACGAGCAGGCCCCCGCTCCAATGACGCCGAGGACGAGAGCCAGATGAGACAGCTTCGCGTTGGTCGTCATTGGTCAGAACCCCAGGTCGATCGAGAAGAAGAAGTCCCGACTGGGAGGGAACGGGGCCACGTCGATGTTTCGCACGATCGCCTGGCGGCCGAAGTTGCTCACCTCCGGATCCAGTCCGCGGTAGGGCGTGAACCGGAGCAGGTTGCGCCCGGTGAGCGAGAGGCGCGCCGTCCGCACCGACCGCCCGAAGAGGCCCGAGACCATTCGCTCCGGCAGGTTGTACGACAGGTTGAGCTCGCGGAGCTTCACGTAGGTGCCGCTCTGCACGTAGGGCTGGGTGAATCCCTGGCCGAAGCGGTTGATGCGCGCCGCGCCGTCCGGGAGGTAGTCCTTGCTGTTGGCGCCGGCGTCGTACAGGAACTCGGTCAGGTTGATGATGTCGCCGCCCTGCTTGTAGTCCCACAGCATGCCCAGCGTGATGCGATGGAAGTCCACGTCGCTCGAGAACGACATCTGGTAATCCGGGTTGGCGTCGCCCACCTTGCCCGCCACCGGGTTGCCCCCCGCGTCCGTGCCGACCAGCCCGAAGATCTGCGTGGGGGAGGCGCCCTGCTGGATCTGGAAGGTGCCTAGCGAGAGCGCGAAGCCGCCGGTCTGGAAGGCGGGCACCGTGAGCCGCGTGATCTTGCTCTTGTTGGCGAAGAACGTGGTGCGCAGGATCCAGTTCACGTCCTTGCTCTGCACCGGCTGCACCGTCAGCGAGGCCTCGAGACCCCGGTTCCGCAGGGTGCTGCCCGAGCTGAAGATCTGGTTCGCCTGGCCGGAGGACGGCGCCAGGGTGCGCTCGAGCAGGAGGTCGGTGATGTGCTTCTGGTAAACCGTCACGGTGAGCTGCGCCCGTCCCTGGGCCAGCGTCGCGTCGAAGCCCCCTTCGAACTCCTTCTGCCGCTCGGGCACCAGGGTGGAGTCGCCCGCGCGGGTCCCGATAAACGTCCCGGAGTTACCGCCGATGGTGGCCGACGTATCCGGGGAGAACAGCGCGCCGAACGCGGCGCGGTTGCCGGTCTGGCCGTAGGCGCCGCGGAACTTGATCTCATCCACGCCGCCGAAGGGGTGCTCGAAGATGTACGACGCGGCGAACTTGGGGTAGAAGAAGTACTTGCCGGGATCGCCGTTGGCGCTGCTCCGGTCGGCGCGGATGCCGGCGGTGAGCAGCAGCCGGCGGTTGGCCAGCAGCACCTCTTCCTGGCCGAACAGCCCGAGGTCGCGCACCGGCTCGAGCCGGGACAGCACGGTCTGGCTGGCCGCCTGCTGCGGGCTCGTCTGACCCGTCAACAGGGTGCGCCCCAGAATCTGGGTCGCGAACAGGCGCCGCTCCTCGTACTGGACGCCGGCCGAGGTGGTCCACTGCGTGCCGCGCTCGGGATCCCCGGGCAGGTAGGAATGGGTGGCGTTCAACGTCAAGTTGAGGTTCCGGTTGGACGACTTGCTGAGCACCACGGTGCCTGGCTGCCCGTCGCTCGGCTCGAACTGGAGCTCCGGCGGCGAGACGAAGTTGTTGTCCTGCTGGAAATAGTCCACGCCGCCGGTGCCGATGAACTGCAGGTTCTGCTTGGCCGACCGGAACGCGGACCACTTGAGCGTGGAGGTCCCGAGCAGCCGCCATACGTCTTCGTCATTCGTCAGGAACGCGAAGGTCTGGAGCGGATTGCTGCGGGCGAACGGGTTGGCCGGAAAATCGGTGATGGTCAGCGAATCGCCAGGCGTGACCGGCTGCAGATCGACGAAATTCGGGGTGACCGGAAAGACCAAGAAGGGACTGGTCTGCGAGTTGTCGTTGTTGGATAGCCCGCGCTTCGAGAGGCTGTGGGTCCCGCTCAGGTTGACGGACAGATCGAAGCCGCCCCCCAGCACCTGGTCGAGGTTCGAGCGCAGCGACTGCTTCTTGTAGCCGGTGTTGGTGGCGATGCCGCCGTCGTTCTTCACCAGCGCGCTCAGGTAGTACCTCGTGTTCTCGGTGCCGCCGCTCACGCTCGCGTCGGTCTCGTAGGAGAGCGGCTTGTGGCCGTAGAGCTCCTGCTCCGCGTCGAACGTGCGGCCGGGCTGGAAGGTCGCCGTCACCGCCGCCGTGTCCGTGAACACGCTCAGCGCCTCGTCCAGCGTGGCGAAGGTCCGGCTGCCCAGCTCGTTGGCCCGCTCCGAGATGCCGAGCTTCTGGCTGAAGTTGAACTGCGGCTTCCCGACCTGGCCCCGCTTGGTCGTGATGAAGATGACGCCGTTGGTGGCCTTGGAGCCGTAGATCGCCGCGGCGCTCCCGCCCTTGAGGACCTCGATCTTCTCGATGTCCTCCGGATTGATGTCGGCGATGCGGTTGACCGCGTTGTCCTGGTTGCGCGGGTTGCCGCCCGCCTGGGCCTGAGTCACGGCGTTGGCGCCGTTCGGAATCGCAACGTCGCTCACCACGATGCCGTCGACGACGTAGAGCGGCTCGAGGTCCCCGATGATGGTCGAGACCCCGCGCAGGTTGACCTGGAGGCCGCCGCCCGGCGCGCCGGAGTTGGCCTGGATGGTCGCCCCCGGGATCTTGCCCTGGAGGGCGCTCTCGATGGTGGGGGTGGGTGCGCGGGTGAGCTCGCCCGCACTGACGGTGGACACGGCGTTGGCTAGGTTCCGCTGCTCGACGCCCGTGGCCTGTCCGGTGATCACGATCTCTTCCAGCTTGAATACGTCCGGCTCGAGCGCCACGTTCAAGGTTTCCTGGCCGGCCGGGACCTGCACCTGCTGGCGCTTGAAGCCGATGGCGCGGACCATCAGGTTCGCCGGGCCTTCGGGCGCGTTCAGAGTGAACTGGCCGTCGCTACTGGCTTGGGCCACGATCTGGGTGCCGAGCACGGCCACTGTGGCCTCGGCCACTCCTTGTTCGGTCTGCGCGTTGGTGATGCGGCCGGTGATCTGTCGCACCTGGGCATACCCCGCCTGGACACCCAGGACGAGGAGGACAAAGACGACAGCAGCGCACGATCGTTGTGCCATGGCGCCTCCGGGGGGAATAGGAGGAGTTACGCGGGGGATGCAATACAGTGCAGCGAATCGTCCGGATGGGCAAGACAGGCGCTGGTGAGCGCTTGGTCAGCGTTGCAGGCGGAATCCTGGCGCGGTCCAGGCAACCGAGCCTCCGATCATGGTGGCTCGGCACGCGTTGGGACGGAGATGATAGAGCCAATGGGTGACGTCCGGCGCGTCGACAACCGCGAAGTCGGCGGCCTTACCGGGCTCGAGTGACCCGAGGTCGGCTTCGAGCCCTACCGCCCGCGCGGCGATGATGGTGGCGCCCTTGAGCGCCTCGCCCGGCGTCATGCGCTGCAGGGTGCACGCGAGGGTGAGCGCGAACGGCAGGTGGTAACTCGGCGCCGAGCCGGGATTGAAGTCGGTGGCCACCGCGACGGCCGCGCCGGCCTCGATCCATCGCCGCGCCGGCGCGGGGGCCTGGCCCAGGTACAGTGACGCGAGCGGCAAGCTCACCGCCACCACGCCGCGACGGGCCATCGCGGCGATGCCGGCAGCCGACGCGCACTCGAGATGATCCGCCGAGACGGCGCCGACCTCCGCGGCCAGCTCGGCGCCACCACCCGCGCTCAGTTGGTCGGCGTGGAGCTTGGCGCCCAGCCCCGCCGCCCGCGCCGCCGTGAGCAGGCGTCGAGCCTCCTCCACCGAGAACGCCGAGGGCTCCACGAACACGTCGCAAAACGCGGCCAGCCGCTCGCGACCGATTGTCGGCAGCAGATCATCGATCAGCAAAGCCAGATAGGCCGCGCGGTCGTCCCGAAACTCGGGTGGCACCACGTGCGCGCCGAGGAAGGTCGGGACCAGGCGAATGGGTTGGGCCGTCGCCAGGCGCTGATAGAGGCGGAGCAGCCGGAGCTCGTGCTCGCGATCCAGGCCGTAGCCGCTCTTGCACTCCACGGTCGTCACGCCAAGGGCCAGCATCTCGCCGAGGAACCCCAGGGCGCGGGCGGCCAGCTCGTCGTCGCCGGCCGCCCGGGTGAGCCGCATGGTCCGCGCGATGCCCCCGCCCGCGGCCGCGATCTCGAGGTAGCTCCGCCCGAGCAGGCGCTGCTCGAACTCCTCGGCCCGCCATCCCCCAAAGGCCAGGTGGGTATGGCAGTCCACCAGCCCCGGGACGACCAGACCACCACCTGCGTCGAACCGTTGCGCGCCGCGAAACTCGTGAGGCAGCTCGGCCCGGGGACCAACCCACCGGACGCGATCGCCCTCCCACGCCAGAGCCCCGTCGGCGATCGGGTGGATCTCCGCCTGGCCACCTTCGGCGCGGCAGGTGGCGAGCGTGGCGATGTTCTCGAGGAGGTTCAAGGAAGGGCTCGGATCGCTTTTCTCCGAGTCACCCTGAGCGAAGCGAAGGGGGCATGCGTCGGCTCATGCCCCTTCGCTTCGCTCAGGGTGACTCAACCTCGAGTGACTCCTGACTCCCGCCCACCTCGCTACGCCGCGACGATCTCTCGAGACGGCCGAAGCCGCACCTTGGGCACCTCGGCGCGAGCCGAGTCGTCCCGGACGTGCCACGGCATGCCCTCGCGCGCCAGCCGCTCCAGGAACGGATCGGGATCGAGCTCCTCGGGCGAGCGTACGCCCGGGCCGCGCCAGCGGCCCTCGTGCATCAGCCGCGCCGCGATGACCGGCGGGATGCCCGTCTGGTACGCGGTCGCCTGCACGCCGAGCTCGGTGTAGACCGCCTCGTGATCGGCGACGTTGTAGATGTAGACCGTCCGGTCCTCGCCGTTCTTCCTCCCGCGTGCGACGGTGCCGACGCAGGTCTTCCCGCGCATGCGCCCGGCGAGGTCCTTGGGATCGGGCAGCAGGGACACCACGACATCGCGCGGGACGACCGAGGTCTCGCCCACGCGGATGCGGTCCTTGCCCGAGAGCCCGAGGCGTTGCATCACCCGCAGGGTCTCGATGGTCACGTCGTCCATGCACAGCTTGAAGTCCACCAGCTTCGCGCTGGGAAAGAAGCGCGGGAGCGTGCGGGACTCCTCGTGGTCGACGTAATAGCAGTTGAGCACGCCCAGCTCCGGGAAGTCGAAGGGCTCGAACCCCGTGAGCGGGGCTTCCAGGTGGTAGCGCCCGTCGCGGTACGACACTGCCTTGCACAGGCATTCGTCGATGAATACCCACGGGCTGAAGGTCGCCACGAACCCGTTGTGCCCCTGGCACACCGAGTTGTCGCCGTCGCGCACGTGCAGCTCGGTGACCTCGTCGAGCAGGTGCTTGGCGGCGTAGGCGGCGTAGACGTTGGTGGTGCCGGGATCGGCGCCCATGCCGAGCAGGGCCATCCGTCCGGCGGCCCGGAACTCGGCGTCCAGCGCGAACTGGTCATCCAGCTTCGGGATGCCGTCGTCGTCGGTGCCGCCGCTGGCCAGGTCGATATAGTCGCAGCCCGCGTCGAGACAGGCGCGCATGACGACCAGGTTGGTGGCGGGCAGAGCCGCGTTCAGGAGGAGGGTGGTGCCGGTCTCGCGAATCGCGTTCGCGACGGCCGTGCGGTCGCTGGCGTCGAGCCGGCGGAAAGACACACGAGAATCAGACAGGCGGTCCGCAAGGAGGGAGGCGCGGGCGGACACCGCGTCGGCGATGACGAGCTGCTCGAGCATCGCGTCCTGCACGAATTTGAGGGCGGACACGGTCCCCACCGCGCCGGCGCCCAACATCAGGACTTTCACAAACTCCTCTTTTCATTGTTGGCGCGGCACTCGGTCTGGTTGCAGGCGACGTGGGAACTGTCGGCGCTGCGCCCTCGCCCCCGCCGCTGATGGGGGCTCACAGCTCAAGGAGAAGGTCAGCTGTGAGAGTGGACCCTCCGCTTGGTCGGAGGATGCAAACACGCCGGTCCCCGGAGGGGTGGCGTACAGCCATTCTAGCCCTCGCCCCCCACCGGTTGTCCAGCCCCCCCGCCGGACATGGGACGGGGATCACCGAGGGGCCAGGCGGACATACGGCTGGTAAGTCTTTGGCGATCAGCTAGTTGTGCGGTGCCATACGGCGGGCATGCATAGTTATGGCGGGCGGGAAATCGGGTCGCGCGGTCGCGCGAGCGGGACTTCTTGGCATCTCGGGGCGAGTCATCCCCAGCGCCCGTCATCCCGAGCGAAGCGAGGAATTTTCTCCACCGGTACCGAACTCCGGGTGAGAAGATCCCTCGCCTCGGTCGGAATGACGGTCAGGCGGTTTCCTCCCGCATCAGGCGAGCCCACACCACAATCACCGCCACGCTGAGCGCGAAGATCACCGTGGCGGCGGCGTTGACCTCGGGCGTGATCCCGCGGCGCAGCAACCCCCAGATCTGGAGCGGCAGCGTGTTCTGCCGCCCGATCAGGAAGAACGTCACGGCGATCTCGTCGAGGCTCAGGGTGAACACCAGCAATCCCGCGCCCAGCACCGCGGTCCGGATGCTGGGGAAGGTGACGTAGCGGAACGTCTGCCACTCGTTCGCGTAGAGGTCCTGGCTCGCCTCCTCCTGCGCGCGGTCGAGCCGCTGCAGCCGCGCGTAGACCTGGGTGATCACCACGGAAGTGAGCGCGGCTGCGTGTCCGAGCACGACCGGCCAGCCCGGAACCAGCGGAAACCCGCTCGAGAGCCCCAGCCCGATGAAGCTGAAGAACGTGAGCAGCGAGACGCCGGTGATGATGCCGGGCAGGATGAGCGGCAGCAGGACCAGGCGGCGGAACGCGGTCTTCCCGGGAAACTCGTGGCGGTCGAGCACGAAGGCACCGGGCACCCCGATCACGAGCGCGATCGCGACGGCGAGCAGCGCCAGCTTGAGGCTGGCCAAAGCCGACTCGAGCATCCCGCGGTCGTGGGTCAGGGCGACGAACCACTTGAGGGTCCCGAGTTGGAGCGGCCAGGCGATGATCGGCGAATCGTGGAAGGCGTAGACGATCACCACCGCGAGCGGCAGGTAGATGAACGCGAAGACCAGGGCGCCGACGAGCCACAACAGGGCGGTCAGACGGTCGGACGGTCGGACGGGCGATGCCGAGGTGGGGACGGCCACCTTGTTCGGGTCGAGTCTCGTCATACGCCGCGTCCCGGCAACGCGACCGCCGGACCCTCCGGCCGTCCGGGGGTCTGCCCCCCGTAGTTCATCGCCGTCTCCACCCGGTTCGCCAGCCAGAGCAGGCACAGCGTGAGGAGCAGCACGATGACCGACACCGCCGCGCCGAGCGGCCAGTTGTAGGCCACGCCGAACAGGCTCCAGACCAGGTTGGAGACCATCAGCGCGCTGTCGTTCCCGCCAAGCAATTGTGGCGCCAGGAAGTCGCCCATGCTCAGCACGAACGCGAAGGTCGAGCCCGCGAACACGCCCGGCAAGGAGAGCGGCAGCACGATCCGGCGGAAGGTCTGCCACCGATTGGCGTAGAGGTCCTGGCTGGCTTCCTTGAGCGCCGGCGGGATCGCCTCGAGCACCGCGTAGATCGGCATCAGGGTGAATGGGGTGTAGATGTGGGTCAGCGCCAGGATCACCGCCCACCGGCTGTAGAGCAGGAAGGTGAGCGGCTCGTGGATGATGCCCGCCGCCTGCAGTAGCCCGTTCAGGATGCCCGACTGACCCAGGATGATCTTCCAGGCATAGGCGCGCACGAGGTAGCTCACCCACAGCGGGATGATCACCGCCATGTACATGAGCTGCTTGTGCCGCTTGACCTTGAACGCCAGCAGGTAAGCGAGCGGATAGGCGAGCAGCAGCGAGAACAGCGTCACCCGGATGGCGACGCCGGCCGAGAACAGGATCGTGTCGGGGTAGAGCTCGGTGCCGAACAGGCGCTGGTAGTTCTCCAGCGTGAGTTCGTGGGTGATGGCCCCGTTCTTGAGCCGCCAGAACGAGTGCACCAGCAGCAGCACGTATGGGACGAACAGCAAGGCGGTGACGAACCCCACCGGCAGCGCCGCGGCCACCGCCGTCCTGAGCCGGGGGCGCGAGCGGATCTGATCGAGCCAGGTCGGGCGTTCAGTCGCCGACACAACGCCCCTGGGTGGCCGGCCAGGCGAGGGTGACGCTCGTGCCGTGCTCGACCGCCGTCCCCGACGGCACATTCGCGACCAGGCGGCGCCCGCCCGCCAGGGCCACGTGCAGGCGGAGCGCCGAGCCGGCGTATACCGCGTCGGCGACGGTACCGCTCACCGCGTTGTGACCGGACGGGGCCGCGCCGTCGCACAGCTCGATGGCCTCGGGGCGCACGGTGAGCCACGCCTCGCTGCCCACGGCCAGGGGCGCGTCGCTCAGGCCCCGGAGGACGGTGTCGCCCACCCGCAGCGCGGCCATCCCGTTCGCGCTCTCGACCACGGTGCCGGGCAGCAGGTTGGTCTCGCCGATGAAGTCGGCCACGTAGCGGGAGGCGGGACGGTCGTACAGGTCGCGCGGACTACCCACCTGGGCGATCCGGCCCTGCCGCATCAGCACGATCCGGTCGCTCATCGTGAGCGCCTCCTCCTGGTCGTGGGTCACGTAGACGAACGTGATCCCGACCTGCTGCTGGAGGGCCTTGAGCTCGATCTGGAGCGCCTTTCTGAGCTTCGCGTCGAGCGCGCCGAGCGGCTCATCGAGCAGCAGGACCGACGGGTTCAGTACCAGCGCCCGGGCCAGGGCCACCCGCTGCTGCTGGCCGCCGGAGAGCTCGGCGGGCAGATGCCTGGCCCGGTCG
>JBOHSB010000364.1:0-10486 GCA_050733015.1 Gemmatimonadales bacterium
CCCCAGGCGGGGCCGCCGGCGCCGCTCCACCCATGCTTTCGGCATCCGCGCTCGTGCTCTACAGCCTGCTGCTCCAGGACTCGATCGCCTTTCGCGTGCACGCGCCGCCCTCGGTGCACGCGGGCGAGCCGATCCCGATCGAGCTCGTGCTCACCAACCGGACCGAGCGTCCGCTCACCCTCTACCTACAGGGCCGACCGCTCGCGTTCGACGTCACCGTGGCCCGCGAGGACGGCCGCGTGGTCTGGCGTCGCCTCAAGGGGCAGGTCGTCTCCGCCATCCTGGCGGTCCGGACGCTCGCGCCGGCCGAATCGCTGACCTTCGAGGCGGTGTGGGACGGCCGCCTGCCCGGCGGCGCCGCCATCCCGCCGGGGCGGTACCGCATCACCGGCAGCCTGCCGACCGACCGGCCGGAGGGTGTCACGACGCCCCCGGTTCCGCTCCAGGTCCTCGCGGCTCACCCCGAATGACGTGACCCTCGGCACGGAGACCCCGACCCCGGCGCTCGATCCCGACCTTGGCGCCGAACGACTGCCTCGACGCCTGGGCCCGTGGTCCACCGCGGCCGTGACGGTCGGCATCATGATCGGGAGCGGGGTGTTCCGGGTACCGGCGGCCGTGGCCGCCCACACGGGCAGCGCGGGGCTCATGCTGCTGGCCTGGGCGGTGGGGGCGCTGGTGGCGATGTGCGGGGCGCTGTCGCTCGCGGAGGCGGCCGCGCTGTACCCGCGCGCGGGTGGCATGTACGTGTACCTCCGCGAGGCCTACGGGCCGCTGACCGCCTTCCTCTTCGGATGGCTGTACCTGATCATCATCCCGACCGGCGCGGGGGCCATCGCGCTCGTCTTCGCCGAGTACCTGAGCCGCCTGGTGCCGCTGTCGCTCACCCAGGTCCGACTCGTCGCCGCCGCGCTCATCGTGCTCCTCGCGGCGGCGCAATACCGGTCGGTGCGATTCGGCGCCGCGATCCAGAACGTCTCGACCGCGGCGAAGGTGCTCGCGATCGTTGCCCTCACCGTCGCCGCGTTTGGCTTGGGGCCGGCAGGCCGTGCCTGGGCGCCGGGCGGCCCGATGCATCCCCCGACCTGGGGCGGCTTCGGTCTGGGCGTGGTGACGGTGCTCTGGGCCTACAACGGGTGGCAGGACGTCACCTGCCTGTCCGGCGAGGTGCGCGATCCGCGTCGCGCGCTGCCGCGCGCCCTGGTGGGTGGGACCCTCGCGGTGGCGGCGGTGTACCTGCTCGCGAACGCCGCGTACCTCCACGTCCTGCCGCTCTCGAACATGGCGGCGTCGCCCCTCGTGGCCGCCGACGTGGCCGTGCGGCTCGTGGGTCCGGCGGGCTCGGCGCTGGTGGCCGCGCTGGTGTGCATCTCGACGTTCGGCGCGCTCAATGCCGTCCTCATGGCCATCCCGCGGGTGTTCTGGGCCATGGCCGACGACGGTCTCTTCTTTCGCTTCGTGGCCGCGGTGCACCCGCGATACCGGACACCGCACATGGCGATCACGGCCATGGCGGTCCTGTCCGTGGTCTACCTCGCCCTGCAGAGCTTCGAGCAGCTCATCGAGGCCTTCATCCTGGCGAGCCTGCCCTTCTGGGCCCTGAGCGTGGCGAGCGTGTTCGTCTTCCGCCGCCGGCGCCCCGACGCGCCCCGCGTGTACCGCACCCCCGGCTACCCGATCGTACCGCTGCTGTTCGTCGTGGCGATGGTCATGCTGGTGGCCAATAGCCTGCTCGCCCACCCGGAGGCCACGGTCACCAGCCTGGGCGCGGTGCTTGCGGGAGTCCCGCTCTACTACGCATGGCGCCGGAGCGGCACTGGCGCCTGACTCGCCGCACCGCCTCATGTCGGTCTTTCCGGCCGAATTCCGATCTCATGAATGGAAGGACCGTGCTGCCCGACCGTCCCGCTTCCAGTGCAAGGAGTGTCAGTATGCGCATCAGCAACGGGGGAGTCGCCCTGCTCGTTCTCGCGTGTTCGGCGGGGCTCGCCGCCTGCGGCGAGGACGATGCCGTGGCGCCGACCGCCTCGGGTCCGGCCCTGTCCGACGCCTCGCTCACCACGCTGGCCGCTGAGGTGCGGGCGCTCACTGCGGGCCGCGGCATCGGCGCCCTGGCCCGCCCCGCCCCGGTTCGTCCAGCGCTCGTCGAGCTGGGCCGCGCCCTGGCCTTCGACAAGATTCTGAGCGGAAACAAGGACATCGCCTGCATGACCTGCCACCTCCCGTCGTTCGCGACGGGCGACGGCCGCAGCCTCTCGATCGGCCAGGGTGCGACCGGGCTGGGCACGGCGCGGGTGCATCCGCACGGCGACTTCATCCCCAGGAACGCGCCGCCGGCATTCAACCTCTTCGCCAACAAGGCGCTGTTCTGGGACGGACGGGTGGAGATCGACGCGAACGGCAACCTCAAGACCCCAGCGGCCCAGCGCCTCACGCCGCACATGGCCAGCACCTTCGAGTTCGGTGCCCTCTCGGCGCTCCCGCTCTTCCCCGTGCTGTCGCGCGAGGAGATGCGCGCCGCCGACGGCAACGAGCTGGCCGACATCAAGGACAAGCAGGCGCAGCAGGTGTGGCAGGCCCTCATGGCGCGGTTGGGCAAGATTCCGGAGTATCGGAGAATGTTCGAAGCGGCTTACCCCGGCACCCGATTCGCGCAGATGAACTTCGGCCATGCGAGCAACGCGATCGCCGGGTTCCTGATCGACCAGTTCGCGTTCAACAACTCCCCGTGGGACCGATTCCTCGCGGGCGACGACGCGGCCATGAGCGATACGCAGCTACTCGGCGCCAAGGATTTCATGAGTGCCCGTTGCTCGATCTGCCACAACGGCTCGACCTTCTCGGACGGCAAGTTCCACAACGTGGCGGTGGCGCAGATCGGTCCCGGCAAGGGAGACGGCGCTAGCGGGAAGGACGACTTCGGCCGCATGCGGGAGACGGGACTGGAGCCGGATCGCTACGCCTTCCGCACGCCGGCGCTCCGGAACGTCGAGCTGACCGGGCCGTACGGCCACGACGGGGCGTTCCCGGACCTCCGGGCCTTCGTGGACCATTACAGCGAGTCGGATATCAAGCTGCACGCATTCAGTACGGCCACACTCGAGCCCCTGCTCCAGCCGACTCTGCTGCCTACCGCCGATGCGATCCTCGGCACCCGGGACACGCTCCTGCGCGGCGTGGTGTTCCCGGCGCAGACGATCGACGAGGTGACCGCCTTCATGCTCGCGCTGACCGATCCGGCGGCGCGCGATCTGGCCCACGTGGTCCCCGCGCGCGTGCCGAGCGGGCTGCCGGTAGACCACTAGAACCCACCCGCGGCCCGCACCCTTCGGTGCGGGCCGGTTTCACCGCGCAGGCGACCGGTCAGCGATGCGCGACGGCCGGCTCGCCGAACTTCTGGGTCGCGTACCCCACGGTGAGCCCGACGAGGGACCCGGGGATCATGATCTCCCAGAAGTAGCGCTTGCCCGTCACGGGATCGACGCCGAGGGCGAAGGGCAGCGCGAGCAGCGCCGCCACGAGGACGCCCGCCGCGATCCCCGCTGCCAGGTTGCTGACCTTGCGGGCGATCAACCCGATCACCACGCCGGCGAGCAGGCCCTTGCCGGTCGACCCGGCGATGATCCCCATGATCTGCGGCTTGACCTCCGGGGCGGAGATCATGGCGGTGAGGCCGTCCAGGGCACCGAGCACGCCCCCGAGCACCAGACCGAGCACCGGCTTGTTCACGGGACCTCCGGGAATGGAAGGGGAACGACGATTCCGGATTCCTATTACCCGCCGCCCCCCGACCCTTTACAGCCCGCGCAGCGCGAGGAACAGCAGCCGGATGGAGAGGTAGGTCAGGACCAGGATGATGGCGGTCTGGTACCGCCGGAAGACGCGTCCGGCTCGCTCGGCCACGGACTCCCGGTGCGCCGCCACGGGCGCGCCATCGAGGAAGCGGGTGATCTCGGCGCCAAGCTCCGCCGCGGAGACGTACGTGCCCTCGGGCTCGGCCCGCATGGCCTTGGACCAGATCGAGACCAGTGAGCGAGGAGGGGCACCCGCACCGGCGCCGCCTACCAGGAACCGCAGGATCGCCCCGAGAGCGAAAACGTCGCTCCGGGGGCCGACCAGTTGCATCCAGCCCTGAGCCTGCTCTGGGGCCATGAACCCCGGCGTGCCCAGAACCGTGCCCGGTGAGGTGTCCGGCTCGTCCTCGGCAGTGGCGGGAGCGTCGGATCCGCCGTCGGACACGGCCGGTTCCGCCGGAGTGGGGTGCGAATCGCCCTCGGGGTGGATGAGCCGGGCGATCCCCCAGTCCAGCACGAGCACCTCCCCGAACGGACCCACCATGATGTTCGACGGCTTGAGATCCCGGTGCACGACGCCGTGCGCGTGCGCGAACCCGACGGTCTCGCACACCCGCAGGAACAGGCGGAGCGTGTCGGTCAGGCTGGCCGATCGCAGATAGGACTCGAGGCGGTCTCCCCGCACCAGCTTCATCACGTAGAACACCCGGCCGTCGGCCAGGGTACCGACGTCGTGCACCGGCACGATCCCGGGATGCTCGAGCCGGCCGAGAATTCGGGCCTCGCGACGCAGCCGGCCTTCCGCCTCGGGGGCGGCCAGGTCCGCCCGCAGCACCTTGAGCGCAACTTCGCGGTCGAGCGCGCGGTCGAGCGCGCGATACACGGTGCCCATCCCGCCCTCGCCCACGACCCCTCGGATCTCGTAGCGGCCGCCGGGCGCGTCGGGCTTGCCGAGTACGCCCTTGAGGTGCCGCACGGCGGCGTCGGACAGGCTCATTCGGGCTCCTGGCCGAGCACGGCGGCCGCCTCGTCGCGGAACTCGGCGTCGGTGGCGGACAGCGAGCGCAGCCGCTCGAGCAGCAGCCGGCGCAGCTCCCGGCGGGCCCAGGCCAGGTGATTGGTGACTTGACTGACGGGGAGATGGAACTCTTCGGCCAGGTCGCGGTAGCCGGGGCGGTCGGCGTCGCGCTCGGGCTCGAGGTCGTAGCGGCGGAGGAGTGTGAACCGGATCTCGTGAGGGGTGCCGGCGGTCAAGGCTCGGAGCCGCTCTACGGCGTCCGCGAACAACGCGCGGACCCACTCGCGGTCGAACCACGCGTCGGCCTCGGCGCCGGTCCGGAGCGCGGGAGCGTCGGCGAGATCGCGCTCCGCTCCGGCCACGTCCAGCGATACCATGGTGGCCGCGCCGCCGCGCTTGAGCCGGTGCTGGTCGCGCCGGGCGTTGGCCGCGAACCGGTCGGCGCACAGGCGGAGAAAGGTCCGGAACCTGGCCCGCTCGGGATCGAAGTCCTGGAACAGCCCGTCGCTCAGGGCCCGGACGAAGAATTCCTGGGCCAGGTCCTCGGCGTCGGGCGCCGGAAGGTTCCACTTGAGCCGATAGCGCGCGTACACCGGGCGCCAGTATACGGCGGCCAGGTCCTCGAGGGCCTCCCGGCGCACCTCGGGGTCCGGCGACGCCACGGCGCGCAGAACGGAGTGGCGGGTGCTGGGAAAGGCGGCGTCGCTCCGACCGATCATCGCTTGAGTCCCCGGGTAGCGGTCCGGGGATCTTACCGCGAAGCGGGCCGTCCCTCAATCCGGGTCAGCGCGCGTCGAGCACCGAGCGAACCGGGGCGCGAGCGCCTCGGGTGAGAACGGCGTCTTGAGGAAGGGCGCGCGCTGGGCATCATGCCCTCGTAACCTTCCGCGCCCGGGAAGCGCTGGCGTTGGCGTCGGGAGAGCGGGCTCATCGATTTCAGCGTGGTCGGATCACTGCCGCGGACAGAAGCTCCGGAAGGTGTGGCCGGACTCCGGTCAAAGTCCGGTCGGTTGGGTCAGCAGCGTAGCAAAGGTAGCATGGTCAGGGACCAAGTCATCAGGCTCACGCCCGTCATACCCTGCCGAAGCCTGGCGGATCCGTCGAGACTTGGAGTGCGAAGGGTCCGGAAAATGCTGGAGCGCCCGGGTCCTGCCCCGGGCGCTCACAGGTCTGCAGGTCTGGCCCCCCGAACGCAGGGGTCAGACGCTCGACTTGGCCCTGTGAAGCAGGTGCCGAAAGGCCGAGCCTAGCCACGAGGGCTCCGGGTCTCCCGGGATCAACGCCTGGGGGGGCGTGGGTTCCCGGGGCGGTGCAAGGGGGACGAGAGGATCGCTGCCCGCCGATTGCTCCGGGAAGAACGTCCAGCCCCTCGCACGCAAGCGGTGCATGCTCCCCTGCTCCCAGTCCTCCTCCGCGCGGCGATACTCTGGATGAACGGTGATCGGCAACCACTGGTTCGAGGCCTGATGAAAGATGCGCGCTTGCGGGCCGAGCTCGCCGCGCCGGATCGCTGCGCCGAGCGCACGCGCGGATGAGTAGTGGCAGCGCTGCCCTGAATCTGGCTCCACGAGAAACATGGAGATCTCACGGGTTGGGGTGTCCTGACGCACCTCACAAATGCCGGCGCTCCCGAGGCCGGCCAGGTGCGTCCTGATGAGAGCCTGTTGAGTGGGGATACTGCAGCAGTCCGAACCTGTCAAGAAGGGCAAAAACGGCCTATCGTGCAAGCTGTTGCTGGAAGGCAGCTTACCGTCGCGCTCCGGATCGCGCAGGAGGCCCGGGCGGCGGAACGGCCCGACTCAGCCTCGTGGGCGCGTTCTCCGTTCCGGGCCGTGGGCAACCACGCCGCCATCGGGGGCGGCGGCTGGGTGCACCTCGAGCTCGACTCCCTGCCCCATCGCCGCGGCTTCCAGCTCGCGCCACAGGCCGGGGGCATCGGCGGCGGCCGGCAGACGCACGGTCATCCGCAGCCGAAAGAGCGGCTCGCCGCTCTGCGGCGCGGACTCCGAAGCCGACTCGAGCTCGAGGATGTTGCCTCCGAACTTCCGGACGATGTCGGACAGGGCGTGAATGATGCCGGGATGATCGATGGCCTGGGCGTGCACGACCATCTCGGGCGCGGCCGATTGCTCCGCTCGTCGCGCCGCCACCCGCCGCGGCGCCATGCGGATGCCGTGACGCTCGCGCAGCTCGCCGAGGCCGTCGAGCAACGCCTGGAGCGCCGTTCCCTCGCCCGACACCAGGGCCATGAGCCCGGCGTACCCACCCAGGACGACGATCCGGCTGTCCTCCACGTTGCAGCCCTTCTCGGCGATGAACTTGGTCAACTCCGCCACCAGACCGAGTCGGTCGGGCTCCGTGGCGGACAGCAGGAGCAACTCACGTTCGGACATGCTGGCCTCCGATCGCATCGCGTTGAGGGCGTGAGACCTGCGGCCATGGTCGGGTGGCGAGCCGAACGCGGGCCGATGGGCCGGTTACTTGTCCTTGACCTTGGCCCAGGTGTCTCGCAGTGCCACCGTGCGATTGAACACGAGGGCGCCCGGCCGGGAGTCGACGGGATCGCTGATGAAATAGCCCGTGCGCTCGAACTGATAGCGCGTCCCCGGGGGATCGTGCGCCACGCTCGGCTCGACCTTGGCCCCGCTCCCGGTCACCAGCGAGGCAGGATTCAACGCGGCGATGAAGTCCTGCCCTTCCGGCAGGGCATCGGGATCAGCCGCGGCGAACAGGCGGTCGTACAACCGGAGCTCGCAGTCGAGCGCATGCGCCGCCGAGACCCAGTGAATGGTGCCCTGCACGCGGCGCCCGTCCGGAGCGTTCCCGCCGCGGGTGGCCGGGTCGTAGCTGCCGTGGATCTCGACGACCTCGCCCGCCGCGTCCTTGACCACGCCGGTGCAGGTCACGAGGTAACCGTAACGCAGCCGGACCTCGCGCCCGGGCGCCAGGCGGAAGAACTTCTTCGGCGGGTCCTCCATGAAGTCGTCCCGCTCGATCCACAGCTCGCGCGAGAACGGCACCGGACGCGACCCCGTCTTCGGTACGTCGTGGGGATAGAGCGGCGCGTCGAGGGTTTCGACCCGATCGGCCGGGTAGTTGGTCAGCACCAGCTTGAGCGGGCGCGTCACCGCCATGACCCGCGGCACCCGCATGTTGAGGTCGTCGCGCACCGCATGCTCGAAGGTGGCGAGCTCGATCCGAGCGTCGGACCGGGCCACGCCGATCGTGTCGGCGAAGGCGCGGATGGCCTCCGGGGTCACGCCCCGGCGTCGCAGCCCTGCGATCGTGGGCATCCGCGGATCGTCCCACCCGGCGACGTACCCCTCGTTCACCAGCCGCAGCAGCTTTCGCTTGCTCAGGACCGTGTAGTCCAGCTCCAGCCGGGCGAACTCGGTCTGCTCCGGCGGCCGATCGAACCCCGCTTCGCGCACCAGCCAGTCGTAGAGCTCGCGGTTGTCCTTGAACTCGAGGGTGCAGAGCGAGTGGGTGATGCCCTCGAACGCGTCCGACAGTCCGTGGGCGAAGTCGTATAGGGGATAGACGCACCAAGCCGTGCCCCGCCGGTAGTGGGCCGCGTGCCGGATCCGGAGCAGGAGCGGATCGCGCATGAGCATGTTCGGGTGTCCCATGTCGATCCGGGCGCGAAGCACGTGGGCCCCGTCCGGGAACTCGCCAGCGCGCATGCGCCGGAGCAGATCCAGGTTCTCGTCGACCGTGCGCTCCCGAAACGGGCTCGGCGTGCCGGGGAGGGTGACGGTGCCGCGGCCCTCCCGGATGGCCTCCTCGCTCTGCGAGTCGACGTAGGCCTTCCCCGCCTTGACCAGCGCCCCCGCGATCTCGTACAGCCGCTCGAAGTAGTCGCTGGCGAACCGCTCCTCGTCCCAGGCGAACCCCAGCCACCGCACGTCGTTCCGGATGGCCTCGACGTACCGAACGTCTTCCGTGGTCGGATTGGTGTCGTCGAACCGCAGGTTGCACTGCCCCGCGAACTCGCGGGCGATGCCGAAGTTGAGGCAGATCGACTTGGCGTGGCCGATGTGCAGGAAGCCGTTGGGCTCGGGTGGAAAGCGCGTGTGAATCGGCCTTCCGAAGCGGCCGCTCGCGACGTCCGCCGACACCTTCTCGCGGAGGAAGTCCTTGCGCCCGGCGTCGCGGGTCGTCGCATCTGCGGGATTCGAATGATCGATGTGGGTCACCCTGGAAAGTTAATGGCGGGACGAAGGCGGTCCAACGCTCCCGCGACTCTCGTCGGTCCGGCACGGGGTCCCGTTGGGCTCCAATGCCCCTCGAGGACGACCAGACCAGACCCACGTCCGGAACCATGAAGCGCCCGGGATCGCTCCCGGGCGCTTCGTTTTACCGCTACCTCAGACCCGACCTACAGTTCGTCCTCCCCTGCCAGTGCCGCCGTCAGCACCGGCTGCGGCGCCGGCTCCTCCACCCGCGGCGGCGGCGCCTCGAAGCCCGCCGGCGGCTGGATGTCGATCTCGGCGTAGCGGTAGATGCCGCTGCCCGCCGGGATCAGGTGGCCGATGATGATGTTCTCCTTGAGACCCAGGAGGTCGTCCTTGGCCCCGCGGATGGCCGCGTCGGTCAGCACCCGCGTGGTCTCCTGGAACGACGCCGCCGAAATGAACGACTGCGTCGTGAGACTCGCCTTGGTGATGCCCAGCAGCACCGGCTCGGCTTCGGCCGGCGTGCCCTTCCGCTTGATCACCCGCTCGTTGTCGTCGCGGAAGGTCAGCCGGTCGACCGTCTCGCCCTCGAGGAAGTCGGTGTCGCCCGGCTCGGTCACGCGCACCTTCTGCAGCATCTGGCGCACGATCACGCCGATGTGCTTGTCGCTGATGCGCACGCCCTGCAGCCGGTAGACCTCCTGCACCTCGTTGAGCAGATACTCCTGCACCGCCCGCGGCCCCTTGATGAGCAGGATGTCGTGCGGGTTCACCGGACCCTCGGTGAGGCGGTCGCCCGCCCGCACCCGGTCGCCCTCGTGCACCCGGAGGTGCTTGCCGGCCGGCACCTCGTACAGCTGCGGCTCGGCTTCGTCCGGCGCACCCGGCTGCGTCTCGGGGTACACGTAGATCTCGCGCTTGCCGCGCTTGATCTCGCCGAACTTGACGACGCCGTCCACCTCGGAGATCGTGGCCGGATCCTTGGGCCGCCGCGCCTCGAACAGCTCCGCGATGCGCGGGAGGCCGCCCGTGATGTCGCGCGTCTTGTACGCCTGCCGCGGGATCTTGGTGACCGTGATGCCCTTGGCCACCTTGACCGCGGGGCTCAGGAAGACCGTCTTGTCCTTCGACTCCTTCTTGGTCTTGCTGGGCCAGGCCTCGTTGATCGGACGCTCGTCCACGTGGAACTTGGTGCTCCATGGGTTGGCAGCGTCCGGGATCTCCATCGCCCGGCTCACCTGGTCGGTCGGCGAGCCCAGGATGACGCGGCTGCCCTCCGCCAGAGTGTACTCCTGCGGGTCCTTCCGGTTCGGGATATAGACCAGCACGGACGGATGCAGCTCCCGGTCCGGATCGGCCATGACCACGATGCTCCGGAGGCCGGTACCCTCGTCCAGCTCCTCGCGGAGCGTGACACCCGGCACCAGGTCCTTCCACCTGAGCTCGCCGTCGGCCTTGATGATGCTCGGGTCGTTGTACGGGTCCCAGGTGTACAGGAT
>JBOHSB010000365.1:0-2956 GCA_050733015.1 Gemmatimonadales bacterium
GATGAAATGTGTTACCGTTCTACACGTAGAGACACACAGAGATTACACACGTTGTTGTAGGACGTCAAGGTCTAGCGATCGTGTCCCGGTAGGTTGGAGGTGCAGCGTGGCACATCATGAAGAGCAACAGGAGAAGGAGCTCACGGTCACGGAGGCTGGCCGGGTGATCGCGAGGAGCTCGTACCAGGTCGTTCGGCTCATCATGCTGGGGCAGCTCCGGGCCCGACGGGACTCCCGAGGATGGTGGAGGGTGGAAGCTGTCTCTGCGCGTGAGTACGTCGAGCGCCGAGGCACTCCGGCGGGGACCGCCGCCTAACAACAAGGCCGCCCTGGCAGGCGGCCCGAGCAGCGAGGTGTGACGAGTGCCTCAAGCTACGCAGCACCCCCGAGAAATCAAGAGTACTCCGTCAGTCCCGGACCGGCTGGTCGGCCTTTGCAGCCGCCGTGAGCGTCGTCTGGCTGTGTTTCTTCGTCGGCACCGTGATCTCGAGTTCCTTCGCCTGCACAGCTATTCCGTGAGGCCGGACGGAGCCTACGCACCTCGCAGCTCGCGAGAAATTCGCGTCCACGTCGACCTGATTGACGACCTCATTCACACACTCCGGCAGGCACGGCACCGGCTCAGTCTCGAAGGGCAGTTGTGGAGCAGTCCTCGGTCTTCTGACACCGTTCGCCGAGTCGCCGACAGTAGCGGCGGCACAAGAAACGGGATGACGATGGCAGCCGGAGTTCGTGGCCAGACTCTCCGGTACGAGCTGGAGGAACCCGCGTGGTAGCGGGGGGCTCCAGCCCTCAGCGAGGCTCGGTGGCGCGGGCTCGCTGGAAAAGTCGCACGGGGTTGGGCGCCCGTGCATCCAGAGCGGTCATGGGTGACGCCTCACGGCGTCTCCAGCTTCGGTCGAACCGCTCCGACCAAGCCTGCCGACCCTGCAGGCTGATATCTGCTATCGCGCCGTCGTCTCGTCGTCTGCTGGCTTCTCGGTCTTTTTCACCGGGATTCTAGGCTAACCCATGGGGAAGGCCGCCCGCTCGCCGAGGAGAGGTGTTCTCGCCCAGTCTCCGGAAAAGCGAGAACAGACGGGACCAGGCGGGACCAGCCGAGAACATGGTGGGAACGGACGAGGATACCAGAGAGCCGACCCGGCTGCGGCACTAGCCGAACTCCGGAGTCGCCTGCTCGCAGCTGATCCAGAGGGAATGGTCCGAGTCGGCTGGGTGCTGGCGGTCCTGGATCGTAAGCAGGCTCCAGCAACTCCACGGATTGGACCGGATCAGATGCTCACCGTGGTCCAGGCGGCCGCAGCCCTCAGCCTCAGCGAGAAGGCGGTCTATCGGCAGGCGAAGGGCTGGCCGTTCACGAGAAAGCTCGGTCATAAGGCGCTGAGGTTCTCGAAACGGGGCCTTGAGGAATGGATGGCGCAAGGCGGCAATGGACGAGTGACCCGAGCATAGGAGGACCCGATGACTAAGATGAAGGCCCCGCTGGCCGACCCCGCTGCCCCGCTCCGCCACAAGCTGGATGAGGCACGGACACTCGCCGCACGCCTTGAGGCGGAGAACGCAGCGGCAGTCCAGGCGGAAGAGCACGCCCTCGAGGCGGGGTCGACCTCAGCTATCGTGGCCGCCCGGAGCCGGGCGCTGGGCGTCGCCGATGCCCTCGCCCGCCATCGAGTGAAGGTCGCCGATCTCGAGGCCCAGCTCGCCGCCGTGGAGGCGGACGAGGCCGCCAGGGCCGCGAAAGAGCGCCTCGTCAAGTGCACGGTCACAGCGTCGGGCCACGCCCTGGATGATGCGATCGCCCTGCTTCGGTGGAGCGCCGAGAATACCCGTAACCCCTTGACAGGAGACTGACCGATGTCCGAGACCCCGCAGGAACCCATGAGCCTCGATGCGGTCCACAAGGCGGCCGTGAGCCAGGTGGCGCGAGCCCTGATGCAGCCGCCGTACTTGCTCGATCCTGAGCCAGCCAAGCGGTACGCTGCTGGGGCAGCGGGCTGCATCGTCGTCATGCCGGATCGCACCGTCCGCGGACTCAACCCGGTCACCAAGAAGTTCTTCGACGTCCATGACACGGCGAACCCTCTGGCGGAGCTGACGGCGTGGCTCGCCAGTGGCGCGGCGGATAGCGAGCGGGTGGAGGCGGTCGAGCTCAGGAAGGAAAACATCCAGAAGATGACCGAGGAGAAAGCGCGCTCCGGCTGGTACGCCATGTAGCGAGGAGGAACGATGCCGACTGAGTTGCAGGAGTTGCGCATGCGGCTCGAGAAGGCCCGTCGCGCGCTTGAGGAGCAGACGGCCGTGGCGGAGCTCGCACGCGAGCTGCTTGCGAAGGCCTCGACGTACCCTCGCCGCCGGCGCGAGGTCGAGGCCGAGCTCAACACCGCGGTGATTTTCGATATTCCGATGCTCACCGAGGTAATCGCCGAGTGCGAAGCAGGCCTCGCATTGTTTCACCGACCGGAGCCGGCCACGTGACCGCCACGGCACCTTCTCGCGGCAAGAAGTCGAGGCTCGGGCGCCCCTGCACGGTGTGCGCACACCCGCGCTGTCAAGAGATCGACGCGGCGCTGGTGGAAGGCGGCAGCGATCGCCAAGTCGCCGCGAAGGTACGCGGAATCACCCACGATGCCATCCGCAGGCATCGGGACAGCCACCTGCCGGCGCACCTGGCGAAGGCGGCCGAGGGGAAGGACGTCGCGAAGGCTGGCAATACGCTTCAGCAATTCGACCGCGTGCTCGAGCGGGTCAACCTGCTCTTCGACGCCTGCGATCGGTGGCTCCGTGACCCGGAGGACCCGACTCGCTACGAGATTGGCCCGCGAGCGGAAAACGTGCAGGTGACTTACGAGGATGAAGACGAGCGGGGGAAGCCCATCCGGAGGAAGGCTCGCCTGTCGGTGCTCCTGAAGAGGGTTCGCGGGGTGGCTCCTGGGGTCGAGCTCGTGGAGACGAAGCA
>JBOHSB010000366.1:0-1871 GCA_050733015.1 Gemmatimonadales bacterium
AGTCTCGGCCGGCCGCAGCGGCGGCCGCGGACGGTGCGTTCAGCCGGTCGACAATGCCGACCAACTCGTAGATGTCGTTGAGGTCGAAGTCGGCGCCCGAATCCTTGGTGCCAAACGTGTCGCCGTAGCGCGCGAACGCGGTCCGGATCCCGACCTTGGCCGCGCCCACCACATCACGCTCGGGCCAGTCGCCGACCATGATCGCCTCCTGCGGCGAAATTCGAAGGAGCTCGATCGCCCGCTGGAAGGGCTTCGGGCTGGGTTTCCGCTCGCCGGTATCTTCGAACGCCACGACGGTCTCGAAGAGGTGCTGGAGCTGGAGGTGGGCGAGGCGCATCCAGGCCTGGAGCCGCGGCGCGTCGGAGACCACCGCGAGCTGGAGCCCTCGCTTCAGGAGATCGAGAAGGGTGATATTCACGTGGGGATAGAGGACCAAGTACGACTCGCGCGCGCGCCGGTAGGCGACGATGGCGCTGGAGAGGATCTTGTAGTCGATCCGCCCCATCGTCTCTTTGAGGAAGATGTCAAAGACCTGCTGGTACTCGATCCCCTCACGATCGTAGACCTTGTAGATCTGCGCGGACACCTCCTCCCGCGCCAGGGTGAGGCCCGCGTCGAGCATGCCGTCGACCGCCGCGTCGATGGCCGCCCGCTTCATCTTCATGAAGTCGGTCAGCGTGTTGTCGAGATCGAAAATGATCGCTCGGACCATGCCCAATCGTACCTCGAAATGAAAGACGCCGACGCAGGGCGTCCCGCGTGGATCGCACCTACCTCGGCGCTGCTGGCGGGCCGGCCCGACGGGCGGGCCGGGTGGAACCGGGATTACTTGGTCGACGGCCCTACCGTCCGGCCCAGGCTGATCTCACCATTGTCGATACGAACGTTGAAGCCGCAGGTGGGGTTGGTGCAGACCCAAGCCTTGTAGGTGATCGGCGCCCCATCCCTACCGTAGTCCGAGAGCGGGATCAGAACCCCAGCCGAGCACTTACGGCAATCGGGAAACTTGGCTTCCATGACCCGACTCCTCCCCTCCACACATGAAGCCCTCGAAGCGGGGCTGATACCGGCCGCCGCCTCCACCCCGATAGTCCGCCTCGCCGAAATGGGGTGTCAAGGACAAAGCACGTCTTTTCAACGGAATGGATGCGGTATGCTGCGGCCTCGATGGCCTTTTGGGGGGATTTCTGAGGTGAAATCGGTGGACTTGGCGCGCCTTCGGCTCGAGCCGGAGGCGCATCTCTCAATATTTCAGAAGCTTCTGTCGCTCCCCAGGGAGACGGTCCCTCAGCTTTCCGCGGAGGCCGCGCACGCGGCGCTGTCGGAGGCGGCGCAGCTTCTCGACCTGCAATTCATTGTCACGGAATCGGTTGTGCCGACGTTTGTGCTGCTCCCGCGGGACGGCCAGCCGGCAACCTTGACCGTGTTCGGAAGCTGGCATTCCGAAGCCCATCCGGTGTTCCCGGCGGCGGTCGAGGGGGCGGAGCGGCTGGCCCTGGCGGTGACGGTGGGGGCTCTGGCGGCGGTTCGGACTGAAGGCGCCGGCGCGCCCGCCGTGGTTGTCGCCCCGGCTGCGGCTCAAGGCTCGATCCCGCTGGGGGAGACGCTCCGGGCGCATCGGGCCCCGCTCCAGGCCCCCGTCGCCGTGTGGCCGCGGATCTCGCCTGCGGCGACGAAGCGGCGCCGGGTATTTCTCGGCGCGCGCGGCCGCGTGGTGCTCGCGGTGCGCGGCGAGGGCGCCAACCCATACTCGATCCGCGACCAGCTGATCAAGCAGCTTCGTGAAGAGTCCTACGGACCGAGGCCCCTCGACTTCGAGCTCCTGCGAAAGCTCACGATGCAGGAGGGCGGCGGACCGATGGAGTTTCTCG
>JBOHSB010000367.1:0-2802 GCA_050733015.1 Gemmatimonadales bacterium
GCGGCTCGCCCGGTGGCCGCAGGCACCATGGCGACGCCGCGGTACCACGCCGACAGCCCCCCGCCGGTCAGGTTGTCGGAGCCCGATGCAGCCAGGGCGGTGCCGTGTTGGGCAAACCAGCGGAAGACCTCGGCCGGAACCTCGCGCCGCTTGACATACCACACCACCGCCTGGGCACAGGCGTCCAGAGCCCGAGCCGGCGGGACGTCGCCGTCCGTGATCGCCCGGCGCATGCGATCGAATGCTTCCGGCGAGCTGGCGCCGTCATCGACCCTGTTGGAGATCACGAAGCGCAGCCAGGCGAGCTCGAAGTCCTCCCGCGTGGAGGTCGATCGGGCCCGTGGCGAGGCCAACCAGCTCACTCGCCAGGGAGAAGCGGCCTGCGCAGATCAAAATCGACGCCACGTTCACCAGCTCGGCCACCGACAGCTCGGCGCGGGCCGCTACCGCGTCGCTAAGCCGTCGGGTCGTGGCGGTCGGGCAGTGGTCGAGGTTGGCGAGGGCACATGGATCAATGCCCTCGAACAGCGCGATCTCGAACAGCACCGCCGGCTCGAAGACCTGGGTGAAAGGGAACCCGAAAAGGTCCCAGTCATGCTCCGAGATCGCGCGAGACAACGACTCCGAGAAGATGTCCCGGGGGCGGTCCTCCGGAACCTCGAGCCCAACCATCACCGCCTGAAAGGCGTTCCCACCCGGTGGCCCGAACGTCTTCTGCGCTATCATGCCTATCCCCGCGATTCGCCGGGTGTTCGCCGAGGAGGCAGCCGAGTCCGCCCCCTCGATGGGGGGCTTATGGCCCCGTGTGCTGTCAGGTGCTGAGAAGCTCGTCGAGCTCGGACTCGAGATCGAGGTCCTCCAAGCCCTCCAGACCCGTGCTAGCGTCCGCCTCGAAGAAGATCTCGGCGGAGACGAACGGGAAGAAAGCGGGCTTCTTATCGAGGATGGCCTCGTGCATGGCGTTACCTCCGTTGTGCATGACCCCAGGTCAAAGCATGGCTAGATCGGCACGGATAGTCAATAAGAGGTCGTTTCAGAATGAGTGTCTGCGGTAGACGGCTGCTGAGCGCGGCCAAGGCTGCGGTTCGTGGTGGAGGATCTTGTCCCGGACTCCCGCCGCTGCTGTCCGCGCGCTCAGCGCGGCGGCAGGGTTCCCGGGGCGGCTGCCGGTCGACGGTCAGGGTCGCGTTGGCCGGGATCGTCTACGTGCTGCTGACCGGGATCAGTTGGAACCAACCACCCGCCGGGTTGGTCGGCTGCTCCGGGGTCACCTGCTGGCGGCGCGTGCGGGACTGGACGGAGGCCGTGGTCTGGCTGGCCCTGCACGACCTGCTGCTCGCCGAGCTGCGCGCGGCCGGGCTGCTGGAGCTGAACCGGATGGCGGTGGATGCCTCGCATGTGTACGCGCTCGAAGGAGAGACCACGCCGGCCCGTCGCCGGTCAACCGCGGCCATCCCGGCTCCAAGCGCCACTTGATCGTCGGCGCCACTGGTATCCCGCCGGTCACCTTGACCGGCGGGAACCGCCACGACATCACTCACCTGCCCCTGCTCGATGCGATGCCACCGATCCGGGGCCTGTGCGGGCGGCCGCGGCGCATACCACGAGAGCTGTACGCCGATCGCGGCTATGACTTCAACAAGTACCGACGAGCGCTTCGTTAGCGTGGCATCCGTCTGCGGATTGCTCGCCAGGGCTTCGCGCACGGCTCCGGCCTGGGCTAAGTCCGATGGGTCGTTGAACGCGCCTTCGCATAGCTGCACGCCTTCAAGCGACTGCGTTACCCGCAATGAGCGCCGCGCCGACACCCACCTCGGCCTACTCCAACTCGCCTGCGCCGTGATCTGCCACCGCCAGCTGGCCAAAGCCCCGGGCAAGGGCTCCGGCGCGCGCTGGGGCTGGAATCTCACCCAGGCGCACTCTGGAGGATCAGATGCCGGTAGCCGTCGCCGCGGCGTTCAGAGCGCACCGCGAACCCGGCCTCGGCCAGCCAGCCGGCGATCGCCTCGGCGCCGGGGAAGTAGGCGTAAAATCCGCCGTCGCCGACGATCTCGCCCCGTAGCTGCCCCTCTGGGACCGGCCCGGCGAGAATCTCGGCGTCCTTATCTTCAGGGATCTCGATCGACAGGTAGGCCCAGCCGCCGGGGCGCAGCGCTCGGTGAAAGCCGTCGAGGACCACGGTCCAGTCCTCTCGACCGACCCATTCCATTGCATCGACGCACATCAACCCGTCGAAGCGGGCGTGCAGGTCCGTGGCGGCTAGGAGGTTCTGCAGGGCGAGTTCGCGGTAGGGGACGTCCGGATATTTCGCGTGCGCGACGGCGAGCATCCCAGCGGAGTGGTCGATGGCGAACACCGACCGTCCCGCGGCCGCGAGGATTTCCCAGTATTTTCCTGTCCCGCATGCGGCGTCGAGGATCTCTCCGCCAGGCGGTACGGCCCGCACCAGGGCGGCTATCGCACTGAGGTGACTCGTCCCGGAGTCACCCCAAATCGAGTCGAAGCGGGCGGCGCTGTGGTCGAAGGCGGCGCGGCTGCAGCGCGGCGATCATCAAGAAAGGCTCTGCGGCGGGCCGCTTTGGTATCGGTCACGAGGGGCACCATCCTTTCCGGGCTGTTCAGGTGGTTACATCATTCCTGGGTCAATGGTCCAGGCCAGGTTCGGCAAGGTTGAGGAGGGCGGAATTTTCCGTGGGAGGCAGCGATTGCGGGTGGCTGCTGATCAGCGTCGGCGGGCTGGGGTCGATGGTGGCGGTGGCCGCGGCGACTGCGTCGAAGGTTGGCTTGGCGTAGATCGTCAGG
>JBOHSB010000368.1:0-5130 GCA_050733015.1 Gemmatimonadales bacterium
CCTCGTCGGCGGCGACCTGGCGCCAGCTCATCCGGCGGACCAGCGAATCCGCAGGACCGTAGCGCATCCAGTTGACGTCGCCCGAGGCACCGTAGAAGGTCACCACCAGAGAGCGATCGCCCTCTTCGACACGGAACGGCACCCGCTGGCTGAGCGGGATGCGCACGCTGGCGCGGTCGGGATGCGGGGTGATGCTGACGGAGCCGACGACGGCGGCGGGCGCCGGCCCTCCGCGCGCGATCGGCCGGGCTTCGGCCACCGGGATCCAGGCCTCGGCAGCGCGCGACAGGCGTAGCCGGAGGTCATCGTTCCGGCGTCCGATGACAGCGGCCCGGGTTCCAGTGGGAAAGAACCAGGCGTAGGTGCCGCCGGGGACTGCCCGGCCGACGGTCATGCTGTCGGGCACCGCTCCCTGAGTGGTGTCGTCCGCCAGCTCGGCCACCAGCGGCAGGCTGTCGAGCACGGCGGCCTGCAGCGGCCAGCGGGCGCGCGCGGTGTCTGCGCCGACGATTGCCTCGACCACCGCCCACGCCGTGTCGAGCGGGGCCAGCGCGAACGGGAGTGGAAGGACCGGCCCCGGATCCGGCCCGACCGCCCGCCCGCGCAGCAGCCCGACGAAGCGATCGCGCACGACGGGCGTTTGCAGCCGCGTGGTGTCACGGTCGAACGCGCGCACCCCCGCGGGCACCTCCATGGTGCCCGGCTGGGAGTTGAGCGGCACGGCCGTCCCGTCCGGCAGCCGGAGCCGCACCTGCGCGCCCTCTGCGGCGCGCACCCCCAGCGTCACGTACTCGCCCTGGCCCAGCCACAGCCGGCCACTGGGCGTGAGCGAGAGGGTATCGACCCACGCCGCACCGACGGTGAGGCGGCCGGCATCGGGAACAAGGCGCCGGATCGGATAGTCGAGCGCCGCCGAATCGGCCGCGGTTCGAGCTTCGATCCGGACGGGCATGACACTGTCGAGCGGCAGCGCCACGTACGCCAGCCACGCGCCGTTGGGCCACACCCGGGCCGCTTGCCCGTTGACGGTCACCCGGGCGTCGCCCGAGCCGGCGGTCCCGAACAGGAAGCTCGAGTCCCGGATCTGGAGCACCGCGTCCGGGGCGGGATACATCACCTTGAGGACGAGCGGGCCCCGGACCGGTGGCACCGGAGGAAGCGCGCGAGACGGCGGCAGGGATTCGGAGAGAATGCGCGTGGCGGGAACGGGGACGACGGGCGGGCGCGCGCGTGCGCCGCAAGCGGCCACGCCCAGCCCCACCCCGGTGAGGGCGGCCCAGCGAGCAAACTGCATGGCTGCAAGGTACACATTGACTGAGACTTACGACAAGCGGAAGTTGACGCTCATAAGGGCGGGGTCTAGATTCGTCACACTTTCACGTCACCGAATGGATCATCGGAAGGAAACCACACGCGTGACGCTCCCGGTCCAGGTGTCCGTCTTTGGTAAGACCGATCTCGGGCGGGCCAGGGAGCACAACGAGGATACCTTCCTGGTCGCCGACCTGAGCACCGGGAACGCGAGCCTGCATCCCGAGGTCCGTCGGCACGAGGTCGGGCCGCGCGGATCCCTCTTCATGGTGGCCGACGGCATGGGCGGCGCCGCCGCGGGCGAGCTCGCCAGCGCGATGGCCGCCGACCTGATCTACCACCACCTCGCGACGGCGTGGGTCACCGACGACGACGCCTCCGCCGACCGCTTTGCCTTCCGGATGAAGGAGGCGGTCGAGCTCGCCAACCAGAAAATCTACGGCTACGCGCGCGAGCATCCCGAGGTCCGCGGGATGGGCACGACGGTCACGGCCGCGGGCGTCAATGGACACGATCTCTACCTGGCGCAGATCGGCGACAGCCGGGCCTATCTGGTGCGGAACGGCGCGGCGATCCAGCTCACCAAGGACCAGTCGCTCATGCAGCGCCTGGTCGACGCCGGTGAGCTCACGGAGGAAGAGGCCGAGCAGAGCGAGCGCCGCAACATCATCCTGCAGGCGCTGGGGCCCGACCCTCGAGTGAAGGTGGACCTCACGCGGCAGACCCTGCGCCGGGGCGACACCCTCATCATCTGCTCCGACGGCCTCTCGGGGCTGGTCAAGCGCGAGGAGTTCCCCTCGATGGTGGCGGAGCACGCGGAGCTGTCCGACCTGTGCGGCGCCTTGATCGACCTGGCCAACCAACGCGGCGGCCCCGACAACATCACCGTCGTCGCGGCCCGATTCGAGGGCGACGGGCTGCCCGAGCCCGGCGAGAGCGAGGGTGTGGGCTACGCGGTCTATCACCTGGCGGAAGGCGAAGAGGAGGAGCTGACCACCACGGTTCCGCACGTCTCGGCCGTGGCCGCCACGCCAGCGCCGACCCTCACGGGCAGCCGTACCCGCGCCGTCTTGCTCATGGCCGCGGTCCTGTGCCTGCTGGCCGCGCTCCTCCTGGTCTGGCTCTGACCGCCCCGACTGAAGCCCGGCTCGGCGTCCGCCTGAGCTGGGTGGGCGCACTCTCGTTCGCCTCCGGTCTGCCCTACTGGTTTTTCAACGAGACCGTCCCCGTGTGGCTCGCCGCGTCGGGGATGAGTCTCGCGGCCATCGGTCTCGCCTCCGGCGCGTCCTTGCCGTGGGTGCTCAAATTCCTGTGGGCCCCGCTGGTGGACCGGCATGGCAGCCGCCGAGCCTGGATCAGGGTCTGCCTGGCCCTGCTGGCGGTCGTGTCGGCGATCCTCGCGGGGGCGGATCCCGTGCGGCACGCGGGTCAGCTCGCCGTGCTGCTCTTCCTCTACGTCGCGTTGTCGGCCACCCAGGACATCGCCATCGACGCCTACACGATCGAGACGACGCACGGGCGCGAGCTGGGGGTGGCGAACTCGGTCCGCATCGGAGCCTACCGCGGGGCGACCTTCGTGAGCAGCGCCCTGCTGGTGTGGATCGCGGGCCGCTCAGGGTGGCAGCCCGCATTTCTGGTGGCGGCGGTGCTGTTCGGCGGGCTCGCGCTGGCGGCGGTCGTGCTGCCCTCGCCCAGCCGTCTGGCCGCCCACCCACTCACGCTGGGCGAGCCGATCCGGGCCTTGTTGGGCCGGCCGGGTATCTGGTCGGTGGTCGCGTTCGCACTGCTCTTCAAGCTGGACATCTCGGCGATGGAGCCGATGACCAAGCCGTTCTGGGTGGCCAGCGGGTTCTCGCTGGAGCAGATCGCCGCCTTGACCACCGGACGACTGCTCGCCACGCTGGCCGGCGCGGCGCTCGGCGGCCTCATCGCGACCCGGATCGGGATCTTCCACGCCCTGTGGTCGCTGGGATTAATTCAGCTGTTGTCGAGTCTGGGGTACTCGGCGGCGGCCGCGGCGGGGGCCGGCAAGGCGCAGGTCACCGGGGCGGCCCTGTTCGAGAACTTCGCCGCCGGGCTCGGGACCGCCGCGTTCCTCGCTTTCCTCATGTCGGTCTGCGAGCGCCGGTACGCGGCGACCCAGTTCGCGCTGCTCAGCGCGACCTACGCCCTCAGCCGGTGGGGCGCCGGGCTGCTATCCGGCGCGCTGGCCGAACAGCTCGGATTCACCACCTACTTCTTCGTGACCTTCCTCGTCGGCCTGCCGGCGTATCTCCTGCTGCCGCGCATCCGGAGTGCCGCGGTCGGCGACTGATCCCGGCCGAGCTCAGCCCAGCCCTCTCGCCATCGCCGTGGCGGCCAGCACCATGCCGATCAGCAGCAGCGCCTGCGCGTAGCTGATCCGAGCGATCGCGGCCGCTGGGGACGGATCCGGCAGCGACCCCTTGGCCACCTGCACCCGCCAGCGGATCAGCGTGATCATGGGCCAGATCTCGAGCAGCAGGATGCCGATCAGCAGGGCCATCTTGCCGAAGAACGCGTGGCTCGAGAGGTAGTAGGCGGTCGGCTTTTCCGTGCCGGCGAGGAGGCGCCAGAGGCCGGTGCCGATGAGGAGGATGGCGGACCCGCCCCACCAGCTGTCGGCGGCAAAGGTGCGGCGAAGCGCGGGGAGATCGAGCGGACGGCTGCCGATCGAGCGGGCGCGTGCCCAGACCGCGCCGAGGCCGATGCCGAATCCGAGAAGGTGCAGGGCGGCGAGAGTCCAGCGAAGCATGGGAGAGGTCCTGAGTCGAGGAGTACCGGAAGCGGCCGACTGGGGCCGGTCACCCCACGCGGCGACCCAGCCAGCGACCTACGGCCTCCTGCATGAGTCGCTGCCGATGCCAGGCCAGCAGCACGGGGCCGTTGGTCGGCAGCTCGAGCAAGAGTCGAGGGTGTCCGAACAACACGATGAGATCGGCGTCGGGCACGGCGTTAGCCAGCGCGTCGCGAGACGCCGAACCGAAGCCGGAGCGGCCTTTCCACGCCCGCGGCTCGGCGAAGGCGAGCACCACGCGCGAGCCGCCGCTGTAGCGGCCCAGACGCTCCGGGCCCAGCACGTGTCCGGTCCAATCGTTGGGCCCGGCGGGAAACGGGCCGCCGATATCGTCATCCACGACGACCAGATCGAGCGGTCCCTGGAGCCGGGGTTCGGCCCCCCGCAGCATGCCCTGCTCGAGCAGCGCGTCCGCCAGCGCGTCGGCGGACTCGAACGGGCCCCGGCACACCGGCGGCGTCGGACGGGTGGCCGTGGCGAGCGCGTGCTCGTACCGGCCGAGCGCCTCCGCCAGCCGGGCGGAGGAGAGCGCCCCGCTGGCCAGCGCCTGCTCCAGCGCGTCGCGCACCCGGCGGGCGTCGTTGGGATAGAGCAGCAGATCCACGCCGGCACGCACCGCCTCGACCGCCGCGTCGGACTCGCGGCGCCCCGCGAGGGCGCCATCCATGATCAACGCGTCGGACACGACCAGGCCGTCGAAGTGGAGCGCGCCGCGCAGCTCGTCCATGATCGGCCGCGACAGCGTGGCGGGCACTCCGGTGGGGTCGAGCGCCGGACCGCTCTTCTTCCGATTAGTCGCGCTATCAGTCGCGACGACCCTTTGTGTATCCATAAAGTGTTCTCCTTGCAGAGTCATTGCGCGCGGCCCTTGCCCTCGAGTTGTGCCCCGGTCATTCATGGTCGGGAACGGTAAGCCTATTCTGGAAACTCATCTCACACCGTCGCGTCGCGCAGCAGCGCATAGGACGCGAGGGCAAAGATCGCCGCCGGCAGCGCCATCCACC
>JBOHSB010000369.1:0-1630 GCA_050733015.1 Gemmatimonadales bacterium
AATAGCGCCCGGCCGTGTCCGGGACTCGCAGCAGCACCGGGCCGCCGCTGACATCGACCTGTGCGATCGAGTAGATGGTGTCGTTGTTGATCGACACGAACCGGTCGTCCGGGCCGGCCAGCTTCAGGGCGTGGCTGAAGCTGTTGGTGGCCCCTGGCGGGAGTGACCCCATGCCCTCGCGAGTAAAGCGGCTGACCTCCTGAAGGTCGAAGACCAGCGCGAAGCCGTAGATGTAGGCCTCGGCCGCCAGCGCCGCCAGATCATCACTCACCACAAGCCTCCCCGCTCCACTCCCACGAGACTCGCGGGCCGTCGCTGGTGGCGCATCATCCGCCACGGATGAAGCCCAGGTCCACCGTCGCCGCCGGGCCAACGCGAGCCTAGGGCGCAGCCCGGGTCCCGGCCGCATCCCGGCCCGGTGACCGGCCCGCCCCGGGCTGTCGCGTCTGGGTCGGGTCGATGAACACGTTCAGCTGCAGCGGAAGCTTTTCCGACAGCCTGTGGTCGATCTCGTCGGCGAGGTCCTCCGTCTGGTCGGCTCCCATCTCGTCGTTGAGGGCGACCCGGGCGGCGACGATGAGGCTATCCGGCCCCATGTGCATGGTGCGCAACTCCAGCAGCGCGTCCACGCCGGGCTGGGACTCGATTTCCTCACGTATTAGCTGCTGCACCTCAGAACCGGCCGCCCGGCCGATGAGCAGGTCCCTGCTGTCCATGCCGAGCTTGATCGCCACGGCCACGAGCAGCAGGCCGATGGCGATGGACGCCGCGCCGTCCCAGACCGAGGAGCCGGTCAGCTGGCCGAGCCCGACGCCCAGAGCGGCGAGGATCAGGCCCACCATCGCGGCGCTGTCCTCGAACAGGGCCACCTTGACGGTGATGTCGGGGCTGGATTTCACGTGGCCGAGGACTTCCTCGCTGCGGCCACCGGCTTCGCCGCGCACCTGCCAGAAGGCGCGGACGAACGAGGTGCCCTCGGCGACGAATGCGACCGCCAAGGTCACGTACGCGGCCAGGGGATTCTCGTGGTGGCTGCGGGTGAGGGACAGCAGGCCCTCGAAGATCGAGAACCCGGCGCCCGCGATGAAGATGCCGAACGCCGCCAGCAGCGACCAGAAGTATCGTTCCTGGCCATGGCCGAACGGGTGGTCATCGTCCGCGGGGCGTTCCGCCTGGTGCAGTGACGTGAGCAGGAACACCTGATTGAGGGTGTCGGCGGCGGAGTGGGCGGCTTCGGCGAGCATGGCGCTGGACCCGCTGATGATTCCGGCCGCCAGCTTGGCCAGGCCGACCACGATGTTCGCCACGCCGGCGACGATCACGGTACGACGGGTAGCGCTGTGTCCGTTGCGGCTTTTCACCGAGGTACTGCTTGCCCGAGCGCGCGGCATCAAACCGCTGCCGCCCTCCAGGCTTGGGCGAGAGCGGCTCCCCGCCGCCCGGCTAGACACGCCTAGGCGGACGGCTTCTTCGCGACCCAGGACCCGCAGATAGGTGGGTGACCTCGCCGTTCCTTCTCGACCTGGTACTGCGCAAGCCCCCGTCGATGACGCCCTAACCGGGCTCGAGCAGCACCTTCACCGCCCCGGTCCGCCCCGGATCCTTCAGCGCCAGCACCGCTTCGTCCCAC
>JBOHSB010000370.1:0-2147 GCA_050733015.1 Gemmatimonadales bacterium
CGGGTTGGCCGCGTCCGGGATCTCGATGGCCCGGCTGACCTGGTCGGTGGGTGAGCCGAGGATGACCCGGCTGCCCTCCGCCAGGGTGTATTCCTGCGGGTCCTTCCGGTTCGGCATGTACACCAGCACGCTGGGGTGCAGCTCCCGCTCCGGGTCGGCCATGACCACGATGCTCCGCAGTCCGGTGCCCTCGTCCAGCTCCTCGCGAAGCGTGACGCCGGGGACCAGGTCCTTCCAGCGCAGCTCACCGTCGCTCTTGATGATGCTGGGGTCGTTGTACGGGTCCCAGGTGTACAGGATCGTCGCCCGGCGCTCGTTGTCGCCCTTGGTGACGAGGTCGCCCTCCTTGACCGCCAGGAGCGCGCCCTCGGGGACCGGATAGCGGTTGAGGATCCGCTTCGGATCCTTCGGGTCCACCACCAGGATCCCTTCCTTGTTCTCGTCCGACGCCGACTCGTCCTCGCGGGTGAGCACGACGCGGTTGCTGCCCTTGGTGCCGTCCTCGAACTCGACCGGCACGTCCGACCACTCGAGGCCGTCGGTGTACTTCACCTTGCCGTCCGACCGGGCCCGGCGCTCCGCCTCTTCCGCGATGCGGGAGGAGGTGCCGCCGATGTGGAACGTACGCAGCGTGAGCTGCGTGCCCGGCTCGCCGATGCTCTGGGCCGCCAGGATGCCCACCGCCTCACCCATGTCCACCATGTCCATGGTGGCCAGGTTGCGGCCGTAACACATCCGGCAGACACCCCGGCGCGCCTCGCAGGTCAGCACCGACCGGATCTTGACCTTCTCGATCCCGGCGTCGTCGATCGCGTTGGAGACTTCCTCGTCGATCAGCTTGCCGGCCTCGACCAGGAGCTTCTGGTCGCCGTCTTCGTCGAGCTCGTGCGGATCGAACACATCCTCGCCTGCCACGCTGCCCAGAATCCGCTCGCGCAAGGGCTCGATGATGTCCTCGCCCTCCTTGAGCGCCGCGATCTCGAGGCCCAGCACCGTGCCGCAGTCTTCCTCCGTGATCGTGACGTCCTGCGCCACGTCCACCAGCCGGCGGGTGAGATAGCCGGCGTCGGCCGTCTTGAGCGCCGTGTCGGCCAGGCCCGTCCGGGCCCCGTGGGTCGAGATGAAGTACTCGAGCACGGTGAGGCCCTCACGGAAGTTCGACTTGATCGGGCTCTCGATGATCTCACCGATGCCGCCGGTGAGCTTTTTCTGCGGCTTGGCCATCAGGCCGCGCATGCCGGCGAGCTGCCGGATCTGGTCCCGGCTGCCGCGCGAGCCCGAGTCGAACATCATGAACACCGGGTTGAACCCGCCGCGGGACACCCGCATCGAGTTGATCATCGCCTCGGCCACGTCGTTATTGGCGTGGGTCCAGGCGTCGATCACCTTGTTGTACCGCTCGCCGAAGGTGATCTGGCCGGTGTTGTACGCCCGCTGGAACCGCTTCACGCGGGCGTCCGCTTCCGTCAGCAGCTCCGCCTTCTCGGCCGGAATCTCCAGGTCCTCGATACCGATGGACACGCCCCCCATCGTGGCGAAGCGGAACCCGAAGTCCTTGAGCCGGTCCAGGAACGTGACCGTGTCGGCCAGTCCCGCCCGGCGGTAGCTCTGAAGTACGAGCTCGGACAGGTTCTTCTTCTTCATCAGATCGTCGCGGAAGCCGAGCTCCGCCACCACTCGCCGGGGCAGGATGCTGTTGAACAGCACCCGGCCGACCGTGGTCCGGAGCCAGCGCGGGCGGCGCGCCTCCGGGTCCACCGTCTCGGCGGGGGGGATGTACCAGAACGAGATCGCCGAGTGGTACCCGACGCTGCCGTTCAGCAGCGCCATCTCGAGCTCGGCCAGCGAGCCGAAGTACTTGGCGTCCTTCCACAGCCGGGCCTTGGTCTCCTCGGACTTCCCCACCCCTGCCTTGCGCAGCTCCTCCTCGAACCCGGCCGGCAGCTTGGTCAGGAAGTAGGAGCCCAGCACCATGTCCTGCGACGGCTCCGCCACCGGCCGGCCGTCGGACGGCTTGAGCACATTGTTGCTGCTGATCATCAGCAGCCGCGCCTCGAGCTGCGCCTCGAACGACAGCGGCACGTGCACCGCCATCTGGTCGCCGTCGAAGTCGGCGTTGAACGCCGCGCAGACCAGCGGGTGGATCC
>JBOHSB010000371.1:0-31428 GCA_050733015.1 Gemmatimonadales bacterium
TCTGGTTCGCCGACAAACTCTCGCCCAACAGCACCTCCGAGAATTTCGGCATGACCTGGGATGCGACCGACAACCAAATGCAGGCGCCGGGACAGAATGTCCGCTTTGCGCTGTTTGCCGGCGGCAAGGCCGCCGAGCGCGCGCTGTCGGTCTACGATAAAAGCCGCCCAGAGCGCCTCCACCGCTTCTACGACCGGTGCATCGGAGAGATCTACAAGGCCTATCCCAGCAGCCGCGCGCGGTGGCCGCGTTTCGCCGCTTGGCCGCTGGAGCCCTGGACCTGGGGCGGCTACTCCTGTCCGGCGCCCGGCGAAGTGACCCGCATCGGCAAGTTCCTCAGCCAGCCGTTTTGCCGGCATCTGCATTTCGCCGGCGAGCACGTCTGCCTGCCGTTCTACGGGTTCATGGAAGGCGCGCTGCAATCGGGCGCGATGGCGGCCAAGGCGATTCTGGAGGCTTGAGGAACCGCCGCGTAGCACGGGCGAAGGCCGAGTTGAGGCCTTCGCCATCGTGCGAAGCAGGATCTTTTAGGAAATCGTCCGCGCGGCGTAGGGGAACCAGTCGTGCTTGCGTTCCTGGATGTAGTCGAGGTGCACGTGCTTCGGCTCGCGGAAGGCGTCCAGTCCCTCCTCGCCGAGCTCCCGCCCGATGCCGCTCCAGCGCATGCCGCCGAACGGACCGGCGTCGTTGTCGGTCAGCGGGTCGTTGATCCAGAACGTCCCTGCCTTGATCCCGTGCATCGCCCGCATGGCCGTCTCGAGGCTCTTGGTGTACACCGTCGCGCCGAGGCCATAGCGGCTGTCGTTGGCCATGCGGATGGCCTCGTCCGCGTCCCGCGCCACCGTGAGCGAGAGGACCGGTCCGAAGATCTCCTCGGTGGTGGGCAGCGAGCCGTGCGGAACGTCGGCCAGGATCGTGGGCGCCAAAAAGTGGCCGCGCAGGCCGGCCGGCTGCACCCGGCCGCCGCCGGCCAGGATCTTCGCGCCTTGACGGACCGCCTCGGCGATCTGCCGCTCGACCAGGTCGAGCGCCTCGGCGGAGATGAGCGGGCCCAGGTCCACCGCCGGATCCATCGGGTCGCCCACCCTGATGGTGCCGACGTACTCCGTGAGCCGGCGGGTGAACTCGCGGGCGATGGGCTCGACCAGGTACACCCGCTTGGCCGAGGTGCATACCTGGCCCGCATTCAGCAAGCGGGCCCAGGCCGCGCCGGGCACGGCCACGTCGAGGTCGGCGTCCTCGAACACGACCAGCGGGTCGACGCTCCCGAGCTCGAGGTTCACCTTCTTGAGCTCCTGGCCGGCCTGGGCCGCGATCCGCCGGCCCGCGGCCACTGATCCCGTAAAGGCGATCAGATCGACGGCCGGATGGCGCACCAGCGCCTCGCCGGTCTCGGGGCCGCCGGTGATGACGTTCACGACGCCCGGCGGGAGCCCGTCGAAGCAGCAGGCCAGGAGCAGGTTCGACAGCGGGTTCTGGTGCGGCGGCTTGCAGACCAGCGTGTTTCCCGCGGCCAGCGCGGGCGCCACCTTCCAGGCCATGAGCAGCAGCGGAAAGTTGAACGGCACGATCGCCGCGACCACCCCATACGGCTCCTTGATCGTGAAGTTGATCTGGTGCGCGGCCACCGGCGGAATCGACGTGCCGTAGCTCCGCCGCCCCACCTCCGCATAGTAGTCGAAGCACGCCGCGACCCACTCGATGCAGTCTACCGCCTCGATCAGGGGCTTTCCGGTCTCCCGGGCCATGAGCGTGGAGAGGTCGCGCTCCTGTGCCCGGATCTTTCCGGCCACCGTGCGGAGGTAGCTGGCCTTCTCGACGCCCGGCACCCGCCACCAGTCCGGCTGGGCCCGGGCGGCGGCCTCCACAGCCGCGGCGACGTCGGCCGCGCCGCACTCGGCGACCAGACCGAGCGACTCGAGCGTGGCGGGGTTCCGAATCTCTCGGGTTGCGGTGGCGCTGGCGGCCACCCAGGCGCCGTCGATCAGGACGGGGGCGACGTCGGGCATGCAATGGTCCTTGTCCGAGTCTGAAAGGGGAACGAGGCGATGGCCCAAGATGTGGGGAGGCATAGCCCACGGGAAGTGGGCTATACGCCGGGGCGGTGCCACCTTCTCGGGTGGCACACCACCGCATGCCGCGCAGGGGCGATCTGCATAGCTTTATAGCTGGCCGTCCGTCATGCTTTGCCGGGCGAGGGTGACGCGAGGGCGGCGACGGGAGCAGCACCGGGTGGAGGAGCACGCAATGAGACGCCAGAGCGGCGAGCACGACCGTCCGAGAGAGGCGCGGCTTCGCGCCGCGTCGGCGCACCTATACCCGGGGGTCACCCCGGAGATCTGGATCCAGGCCTCGACACTGGCCGACATTGTCTGGTCGCAGCGGCTCAGGCAAGGGCAGGGGTCGCTGGCCCAGCGGGTGCTCGACGGCGACCATTTCGAGTTCCGCCACGAGGGGTCGCCCCCGGTCCCCGCGACCCTCCGGCGACGCGCCACCGACCGGCTGAGGCTGCAGGGGGACTGACGTTGGCGGGGTCGCCGGCGGGAACGTCCAAACCTCATCACGGTCGGTCGTTCCCTCGGAGCCGTCACAACGGGCGCTTCCCGCCGGGCCGAGAAGCGTCTAGGTTGTTTGTCGTATGAGCCCGGGGCGTTAGCTCAGCTGGGAGACCACCTGCTTTGCAAGCGCGTCCTACGGGCGCTAAACCTCGCCAGTCGGCCGTAGTTCTCTCGGAAAGTGCGCACCGGGTGCGGAGGTCCCAAGGGGCTTTCGCACCCGTTCTGCATCCCTGCTTGCACATCTACTTGCACACGTCGGCAGGACTGAGGCCCGCTTTCACCTCGATCCGGGCAGGGCGGACGCGACTAGAACGGGCAACCTCTTGCCGGAGCCGCCCGAAGCCAGCGACGGCCAGCGCCCGTCAGGGGCGGGCGGTTGCCGCGACACCCCTTCGGAGGGATCGGACCGGCCGCCTCGTCCACGCCACTGCTGCGGGCATCCTCGGCGGGCCCATCCACGCCAACCTGTATTGCTCGCCATCGTCGGGCTCTTTCAGGTCGGCCCGGTTGACCTTCAACTCGCGCCAGCGACCGCGGTCGGTCTCCGACGGTTTAGGAGCGTACCGTCGCCGAGCGCGCCGAAGAAATTGTTGCGTCCCCAGCAGTAGGCCAGATCACCGGTGGTTACGCCGCAGGTGTGGAGGCCGCCCGCGCTCACCTGGCGGAAACGGACCCCGCCGACGACCCGGACCGGCGTCAGACGGGTGGTGGTCGTCCCGTCGCCGAGCTGGCCGTAGAAGTTATTGCCCCAGCAGAAGGCCCGATCGAACGTCAGGGCGCAGGTGAAGTCCGCGCCTGCATTCACCTGGAGGAACCGGTGGCGCCCGCTGGCGACCCGGACCGGCTTGAGATGCCGGGTGGTCGTCCCGTCGCCGAGCGGGCCGAATTGGTTAAACCCCCAGCAGTAGGCCCGGTCATTGGTGGTCACGCCGCAGGAGTGTTGGAAGCCGCCGGCGCTCACTTGGCGGAAGCGGAGCCCGCCGGCCACCGCGACCGGCGTCAGACGGTTGGTGGTCGTCCCGTCGCCGAGTGCGCCGCCATTGGAGCCCCAGCAGTACGCCCGGTCGTCCGTGGTCACGCCGCAGGTGTGGGCGAAGCCCTCCGCACTCACTTGGCGGAACTGGAGCCCGCCGGCCACCGCGACCGGCGTGAGACGATTAGTGGCCGTGCCGTCCCCGAGCTCGCCGCCTATGTTAAGCCCCCAGCAATAGGCCCGGTCGTCCGTGGTCACACCGCAGGTGTGATCGAAGCCCGTGCTCACCTGGCGGAATAGCAGCCCGCCGGCGACCGCGACGGGCGTCCTACGGCTGATGAGTGTGCCGTCGCCGAGCTGGCCGCTTCTGTTGCCGCCCCAGCAGTAGGCCTGATTGTCCGTCGTCACGCCGCAGGCGTGCATTCCGCCGTCCGCGCTCACTTGGCGGAACCGGAGCCCGCCGACGACCCGGACCGGCGTGAGGCGCCGCCCGGTGGTCGTGTTGTCGCCGAGCTGGCCGTCCGAGTTGCGGCCCCAGCAGTAGGCCAGATCATTGGTGGTCACGCCGCAGGTGTGGAAGTGGCCCGTGCTCACCTGGCGGAACGACAGTACGTGGGCGGGCGTGACGTCGAGCGCCGGCCCGGACTCTGGTGCCGTGGGCGACTCGGTGTCCTCCCGGCAGCCCAGCGCGGCCACCAAGAGGGCCGGGACGAGCAAGGGCGCGAGCCGGCGGGTGAGCCGGCGCACTCGCCCGCCGCGCCGCGGTGGGGTAGCCAGCAGGGGAACCGGCCGGGATGGGGTGCAACAATCGATCTGTGTCATAGCGACCTCCTGCGTCCAAGAGCGCCGGCGGCTCGGGGGGCCTCCTCGTGGGCCGTGCTCGAAGTCGTGGCTCTCGTGCGGGTGCCACTGCAGCCGCCCCCCTGTTCGGGCTGGGCTGTGGTTGAGTGCTCAATGAGTGGCGTCCCCCCGTCAAGCCGAATTCAAGCGGCGCCACCGCTCGGCACGGGACCGGACAAGACAAACGCCGAGCTACCTTTCGGCAGCTCGGCGATCTTGGGGGTCCTTCGTGGCGTCTACTGCAGCCGGTAGCGTCACGGAGGAGGCGAAGACCCGTGGCTTTGCGGCCCCCGCTTTCGCGGGGTTGGCTCTTATCGAGGTGTGGACGCTACGGTACGGCAGTGTACCAGGGCTGTCAAGCAAATCCCTGCGTCGAGCCAGAGGTGTCGCGCGGCACGGTTCTAGTCAATCCGAACCAAGTCGGCTTCGCGCCCATCCTTCCGTCGAGTTCACCCAGATGTACATCTTCCATGGTCAGGAAGGGACCCGATGGGCATCGTCGAGACGGTCAAGGATGTTGCCACCCTGGTGCAGAAAGCCGACAACATCGAGCTGTATCAGAAGATTCTCGAGCTCCAAGGTCAGATCATGAGCCTACTCGAAGAGAGTCATGGGCTGAAGGCTGAGCTGAGGGATTACCGAGACCGGCTGAGGTTCGAGGGTGGGCTCGAATTCCGCGACAACATGTATTGGCATCGGCAGGCCGAAGGAGAAGCCGACGGCCCATTCTGCTCAACGTGTTGGGATACGGAAGCCAAGGCTGTTCGCCTTCAGCGGATGAAGGACAAGTCACTTTGGTGCCCCAAGTGCCAGAAGACCGTTCGGGAACACATCCCCCACGCGGCTCCAGCGGCCCACAGGGCACCGGGTGGACCAGAGGTTACTGACAGCGGGGATCGAGTCGCAGCGCTCTGCCTAACCCGCACGACTCCTGGGATTGGCGCGGCCTATCTGTTCCCGTGCCCTACGGATCCGGGCCGGCCCATCCAATACGAGCGAGTCCGGCGCTGGCTGCTGGAGGCCGAGCGGCTGGCCGAACTCCCGCGACAGCGCGGGGCCTCGTTCCATGCCTTCCGGCGGGGCTGGGCGACGGCACGGAAGCACCTCCCGGTGACCGACGTCGCGGCAGCCGGCGGGTGGAAATCCACGGCCACAATCCAGCGCTGCTACCAACAGCCGGACGAGGGGACTATGTTGTCGGTCGTCTTGGGTGGGGCCGAGCCGCGGGAAAAGAAGGCGTGATTCCCGCCCATTCTTGCACAAAACCTTGCACACCGGCCTTCGCGGCCAAAGGCCGGGACTAGGTAAGTTTCATGCGCAATACAACATCGGGGCGTTAGCTCAGCTGGGAGAGCACCTGCTTTGCAAGCAGGGGGTCACCGGTTCGATCCCGGTACGCTCCACTTCACATCTCGTTGCCCCGCTTCTCCTTCCGAGTAGCGGGGCACTTTGCTACCTGGTGAGCTCCGTGGCGTTGTAACTGATGATGTAACAAACGGGGCGGGTGACCTGTGCGGGTCGCTACACCTGGTCAAACTTGCGCTTCGTGTCGTCCCAGACGTCCTTGCGCAGGAGGAACGATTCCGGACTTCCTTCGCGGTATACTCGTAGCAAGTAGAGCGCCTGGGTGGCCTGGTCGATAAACTCTGCTGCCTTCTCGCTGGAGATATCCTCACCAATCTTCCACACTGTCGTATGATACCCCCGGGCTGGATCGAGAACGTGAACAGTGACATGCTCACCCTCGGCCCGCGCCATTCTGCCCTCCCTTTCCATCTGGGCCAGCCATCGTTCTGAAGCTTTCACTCGACGCACACCACCGGGCCCTGGCAATTCGATCGTCACCTTCTTGCCGAAGAGCCAATCCCAAAAGCCAGTGTGGAGACGCATCTCCGCTCCTCCCTGCCCGTGGCATCCCGCAGTTGCTAGCTGAACCCCGTGGGTCAAGCGCTTGGTGGAGGCAGCTCAGCCGCGCTCTGAACGATCGATCCGGAAGCGACCGCCACGCGGTAACGCTGCATGTCCATAACAAACATGCCGTGGCCGCCGTCAGTCGCCGCCCGATGAATGCGCTTCTCGTTGGTTACTAGGACCAAAGGCTTGCCGTCGACTGTGGCTTCCGGAGACACACCAAACGCGAGCTGCACGTCCCAGATGGAGTTCGCGTGTTTCGACGCGGAGAAATTTGTTCCGGATTCGATCAGCCCAACAAGTAGGTTTCGAAAGAAGAAGAGCGGCGTTGGAAAGTGTCTGATGAGGCTAGCGGTCATTGCCCGCAGCTCGCTGGGCACAGTGGACGCACCAAACTGGGCCGCTATGCTGCTTATCCGCGTACTTGCCAATACTTCAAGCACCGCCTGGCTTCGCATAAAGTTAAGAACCGCTCCGCGGCGAACGGCGTCCTTCGCAAATACCCGCCAATCCGTGGACGTAGGATCAATGGCGCGAACTATGGCCAGCATGTCGCCCGCAAACCTCGCCTCGCGTTGGCGCACGTGGTCGCTAAGGTGCTGCAGCAGGGGGGCCATCTCAGGTGGTAGTGCCTCAGTGTCATTCCTTGTCATTGCTTGCAAAGCAGTGATCATCAAAGTGGACTCAGCTGCCCGCTCGTTAACGTCTGTCCTGAAAAAGCTATGAGCTAACTGCGACTCCGTGTCTGCAAGGAGCGGCGACTGCGATTTTCCTGCATCGCCGCTCGTGTGCCGCCACATATTTGCGAGTGCCCGCCGGGCGAATCGCTGATCTGGGTCGCTGGGGTCTGCCAAGTGCGTGACCAGCTCGATCACGGGCCAGTAGCTCACGAGCGGACGAATTCCTAGCGCAGACTCTTGGCGGCCCAACTCAGCTACCTGCTGCAAGCTCAGACTGCGATATATGTGAGTATCGAAGACGACGTTAAGGATGAGAATGACCGCACTCCTTATGTGCCTTGGGTTCAGACTCGCGGAGCGATTGTGATCATGGCAGGAATTAGCGCCGCTGAAGAAGGTGCAAGCGGTCGCCAAGTAGCTCGGTGTGTTGCTCGATACGGAACTCGATAGCCTCCGCTCGGTGGCGAATGTCCCCCAGGTGGCCGTAGATGCGGCGGACCAGGCTATCCCCGCCGTGGCCCATCTCCCGCGCCACAGTGAAGCTGCTCACTGGGGATCCGGCATCGAGCGTTTGCAGGCGGGCGGCACAGTAGGTGTGGCGCAGCGCCCGGCTCCGGATGTCGCCAGCCTGCCAGCCAGCCCGCACCGCCACGCGATCGAACATCTTCCGCAGCTCTACGAGCCGGTTCTCGGTGCCCGTCCGAAAGGATGGGAATAGGAGTGAGCTCGCCGGCGCGTCGTGCAGGACCATTGCCGCGGTGCGCACGTTCAGGTACGTGTGCAGGATATCGCGGAGCTGGGGCCAGAGCGGCACTGTTGGGCGACCTGCCGCGAATCAGCACGTCATCCACGGCGGTAAGCGACGACTGCTGCATAGCCACGCTCGTCGGGGCGAACTCGTCGCCAAGCCCTGGCACAGGCTGCTCTAGCAGAAGGCACGCGAGGGCGGAGGCGGCGAACTCTCGTTCGAGCTGAACGCCACCGCCCCCAGTCGCGTAGAGGCTGCTTCCTCCGAGCGCCTGTTGGTTCGTCTCGCTGGTGGGGGCCGCGGTGGTGAGGGCCTGTGAGGGTCCGGCGGACATGAATGATCCTGTTCGACTCTGGGGGCGACGCGGTCCGAAATCTGATGCTATCGAGAACAGATAACAACGCCGGTGGCCCAGTGGGGCGTCAGCGACGGCTGATCTCGCCAGCTAACCCGGCCGCTATAGCGGGGACGCTGCGGCGCCGCCGAGCCGGGGCACGGCGGGATGCACGCCTGCTTCTGTGGGGCATGGTGGGACGAGGAGGAGCGGATCCGGATCGGAATGTCGCGTCGCCGGCGGTGATCTGACAAGTCGCCAGGCGGTTCTAGAAGTGCTGATTTGCGACAGCAAAGACGAAAGCGCCCGGCTATCACACAACTGAGTCTGTCGCATTCTGGAGTGGAAGCCACGATTTTCCGTCAGGCCACTCAGGGACCACCAGGTTCGAACAGTGCTCCCCTGATTGCGGGTCTCCCAGGTGGCCAGTATCGTTGCCCGCAGTTTGCTATCCCCGCCCGCAGGTCACCAAATCCGGAGACCGCATGACCGAACCGGTCCGAGTCGTGGCATATCGTGTAGGTCGCTGCGGATTCTACCACCGGGAGGTGGCTGATCCCGAGTTCGGAGCCTACCCCGAAGTCATTTCGGAACTGGCTGCGTGGGTTCGACGATATCCGGTCGGCGAGACCTGTACCTTTGTGCACCCGGATGGGTCTGATGATGCCGAGGACACGCTCCTCTGCAGCGGGTTGACCCAAGTCGGCGACGACTGGCTGTTCGAGATGTGGCACCGCCTCTCCGGCGACCAGGGGGCGATCGCGAGCCTCAACGCCAACGCGCGAGTTGGCCAGGCCGCCGCCCAGGAGCTCTCCGTCCAAACGGGCCAGATCCCCGGCGTGCCGCGGCTGTTCTGGCTGCTACCCGATCTCCGGCTCTTGTGTACCGTGCAGGTCGCACAGCGAGGCACCAGCCGCCCAGAATTCCAACGGTACATCCGCGACTTCATCAAGCACCGGGGGCCGTGGGCGGTGACACGTCCCGACGAGGACGGCGAGGGACTGCGAATCCTGGGGTGGTCCGCCGATCCCACGCAGGAGCCGCAACGATTGCTGGCCAGCTTTAGGCTCGGCACATCGGTGGACGCCCGGAAGGTCGATGAGATCCGCCGGCGTCGAGAGGACATCCGCGCGATCCTGTACCGGGGGCGGGTCGATGTCGGCCGCGCACGCAGTCGCCTCACGGGGATCACCGGTTTGCTGGACCGCTTCGCCAGGCTGGGTCGCGGGCTCGAGACCTCCTCACGCCCCTTCCGGATCAACCTGGAGCTGCCGTATACACCGGGCCAGCAGGAGCTCGAGGGCCTGATCGAGGAGGCCTCCGGGGCCGATGGCGGGTTCGCGCCTGACGTAGGTTTCCGGCTCGATCCGGAGCGGTCGATCATGTGGCTCAGCGCCAAAAACACGCGCCTCGCCGAGATGCTCGAAGTCCCCTATCGCAACCGCGCCCAGGTGCACCTGGACGACCTCCTCACCCGCCTCCGGCGGCGGTTTCGCGGTAGATTGCAGGCTGCAGCCCAGGAGGAGTGACCATGCGAGCACAGCGCGGATTGAGCGGGGTCGGACTGATGGTAGCGGTGGTGCTGAGCCTCGCGGGTGGGTGGTTCGGCAAGCGAGTGAGCGTTGGGGATCAATGGCCGATCTTCGATGGCCTCCGCACGACCGCCGGCATCGTGTTCACTGTCGTGGGTATCTGGCTCGCCCTCATCTATCCGGAGGTCCTGCAGGCGCTCGCCTCCTGGCGCCAGGGGTTTCGCAAGCAGGCGCCTCGGATTGCCCGCCTCTCCGAGCCCTTGGTAGAGAGCGCCGTGGTCGTGGCGGTGGTCTCCCTGATCGCGCTCTTCCATCCACTACTGTCGCGGTTGCCCGTGCGACCCGAGCAGGTCCCGCCCATCCGAGGGGCCAGCTTTGCCGTCCTCGTGGCCCTCACTATCCTGCAACTCCGCTCGCTCTGGGCGTCGGTGTCGCCGCTTTTCGACCTGGGGCTGCGCATCGCCGACCAAGAGGAGCACGCGCGGGTCCGGGGCAAGTTCCCCGAGCCGCGCCCCTCCGGGCCGCAGCCGCGTGAGTCAGCTCGCGCGAACCAGGCATAACGCCCGAGCTCCCCTGTCCCCTGTGGCACCCACCCCACGGCCGCTGGGCGCAGTACTCGAGCTGCTGCTCGACGCCCTGTCGGCAACGCAAAGGAAGGGTGCTGCGCTCCAAGCGACGAGCTGGATGGTCTAACACGGAATGGTGCGAAGTGACTTCTACCGACGACGACGGCAAGGCACAAGCCAAGGAAGACTTCAGCAATCATCCCCTAGCCCATCCGGAAGTACTTCCCATCTTCAGCTCCGTCCTGGACACGCTAATTCGAGAATCGGATCGCGGCGCCGTCCTGATCGGAGCGTCGGTGGTCGATAGCTATCTCGGAAAGCTCTTTGAGCATGTCGCCGCTGGATGGATGGGCCCCAAGGACGTCAAGCGGCTTCTTCGCTATCCTGGCGCGCTGAGCACCTTCGCTGCGAAGGCCGACGTCGCTCTGGCCACCCGTCTGATTGGGCCTCAAACCTATCAATCATTGCAAATCCTCCGAGCTCTTCGCAACGACGTCGCGCATTCTCCCGACACTTTCCGTCTGGCCGACCACCGCGACCGTCTACACTACCTCTACGATCTCGGACCAGGTGTCGCTGCGTACGTCAATCGCTCTGCCAATCAGCTCACCCTGGACAGCTTTTTCAGTCGTTTGACCGCGATGGAAGCCGATAAGCCGGAAGGTGAGCGCGCCTTCCGCACAAAGGAGGATGTCATCGAGTATCTTCGCAAACCGTCTTCTGCGCTCGAAACGCTCCAGGAGAAGGCATTCCGTCTTGAGGTGGGGATCGCTGTCGCCTTGTTGTGTGCAACACTGGTGCTTCGGTGGGAGTTTCTGGAAAAAACGCTTCAGCGCAACGAACACGTCATCAATGCTGATCCGCCTGCCTGAACGCGGTTTGAGGTGCTGAATCATGTCAGGACGCGGTGCGCGTGCCATCTATTTTGCTGCGGGCTCTCCTAATGGCCCGCATGGCAGCGTCTACAAGTTGTGGGGCATCGATGGCCGAGTCCGCCCAGACGGACCGACCGATTTTTACCTCGCCGATCGCTCCTCGGGAGACTTCCTCAAGACCAGCTTCCACGAGAGCGGGAAGTGGCGCACCGCGGTCACGGACGCTGCGCTGAAAGCAGGGAAGGTTGCCCTACCAGCCGGCGCCGATCGTAAGGTGACCGAGTGGGATCGGCCGGCGATGCACCCCCGCGGCTTCGTGGGTGCTTACAAGGTGGGAGTCCCTTCGTCAGAGCTGAGGACCAGCCCGCTAGAGCTGCCGAAGGCGCCGGTTCACTGGGTTGCAGACCCCGGGCCAGGGAAGGCCGTGCAGTTCCTTGTGCTCCTGGTCGCGTCTCACATCCCGCGACTTACGCTGAGCGGCCCAGGCCTGCTCGACGAGCGCCTTCATGACCAGTTCCGCCTACCCAGCGGGGAAACCCTCGCGCTGATGAGTCGCAGCGTCCCGCTATCCGAGGAGGCGATCGCCATGGTCCGGGGCGCCGTTGGGCACTGGACCGTCCAGAACCCGGACGGCGGTCCAGTCGATCCGGACGCGCGCGTACGATGCACAATGATTGTTGAGGATGTGGATGGTGGCGAGGCGGTGCTCGACCTGGCGATCCCGTGTCTGGTCTAGGCGACTGCCAGTCACGTCCGGCCTTCCACGATGGTCCCTGGGCCACCTGCCGGATCGATCCCGCCGACGGCTGAGCGTACCATAGGCGGGTTCCCCAACTGGGCGGCTCGACCTGAACAATGCGATTCTCCGAGCTGCCCGGCGACTTACTACACCTTCTTTGGTGTCCCGGCGCTTCGTAAGGCCCGCGCTTCTCCCCCTGCGATTTCACCAGCCTCGAACCGACTTATTGCAGTAACCGGTAGGTCCGGTTGCATGCGTCTCACAGGAAATGAGCAGCCTGGCCGAGTCTCCGTCCGGCGACGGGTGGGGTCGGGGAGGGATCATGGACAACAAGTTCTGGCGGTCGTGGGCGTGCTGCTCGCGCTGGCCCAGCTGGTCGTCATGCTGCTGCAGCGCGGCTGTTGACGGGAGGGCGGAGTGGTCCGGGAGGACCGGGCCACCCCGCCTGCCGGTCTAGATTTGGGCGGTGGATGCGCTGGAGAGGATGCTACGCCTGCCCTCAGGTTCTAACGTTGCTCGGGAAAGGAGCTGTCGAATGGCGGTCGATCGCTGGACGCTTGAGTATCATCTCACGCCGAAGGGCTGGGTGGTTGGAACCTCCACGTTCTTCGACAAGGTCGAGGATCCGGCGGTTCCTCGGCCGAGTGATGCGGTCGAGACCTGGATCGAAAAGCACTACCAGAAGTCAGCATTCTCGAAGGAGGAGGTCTCGTTCAATCGCACCTGGGTCGCACCAGACGCGAGTCCCGAGACGATCAGTAAGCTCCACGCCCACTTCCCGGACCACGACAAGGATCTAGCTCCCGCGCCAGGAGACGCCCCGCCACCGCAGTGACGCTCCCAGTGACAAACGAACCGGCGCTGGCTGGCGCCGGCTGGCGGTCGAGCACCTGCTCTCCGAGGGAGCTACGCCGGCGGGCGCTATCCGCCGCTGGCCTCGGGCGGCTCCGGAGCATGAGGTCGCGCGTTCGAGTTGCGGTTGTAGCGATCCCTGTAACAAATACCACTGGCGCCGGTCGACGCCCGCCAGCAGGACAGGGGTGCTGCAGAGGGAAAATCAGCGCCGGCGGACGCCCACGGACGGCCCGGCTCGGCTTTGCAAGCAGGGGGTCACCGGTTCGATCCCGGTACGCTCCACTGCACATCCGATCGCCTCGCTTCTCGTTATGAAGAGGCGGGGCGATTTGTCATTCGTACACCTGAGGCGCGTTGTAGCCGATGGACACCCAATCAGCCAGTATGCACGCTAGCTTCCGGCGCTTGGCGTGGAGCCGTTCTCGCGTGATGCGCCGCTCTCTTAGCTGTGCCAAGGGTGGGCATCGCGTCGAACGTGGCGCCCAGAATCGAAAAATCATCGAACCGCAGCGCCCTTCGGTCCTTGGGATCGCCAGCGAAAGGGTGGTGCCGTTGGTACTTGCGGGCTTCGGCAAAGTAGTGCTTGGCATCCTCCCGGGCTCGGCGGGCGAGTGCCGCCAGTATCTCGTCAGAGGTGCGGTCCATCACGATATCGAAATGGAGCTCCGGCGCTGTTGAGGTCGGCTCAAGGCGCACGATCCTGCAAGGTCGCTCGAGATGGGGCGCCAGTGCTTTGACGATACCGGAATAGCGCGAGGATTGCGCGTCCAATGAGGCATTCAGCGCCTTAATCCCCACCCTCCAGTCCCAGATGCCCCAGTTGGCTCCCTTGCCAGGCAGCACGGTTTCTTCGGTGCGTGGCGGGCAGGTGGTGAGGGAAATGATTTCGACGCTCTTGCCTGGCGGCGCAAGGTCGAGCGCTTCAACGAGAGCAATGACGATCGGGTTGTTGGCCCACAGGCCGCCGTCGACGAACGCGTGATGTTGCCCGGGAGCCGACGGACTCGGGTCTTCGATCACGGCCACCGGGAAATAAAGGGGTGCCGCGCTGGTCGCTAGGCACACGTCGACGACTCGATAGTTGCCCCGCGCCCGGTCCGGTGTGTGCGGCGTCTCGAATACCCAGCTACGCCGATCCTCGATGTTGACCGCCGGAATACACAGCGCGATGTGACGTGCCCGGTACACGTCATCCAGCGTCAGTGTGCCGAAGAGTTCCGTCAGCGCCGTGCGGAAGGGGGCTGGGTCGTTGGCGGCTCCGCTTAAGTGACTCGGGACCCACCGGACGAATTCCGAGAAGTTGGCAGGTATCGGATGTTGGAACACCCGAGGACCGAGCATCTTGTAGAGATCGACCAAGGCTTGGGTTGAAAAGCCGGCTGCGAGGCCGCAGGCGATGATTCCGCCCGTGCTCGTTCCAACGATGAGGTCGAATCCCTTCCCGACGTCGAGGCTTGCAACGGGCTTGCGGCGAGCGTGCGCGAAGTGGGTTGCCAGACAATGCAGCAGGGTGGCTGTATAGTACCCTCGAATGCCTCCACCATCGACCGACAGAACGCGGAACGGCCGATCGGATCGCTTCGACACCTCTTTGTTGCCTCCTGGCCAGCGGAACTGGCTACGTGATCTCCGCAGAGCGGAACGACGCCGCAGGCCTGAATTCCTCGGTCATGCATCCTCTTGCCTCTGAGATAAACGATGGACCAGGCTTGTCAAGACGTGCGGCAGAGGCTCCTGTCGAGGCAGTCTGCAGCTCGGCGGCTTCGGCTTCAGGCTTCAACGGAAGGGTCAGCGCGTTCCCCACCGGCGCGGTCCGGCTCACTGGCGGCGGGTCGTTCGACCCGACCAGCACCTCGAACACCGTGCCGACGTCCGTCGTCTCCGCGGGCGGTTTCGACTGCGCCGCCACGGTAGCCCAAGGCCCGCTCACGGGCTGCGCAGGCGGCCAAGGCGTGCGGTGGGACACGGCTCAGCTGCTTGCGTCCACCACATTCAGGCGCAGGGGAGCGACGGAGCGAAGCCCGCCATCACGGACGACCACACGTTCTACAGGCCACGCGTTCGGGAGGGTAGGGCAGGTGTGGCCCGAACTTGGCAAGAGCCTTGGCAATATCAACTAGGAGATTGCCTGGCGCACCGCGGCGCATTGTGGCGCACCATCGAAGGGCAGGGCCGGGTTCCCAGAGGAGGGCACCCGAACTTATAATGCCGGGTCGAGACGCAGCTGACGTCATAACGATCCCTGTAACAGAACCCGCTGACGCTGGCGGACGCTGGCCAACACTGCAGGGGAAGTTCGAGAGGGGAATCAGCGCTGGCTAACGCGCCCGGACAGCCCGGCTCGGCTTTGCAAGCGGGGGTCACCGGTTCGATCCCGGTACGCTCCATTCTGTAACCAACGATCCCTGCAGCTGTTCAGGCATCGGTTTACTTCTCCAACGAGCAGGCGGATGGTGATGGAAGGTCGACTCGGGATCGCGTGTCGCCGTGGAAGGCGCCGCTGCATGATGACCATCGCGCTCGCGGCCACGGCGGCCGGTGGAGTATCGGCCCAGACGCAGGCTGCAGGCGGCACAGACCGTCCCCCTGAGCCTCAGTCGATCCGCATCACGCCCGAGAATGCCCGCGTCAGCAGGTACCTGCACGAGCTGGCCAGCCCGGGTGCCGTCGCCGGAGTGGTCGGCGGTGCCGTGCTCGAGCGGCTCCGTCACGAGGATCGCACGAACCTGGCGGAACAGATCGCCTCGCGGGCCACGCAGCGGGTGGCGGAGGTGAGCGTCCGCCACGGCCTCGCGGCGGCGATGCACCTCAGCACCGACGACCACTATCGGTTCTGCGAATGCCACGGGTTCGGCCCGCGTGTGGGGCACGCGCTGGTCGCAACCTTCACGGATAGTCGCGCCGACGGGAGCCGGGCGTTGGCGGTCCCGCGTATCGCGGGGAGCTACGCAGGGAGCTTCGCCGGGCTCGCATGGGACCACAATCGCAGCGTCGGCAACGTCTTGGCGGGGACGGCGCTGTCGTTCGGCCTTCACGCCCTTTTCAACATCGGGCGCGAGCTTACGGGCATCCGCCGGTAGCCGTCGGTGGCTCCCGGATCCTCGCCGCCCGAGTCTAGCTTGCTCGCATGAATCGCTCGCCCGCGTTGATGTGGCTTCTGGCCATCATGCTCGGCGGCTCGCCAGCCCGCTTCACCCCTTGACGGACCGTGAGGCGAGGTTCACCCTATTGAAGTCACCTTGATCGCGGCAGCGGTCTGGGACCGACATTTGGTCCCGGGCCCCGCTGTCCATCGGCTTGGCGCGCTCAGTGTTACGCGCATCACAGCGAGCCGGCCAGGTGCGGTGGTATGGTCGGACCGTGCAGACACTTGTGTATTTCCTGCTGCTCTACCTCAAGTACTCCCTGACCGTCCTCGCCCTGGGGATCGTCGTGGCCGGCGGCTTGTGGTTCTGGCTGGGCCTCGCGTCATTCGCGAGGAGAGCCCGCGAGGACCTCTGAGCCGCCGCTAGCGCCAAGCCTACCCCGCTAAGTGTAGACGTGCACCCCCGTGGCCTTGAACGCGGCATGGATGCGCATCCCCTCGTGAAGACCCAACGCCCCTACCGCCTCGCGGGTGACCTCGACCACCAGTGAGGGTCGGGCGTCGAGCACGACGCGCACCCGATCGCCCGCCGGAGGCTCGGGGATCACCTCGCGAACCGTGCCCAGAAAGACGTTCTGGGCGCTGGCCTCGGGCAATCGGCGGTAGAGTGTGATCTCGCGCGGGCTCACGGTGAGAAACACGCCGCCCGGACTCGGCACCTCTTCCACCGCGAACTCACCCTCCGGCGTCCGGATGGTCGGAGAGAACACGGGACCGGGCGTGACCGGACGCCCGATGAAGAGGTTGGTCCCGATGAGCTCCGCGACGAACGGCGAGCGCGGCCGACGGAGCAGGTCCTCCCGCGGCCCCGCCTGCGCGACCCGCCCCTGCTCCAACACCACGATCTGGTCGCCGAACACCAGCGCCTCAACCGGGCTGTGGGTGACATACACCGTGACGCACGGCAAGCGATGGAGCAGCTCCCGCAGCTCGCCCCGGACCGTCCGGCGGGTCTGGAGATCCAGTGACGCGAGCGGCTCGTCGAGGAGCAGCAGCCGCGGGCTCATGACCAGCGTGCGCGCGAGGGACACGCGCTGCTGCTGTCCGCCGGACAGCTGGTGGGACCGGCGGCCGGCGAGCTCCCCGATGCCCACGAGTCCGAGCGCCTCCTCCACCATCGGGCGGACCCGTCGCCGCTCGACGCCCGCGGCGCGCAGCCCGAACGCCACGTTGTCGAACACCGACAGATGGGGGAACAGGGCGTAGTCCTGCGCGACGTAGCCAACGTCGCGCTGCCAGGCGGGGAGATGCCACCCGGCGTCGGCGTCCGCGTAGGGCTCGGCGCCCATGCGGACGAACCCCGTGTCGAGCCGGTCGAGTCCGGCGAGCAGCCGCAGCGCCGAGGTCTTGCCTGAACCGCTCTCGCCCACCAGCACCGTGGTGCTGCCGGCCCTCGCCTGGAACGCGATGTGGAGCGAAAACGAGCCCCGCTGCTTACCGAGGTGGGCGTCGAGCACGGAGGACCAGCGCAGTGAGCCGAGTGGGGCCGAGCCGAATGGTGAGCAGGACGGCCAGGGAGAACAGCAGCAGCAGGACCGAGAGGGCGATGGCCGCGTCGAGGTCGCTCTGGAGGGCGAGGTACACGGCCAGCGGCATGGTCTGAGTGACGCCGGGCATGTTGCCGGCGAAGGTGATGGTCGCGCCGAACTCGCCGAGCGCCCGGGCCCAGCCGGTGGCCGCGCCGGCCAGCAGAGCAGGGGCGGCAAGCGGCGCCAGCACCGTCACGAAGGCGCGGGTGGGCGAGGCGTGCAGCGTCGCCGCGGCGTCGAGATACTTCCGGTCCACCTCGGTGAATCCGGCCCGGGCGGCGCCGATGAAGAACGGCGCGGCGACGAACGCCTGCGCCACCACGACACCCAGCGTCGTGAACGGCAGCGTGATGCCCAGCACGCCAAGCGCATGGCCCGCGAGCCCGTTCCGGCCGAACGCGGTGAGCAGCGCGACACCGGCCACCGTCGGCGGCAGGACCATCGGGAGGTCGATCAACGCCTCGAGCACCGGCTTGCCGCGGAACTCGCGCATCGCGAGCAGGTACGCGACCGGAAGGCCGAGCGCGACCACGGCGGTCGTGGCCGCGAGGCTGGTGATCAGGCTGAGCCGGAGGGCCTGCAGCACGAGGGGCTCGCGCAGGCGGTCGACCAGCACCCCGGGCGGGATGCGCAGCACCAGGCTCACGACCGGGAGGCCGAGCAGCACCACGAGGAGCCCGGCGAGCACGCCGGCGACCACGCGGACGGCGAAGGTCCCCCGGCGCGTCCGCCGGGGCGCGGGGGCCGCCGGCGAAATCAGGGGTGGGATGCCGGCACGGTGGCCGTGGCGGGGATCAGGCCGTGCTGCTGGAGTACCCGCTGCCCCTCGTCGCCCCGGACGAGGTCCACGAACGCCCGGGCCGCCTCGGGGTTCCGCGCCGATTTGACGACGGCGATGGGATACTCGGCCACCACGTTGGACTCCTCGGGGATCTCGAACACCCGGACGTACCGCGCGACGGCCGGGGTTACGTCCGAGCGGTACACGACGCCCGCGTCGGCCTCGCCGAGCTGCACCTTGGCCACTACGCTTTTCACGTTCTCTTCCTGCGAGACCACGTTCGCGAGCACCCGCCGGTCGTATCCCTCCGGATAGCCCCGCGCGCCCGCCAGCTTCTGGAGCGCCTCGCGGCTGTACTTGCCCACCGGCACCGCCTCGGCGGCGAGGACCACCTTGGTGCCGCGGCGTACCAGATCCGGCAGCCCGCCGATCCGCGCGGGGTTGGTCTTGGGGACGATGACCACCAGGCGATTGCGCGCGAACACCGGCGCCTCGCCCTCGACCAGGCCCTTGTCCTTGGCGTAGTCCATCCACCGCTGGTCGGCGGAGGCGAAGACATCGGCGGGCGCGCCTTGCTCCATCTGCAGGGCGAGCTGCTGCGAGCCGGCGAAGTTGAACTGCACCGTCACGCCCGGATGGCTCTGCTCGAAGGCACGGCCCAGCTCCCGGAACGACTCGGTCAGCGACGCGGCCGCGAACACGTTGATGGCCGACGGCGCAGGCTCGGCCGGCCGGGTGCGCAGGACGGGCACGCCGAGGATGGCAAGGGCGAGACGAAGCGCGGAGCTCATGACGTGGTGGCGCCTTTCGCGATCATGACTTCGGTGGATTTGACGACGGCGAACACCGGGTCGCCGACCCTGAGCCGCAGCCGCTCGGCCGAGCCCCGCGTGATGATGGCCACCAGCTCCTGGTCGCCGAGGCCGATGCGCACCTCCGCCATCAGCCCCTCGACGCTCAATCCGACGATGCGGCCCCGGAGCTGATTCCTCGCGCTCAGGTCAAGGCCGGCCAACTCCGGCTGCGGGCCCCGCCCCAGGGTGGCGTCGAGGTCGCGTTCATCAAACAGCCACTTTCGACCGACCCGACGCCCCGGGAGCTTGCCGGCGCGGGCTAAGGCCTGCACCCGCTTGACGTTCAGATGAAGGTAGGACGCGGCCTGTTCAGCACTCAGGAGACCCATGGTGAACCCTATAATACTTGATAAACCCACCGAGGCAACCAAATTTATGGACACTATAAGACTTCATATATCTCTAACAACTCTTCAGCGGAATCTGGCATCATGGCCGACTACGCGATCGGCCCCACCGCGACGCTGATGCTCGGCGTGTTCAACGGGGAAGGGCAGAACGTCACCGCCAACACCGACTCGACGCTGCTGTGGGTGGGCCGAGCGTCCATCCGGCCGATCGCCTACCTCACCGTCGGCGCCAACCTGGCCAGCTACGGCTCGGACAGCACCCGATACGGGGTGGATGCCGGCCTGGAGTATCAGGGCGCCGCGCTCAAGGGCGAGTACATCGCGCAGCATCGGGACGGCGGGGTCCTCGACGATAAGGGCTGGTACGCGCAGGGCACCTACAGGGTGCTGCCCTGGGTCCAGTTGGTCCTCAAGCAGGAGGACTTCCGCCGGTCCGAGATCAGTCAGGCGCTCCGTAACCGGGCCACGACCGCCGGCGCGAACCTGGAATTCGGGGGCGGCAAAGTACGGCTGCTGACGAACTATGTGTCCCGCAAGATCGGCACGCCCGGGATCAGGAGAGGCCAGCTGATCACCCAGGCGCAGGTGAAGTTCTGAGTCCCCTGGGCGACTGGCCGGCCGCTCCTTCCATGCGTCATCTCACAGCGCGCTTCGCTGGCTCCGCATATTTTGAATGGGTCATCCGAGGCAGGCGGGCCCATGCAGGCAGGACGACGTCAGGCGCGGCTGCGCCCGGAATACGCGACCCACTATCCGGGGGTTCCAGCCGGCGAATGGAGACCGATCGGCGAGCTGCTCGACTGCGTCGCGTCGGCCCGGCTCCGGAGCGGCCGGCGGTCCGGCGAGTTGCTCCGCGGGCGCCCGCTGGACGACCGGCACTTCGAGTTCCGGGGCGGCGGGGACCGCCCGGCCGGATTCGCGAACCGGCCCTCCCGGCTGAGCGACGTGCAGCAGCCGCGCGCCTGAGCTGAGCAGGTCAACGCCCCAACGCCCTCTTCGTGGAGAGGGGCAACGGCGGCCCCAGGGCCGCCCGGAGGCCCTATGTTCTACGAAGAGGACGTGACCCGGACGGAACCCGGGGTCGGGCCGCTCGTCCTGGTGGTGGATGACGAGCCCGCGTCGCGATCGGCCGTGTGCCGCATGGTCCGAGGGCTGGGGTACCGGGTGCAGGCGTGCGGGAGCGGGCGGGAAGCGCTGCTATACCTCGAGGCCCATCCTCGTGAGGTGAAGCTGCTCCTGGCCGACATCGCCATGCCGCGCATGGACGGGGGCGAGTTGGTCGAGCGGGCGCGCGACCGGGACCCCGGGATCCGGGCAGCGCTCATGGCCGGGGCCGGAGAAGGCCAGGCGGAGGAGTTGCTCGCCGGCTACCGCGACCTGCCCACACTCACCAAACCGGTCGGGTTCAGCGAGCTGTACGGGCGGCTGCGCGAGATGCTGGGGCCGCCCGCGATCTCCCCGGGGCGGGTGCAGCCGCGCAAGTCACGGCGACCGTCGGGCCGGCACGAGATCTGAGGGGCCGGGTCGCCCCTGGACCGTCGCAGGTCCATCCAACCGCGAGACCGGGTGTACGCCACCTTCAACCCGACCGGCCACTCCTACTTTCACTGGGCGGTGGCGCCGCTGATCGGCATGGGGGCGCCGTCGGGAGGGTCGGCGGCGCTCAAGTTCCTGGCGGGCGTCCTGCTGGTGATCGGCTGGGTGGTGGTGTTACAGGCCACGCGCCGGTCCATCGGCCTCACCGGCGCCTTTCTCGCGCTCGCGCTCTGCGGGGGCCTGATCTGGTTCCTGATCGAGCAGCACGTCGTATCGCCGACCGGCTCGGCGGCCATCGCCCACATCGCGCTGGTAGCTATCGGGTTGGTGCTCGGCGTCGGAATGAGCTGGTCGCTGTTCTCGCGCCGGCTCACCGGGCAGGTCGATACCGATCAGGTCGGCTGAACCCCGTTCTCCGCGCGCTCCTCAGTCGTTATCGCCAGCAGGTTGCTCATCGCCGCCCACATCGGATTGAGCGCCCCCCTCTCGACCACATCCCACGGGCCGCGCTTGCGCGCCGCCTGACGCGTCTCGACCGTGAGGAACGTCGGGTGTGCCAGGATCGGCGTGTCAGGCGCGCACTCGCCCACCGCGCGGAGTGCTGAAAGCGCGGACACCTCGCGCAGCTTGGTGTCCAGCAGCACCAGGTCGAACGGGCGGGAGCTGAGCAGGGCCAGGCCCGTGGCCAGGTCCGGCGCCTCGGTGACGCGAATGCGGCCGTGGGACTTCATGGTCACCAGCTCCTGCACCAGCAGGCGGTCGACGGCCTCATCTTCGATCAACAGCACTTCGGTCGAGGGTGTCATTGTCACTGCCCCGGGATGGGAAGAATCGGCGCCGGCGAAGGAGCCTGGGGAGCCGCGACGGGAGGCGAGCCGGCGAGCGTGAGCGCGCCGAGCGTGAGCGTGAACAGCGGAGACGACCGCACAGTACCTCCGGGATCGGGACGCGTTGGCTCGAGAGCCTGGCGAAGAGCCCCCGCGTTTCCTTCAATGGGAAAGAGGCATGCCACCGGGGCAGGGCGCCTGCACGATCCTGTGACAGTCCCGATAACCGGGGCTTCGGTCCGTGCTTACCCCGTCGCAGTGTCGGCTACCGATGCACCCCGGACAGGACTTGCAGCAGGGGCCGAAGCCGCAGTGCGGTTCGGAGGTGTGGAGCGGGGTCTACAGAAAGACCACGCGCCGGCAGCCTCGCCCTTAGGTGAGACCGCCGACGCGTGGGGCTGGGGTCCCGAGACGGCAGGGCCGTCCGGGAAGCTCAGGTGGTCAGAACGTCGCCGTACTTGGCGAAGTCATCGAGGATCCGGCCGGTGCCCCGGACGACGGAGGTGAGCGGATCGTCGTCCACCCGCACCGGCAGGCCCGTCTCATCCATCAGCAGCCGGTCGAGCCCGCGGATGAGGGAGCCGCCCCCGGTCATCACGATCCCGCGCTCCAGGATGTCGCTGGCCAGCTCGGGCGGAGTCATTTCGAGCGCTCGGCGGACGGCGTTCACAATCCGGCTGACCGGTTCCTGAATGGCGTCCCGCACGCCCGAGGAGTCGACTCGCACCGTCTTGGGCAGGCCGGACACCAGGTCGCGGCCCTTCACATCCATTTCCTCCTCATGCTCGAGCGGCGCCGCCGAGCCGAGTCGGATCTTGATCCGCTCCGCCGTGGGCTCGCCGATGAGGAGGCTGTAGTTCTTCCGCATGAACTGCACGATGGCCTGGTCCAGCTCGTCGCCGCCGGTCCGGATCGAGGCGTCGCACACGATGCCGCCCAGGGCGATGACCGCGATGTTGGTGGTGCCGCCGCCGATGTCGATGACCATGCTGCCCACCGGGGTGTCCACCGGCAGCCCGACGCCAATCGCCGCCGCCATCGGCTCGGCGACCATCAGCAGGCGCTTGACTCCGGCGGACCGGGCCGAGTCGCGCACCGCGCGCCGCTCGACCTCGGTGATGCCCGACGGGACGCAGACGATGACGGTCGGCTTGACCTTGAAGATCGTCCGGTCGATCACCAGCCGCAGGAAGTGCCGGAGCATCTTCTCCGCCACGTCGAAGTTGGCGATGACCCCATCCTTCATGGGCCGGACCGCCAGGATTCCGTCGGGCGTGCGCCCCAGCATCCGCTTGGCGTCCAGCCCAATCCCCATGATGTTCCCCGTCGCCTGATCCACCGCGGCCACCGAAGGCTCGTTGAGCACCACCCCTTCGCCCTTGACCAGGACGAGGGTGTTGGCGGTACCCAGGTCGACCGCCAGCTCGGTGGCCGGACGCCAGACCCGCCGCTTGGGAAGCTGACGCCGGCGGTCGCCACCGCCGTCGCCCTGTGAGTCCGAGGAGAGGGCCGAGTTGGTGTCGATCGCGACGGTCACGGGGTCTGGATTCCTTCCTCTGCGGGTGGTCAACGGCGGGTACCTTGCAGATAACCTGCACGGATTGCGTAATACCCGTTCATCTCGAACGACGGCATCGCGATACGTGCGCAGCAGATCGGCGATTCTGAGAGGGAACGACGCCCATCGTTCCCCATGAAAACCTTGCTTGCCGGATGGGTCAGTGCAAAATGTGATCCACCTCGAATGCTTGCTCATCGTGCTTGGCGTCGCGCTGCTTCCGGCGGGCCGAACGCGGAGCCTCGCGGCTTGCGCCGCGATCGGGTCGGGGCTGGCCCTGGCGGGGCTCCGGGCCGGCCCTGCGCAGCCGGTGGCGACGCTGCCGCCCGGATTCGTGGCAGTCGAGGGCGCGCTCCTCGTCATCGGCGGCCTACTCGCACTGACCTCGGCCCTCGCTGCGTTGCGGTCGGCGCGGACGCCGGCGAACGTCGTCGGGTCCGCCGCCCTCGCCGGTGGAGGACTGGGGGTGGTCCTGAGCGGCGGGCGCTACCTGATCGCCGCCCCGACAGGCGCCTTGCTGATCGCGGTCATCGTGATCGCCGGCGTGGGGGCGCTGCTGGTCGCCGCTGGTCGACTGGTACGCGCGGCGGTGCCGCAGGACCGCCCGCAGTCACCCCCGATCGCGCTGGCCTTGATCGGCGGGGGAGCCCTGCTGGCTGCCGTGAGCTCCTCGACCGGAGGGGTCTTCGTGGGCTGCATGCTCGCGGCCATCGGCGGCTGGCTGATCTCCCGGCCTTCGGCCACCCGCAATCTCCCAGTGGCGCCGATGGTCGTCCTGCTGCTGCTCCTGCCGGCCTGGCGGCTGATGGCGACCATCGCGGGTCCAGAGGGTCTTTCGATCGGTGCACTTCCGGACCTGCCATGGAGTCCCGCCGCCGAACGGCTGCTCGCTCCGGTCCTGCTGCTGGCGGCCTGGGTCATGAGCGGGCTGTGGCCCTGGCACCGCCAGGAACCGGCCGCACTCACGGCGCCCGTCGCCGCCCTGCTCGTGGCTCGGGTCGCCATACCGGCCGTGCCCGACGGCTTGGATCACTGGCGGGCCCTCGCGTTTCCGCTCGTCATGCTGGGATTGTGGCACGGCGTGCTCACCCGGCGCCGGGCGGAATCGGCGTCGGGGCTGGCCTGGGTCGGTCTGGTGACCGCTACGCCTGTGGGTCAGGCCGGCGGCGCGCTCGTTCTCCTCGCAGGTTTGGCGCTCGAGCTCGCCGAGCGGCTGCCGGCTCGGGTGAAATGGGCGGCGCCGGGCGTTCGCGCGGTCGCGACGGTGGTGCTCAGCACCGGCGCTTTGCTCGCCATCGAAGGTGGTCTTCAAACAGAAGTGGTCTACACGGTGCTGGCGGCGGCGGCGCTCGTCGTGGGCGCCGGGTGGCAGCCGTCGGTTCAGGCCAGCACGGCGAGCGCGCCTACCGTGACCGAGCCAAGCGCCTGATCACCGCCGATGGTCACCCGGGCGCGGGCGGCATCGCCCTTGAGACCCTTCGAGAACAACCGCCACGCGGTATCGTCGGTCATGGTCACGGTTGCCGTCGCCCGGGGCACCCTGCCACCGTAGAGACGCCAGCGGCCCTCCTCCCGCCGCAGCGACCAGTCGCCCCCGGCCTCACCCTCGATGGTCACCCCGACCGTGGCTCCCGTCTCGGCCCGCGCGTCCCGGTAGGCGAACGGCAGCGCCCGCACGAACAGGTCGAGGACCGGGTGCAGCCAGACCCGCCCCGTCAGCGGCGCGGCGCCGACCGCGTCGCGAATCTGCTGCTGGTGCAGCCAGCGCTCGGTGTAGTCGCGGCCGACGTCGAACCAGTGCGGCGAGGTCTCCTCGCCCGCCCAGGTTACGGCCCAGTGCCCGGGGGCGAACGGATCGGTGGCGCGGAACAGGTCTACCACCCACGGGCCGGTGACCTCCAGCAGGTCCACGATCACGCGTGGGCTCATTCGCCGCGCCACGGCGACCCATTCTGCGTTCATTCGGTTGACCAATGCCACCAGCTCGGCGCCGCCCATCGGCCCGGCGGCCGGAGGAGCCTGCCCGTCGCGATGGAACGTGAGGCGGCGCAGGTCGTCGTCCAGCAGGTGCGCGGCGATGTCACGCACCGACCAGAGGGCGCACGCGGTCGGCCGGCCCCAATCGTCGGGCGCCAGGCCACGGAGCAGCCCGATGAGCTCCGCGTGAAGCGGGGCGAACCGGTCGAGCACGAGGACGGGCTCGAGCGGACGGGGCGTGGCGGCAGTGGTCACGCGCGGAATGTGGCGGGGAACCTTCCCACGGCAAAGTCCGCGTTGACCCCTTCCATGAACCACCCGCATATTTCGCCGTTTGAGACGATAAGTCATTTGAATTTCAGGATGTTCTAGCCGAGGAACCGGACAATGGCCTTCGCCCTTCCCCCCCTGCCGTACGATTACAACGCCCTGGAGCCGCACATCGACGAGCAGACGATGCGGATCCACCACGACAAGCACCACGCCGCGTACGTGAACAACCTCAACGCCGCGCTCGAGCCGCACCCGGATCTCCAGAAGAAGACCGTCGAGGAGCTCATCGCCAAGATCGACGCACTGCCCGAAGGGATCCGGACGCCCGTCCGGAACAACGGCGGCGGTCACGTGAATCACACGATGTTCTGGGAAATGATGGCGCCGGGCGGCGCCAAGGAACCGTCGGGCGCGCTGGCCGACGCCATCACCAAGGCGTTCGGCGGACTGGCGCAGTTCAAGGAGCAGTTTCAGAAGGCGTGCGTCGGCCGGTTCGGCAGCGGCTGGGGTTGGCTCATCGCCGACCGCAGCGGCTCGCTCACCATCGACAGCACGCCCAATCAGGACACGCCGCTCATGAGCGGCAAGTGGCCGATCCTGGGCTGCGATGTCTGGGAGCACGCCTACTACCTCAAGTATCAGAACCGCCGGCCCGACTACGTCTCCGCGTGGTGGAACGTGGTGAACTGGACCGACGTCGCCGGCCGGTACGACCGTGCGAAAGGAGCCTGACGACATGGCCTCCCCGACGGTGGCCACCGGCCACGCGCTGCCCGACGTGGGCTCGGTCGCTCCCGACTTCACGTTGCCGTCCACGGCCGGCACCGACGTGACGCTCTCGCGGCTTCGCGGGCGCCCGGTGCTGCTCGCCTTCTATCCGCTGGCCTTCACTTCGACGTGCACCAGTGAGCTGGCCGCGTTCACCGACGACTTCGCCCAGTTCGAGGCCACCGGGGCGGTGGTGCTGCCGATCAGCGTCGATTCGGTGCCGACGCTCAAGGAGTTCAAGGCCAAGGAGCGGATCGGCCTGGACCTGCTGAGCGACTTCAAGCGCGAGGTGAGCCGGCGCTACGGCACGCTGATCGAGGAGCGATTCTACTCCAACCGCGCCTACATCCTGATCGACCGGGACGGCATCGTGCGCTGGACCTACGCCGAGGAGACGCCCAGCACCCGCCGGGAAAACGCGGAGCTGCTCGCCCAGCTGCGCAAGCTTACCTAACAGGCGCAGAACGGCGCCGCCGGCATGCGACGGATCGTGCTGGTGGGCGAGCCCATGGCGGATGGGGCCTCCGAATGGCTGCGTACGCTGCCGATCGGAGGCCTCACCGTGGTGGCGAACCTGGACGACGCGGCGCTCGGAGGCGCCGACGTGGTCTGGCTTCGCCGGCCGGTCCGGGCCGACACCAGGCTGCCGGACTGGCTGCACGCCGGCGGGCGCCTGCTTGCCACCCACGCCGCCTCGGCGATCCTTTCCACGCTCGGCGTCGAGCCGGCCTCCCCGGTCGCGATCCCGCTCCCCACTCCGCTCCCGACCGATTTCGGCTTGGCCGGATTCGGCCTCCATCCGCTCTTCTCCGGGCTGCGCGACGGCGCAGTCATTGCCCCGGCGCCGCACGCGCCAGGCGGGGCACTCGGCTACCTGGAGGGGAGTCGGCCGCGGGTGGCCGGCGTAGTCGCGGTCGAGCGCCGCGGGTTCGAGCTGCGCGAGCTGACCACGCTAGCGTGGGAGTGCGCCGTCGGTGCGGGCGGCGCGCTGTGCCTGGCGTTCGAGCCGAGCCTGGACCGCGAGCCCAGCGCGCGGCGTGAGGCCGAGCTGGTGCTCGCCAATGCGCTGCTCGGCGACGCAATCCCGCATCGCGACCGGGCCGGGCCGGTGACGCTCTGGCCCAAGCCCGGGCGCGCGGCGCTCTGGCGCGAGTCGCCTGCGCCGCCCCTGGTCGCGCCGACCGATCCGTGGCCTCCCACCTCGCTGCCCTTGCTCGATCTCACGCCGGCGGCAGGCTGGACCCTGGCGGGGCGCCGCGCGCTGGTCAGCGCGCGACCGGGGAGCGCCACGCGCGAAGTGTGGGCGCCGCCGTTCCGGATCATGCGTGACGCGATGGTCCGCGACGCGATTCCGTGCGCGCCCGGCCACCTGGCCGGGAACGAGATCGCGGGCGGCCTGGCGATCGGCGGCCATCGGCTGCTGGAGCGGTGGCTCGCGGCGGCCGACACGCCGGTGGTCGTGTGGGAGGTCGGCGGCCTCGACGGGGTCGAGATCGAGACGGCGTGGGTCATCGACCTGCACCGCTCCTGGCCGTTCCCCGACGGTGCCTATGGCGACCTCGAATTCGCCGTGTCCGCAGACGGGGCTTGCCTCGGTGTCGAGACGGCAGCCGGCCCGCAGGCGCGGTTCGCCGCACGTGGTGGGCGGCTCGAGGCGATCGCGGAAGCCGGCCGCGCGCTCGTGCGCGTAAGCTGCCGCGGCGTTACCCCGCTTCGGATCGTGGCTGCCGCCGGCGCGGACCCGCAGGAGCTCGAGCGGGCCGTCCGCGTGCTCAAGCGGGACGGCGTGGCCGGGCTGGCGGCGGCGCGGGCCCGCAAGGCGGCGCAGCTCCAGCGCTACGGCACCGCATTCGAAGCGCCGGACGACCTGCTGGCGCGGGGTTTCGCCTGGGCGCGCCAGCGCGGTGACGAGGCGCTCATCGGTGTGCCGGGAGTCGGGCGCTCGGTGCTCACCCCCTGCCCGTCCGGAGCGGGGGAAGGCGGGTGGTGTTTCGGGCCGCGCGCCTGCGCTGGAGCGGCGGCTTTGCTCGTCGCCGGGAACCGCGACCCGGCCCGCGAGCTTCTCAAGTTCCTGGCGCAGGCGCAGCACCCGGGCGGCGGCATCCCGGCGACGTTGCCGGTGGGAGGGCTGGCATCCGCGCCCGCTCCCTCCGGCACGCTCGCGTTTCTCGAGCTGGCGGAGCGGCTCCGCGCCTGGACCGGCGACGAGGAGGGGTTGCGCCGGCTTCGCGATCCGCTGGCGCGGGCGCTGGCCTACCTGGCCGAGTTCGGCGGACCCGCCCCCGACGCGCGCGTGCTCGACGCGCTCGAGGCCGTCCTCGACCGCACCGCATCGGCCGCCATCAGCGAGCTCCGGGCGGCGGCCCTCGCCGCCCCGATCCAGGACGGCATCCAGGCCCACGCCATCGTGGAAGCCGCCGCCGCCGCGCTGCGGCGGGGACCAGGCGCCCTGCTCGGGGCCGGAGCCGCGCCCGCCCTGCTCGAATCGGTCGTGTCGCTGTGGGGGCTCGAGCCGGACGCGCCGGAGGCGGCCCTCGGCGTGGCGCCGTCGCTTCCGTCCGGGTGGCAGGGGTTCGCCCTCCGCCGGCTCCGAGTCGGACGGAGCCTCCTGGATCTCGAGATCCGCCGGCGTCCGGAGGCCGTGGTGCTGCGTGTCGCGCACCTGTTCGGCCCGCGGCTGGTGCTCACGGCGAGCCTCCGGGGACAGGTGGTGGACGCCACCGAGGTGGACGGTGAGCCGCTGCCGGCGAGTCGGGCGCGGTTCGAGACGCACGACCGCCACGAAGTACGGTTTCATCTGCGCGGCTAGCCTCGCCCGCGCGTGTTTACTGAACGCATCGGGCGTTGTACGCTTCCTCACCTCACCAAGGACCTCGATGAGCCGCTACCGTCGTACGCTGCTCGGTCTCGGCCTGCTCGCGGCCGTGTCGTGCCGGATCGAGGATCACACCCCGACCGGCTCCCGGCACGACGAGGAGGCGGTGCAGGGCATCGTGACGCGCTATGCCCGCACCCTCTCCGACCGCGATTGGGTGGCGGCCCGGCGGCTGTTCTGGGCGGATGCGACCTACTCCGGCCCGATGCTGCCGATGGACAGCGACTCGCACCAGGCGGTGCCCATCGATCTCGCCCTGGGCGTGCTCGCGCGGCGCCTCGAAGGCCTCGATTCCGGCCGGTTCGACATTCGCGTGCTCCGCGCCGACTACCGGCAGGAAGGCGATCTGGCGGGTGTCTGGCTGGTGACCCGGCGGGTGCTGCCGGTGGCCGGCTCGGTGACCGAGCGCGAGTGGATCGAGCACCTGGTGCTCCGGCGGATCGCCGGCGACTGGCGCATCCTGAGCCTGGCCGCCACGCCTTCCCGGCGAGGGAGCGCGCGTGCCCAGCCCTGAGCTCGCGCTGGTGGGCGCCGTGGCCAAGCTCCTCAACGAGGGACTCGGCACCGAGGCCACGCTCGCCGCGGTGGCGGAAACCCTGCGGCGCGGCCTTCCCGCCGAACGCGTGACCGTGTGGCTCCGGGAGCACGGCACGCCGGCGTTCCGCTCAGTCCAGGCCCCGCCCGCCCCCGACGGTCCCGCCCCGGTTCGGTCGCTCGACGCGGTCGCGCGCCGACCGGACTGGCGCCGCTACGTCCTCGAGCACGAGGGCGTCCGGCTGGGATTGCTGGAGGCGCGGCTCGGCGCCGGTGTCTCCGACCCGGAGACCCTCCCAATCGTGGCCGACTTCCTGGCCCCCTATCTCGCGGCCGCCGAGCTGTCGGTCGACCTGGCCGGCGAGGTGGCGGCGCAGTCCCGCGAGATCGAGGAGCACCGCCGGTTCACCAGCCTGATCGTCGACAGCCTCCCGGTGGGACTCTACGTGGTGGATCGGGACTACCGGATCCAGAGCTGGAATCGCAAGCGGGAGACCGGCACCCAGGGGCTCCGGCGGGACGACGTGGTCGGCCGCCCGGTGTTCGACGTGCTGACCCGGCAGCCGCCCGCCCAGCTCCGGGCGGAATTCGATCGGGTGTTCGAGACCGGCGAGATCCAGCAGACCGAGCAGGAGGTCACCGCGGGCGGTGAGACCCGCCGGTTCCGGCTCAGCAAGATCCCCATGCGGCTGGACGGGGACGAGATCACCCACGTCATCACCATCGGCGAGGACGTGACCGAATACCATCATGTGCAGCGGCAGATCCTGCAGCGCGAGAAGCTCGCGGCCATCGGCCAGCTGGCGGCCGGCGTCATGCACGAGATCAACAACCCGCTCGCCACCATCAGCGCGTGCGTCGCGGCGATCGAGGGCCGTCTGCCCGCCGGCCCGGACACGGCGCAGGCCGAGGAATACCTGCAGACCATCGACCGCGAGGTGGATCGCTGCAGCCGGATCGTGGACGGCCTGCTCGACTTCAGCCGGCCCAAGGCCGGGCCGCGGCGGCGGGTCTCGCTCAACGCCCTGGTGGACGAGACCCTGTTCCTGCTCAAGCATCACCAGCGGTTCAAGCAGCTCAACGTGGTGCGCGCGCTGACGCCGGGCCTGCCCGACACGGCCGGCAGCGCGGAACAGCTCACCCAGGTGCTCATGGCGCTGATGCTGAATGCGCTGGACGCGATGGAGCAGGGCGGGCAGCTCACGGTGCGCACCGGCCGGAGCCCGGCCCGGGCGGACGAGGTGGTGGTGGAGGTGGAAGACACGGGGGTCGGGATTCCGCCGGACGACCAGAGCAAGATCTTCGAGCCGTTCTACACCACCAAGCCGCCGGGACGGGGCACCGGCCTCGGCCTCTCCATCTGCTACGGCATCGTGGCCGACCACCGAGGTCGCATCGAGGTGGACAGCGTACCGGGCCGGGGCGCCACCTTCCGAGTGTTCCTGCCGGTGGCCGCATGAAGATTTTGGTGATCGAGGACGACCGCACGGTCGGCCAGTACGTGAAGCGTGGCCTGGAGGAGCATCACTTCCAGACCGATCTGGTGGACGAGGGCATGGAGGGGCTGCGGCTCGCGTCGGGCGGGCGGTACGACCTGGTGGTCCTGGATCTTCGGCTGCCGGGCATGAACGGGCTCGAGGTGCTTCGCACGCTACGCGACCGCGGGCTCACGACCCCGATCCTGGTGCTCACCGCGCAGGACGCCGTGGACTTCAAGGTCCAGGCGCTCCGCTCCGGCGCCGACGACTACGTCACCAAGCCGTTCGCCTTCGAGGAGCTTCTCGCGCGGGTGGAGGCGCTGGGACGGCGG
>JBOHSB010000372.1:0-12208 GCA_050733015.1 Gemmatimonadales bacterium
GGCTCGAGCCGCTCGAGCCGAGCCGCCGGTAGGGGAAGGTGAACGCAGCCGACCCGAGTCCCGTCACCATGCCGAGCCGCTCGCGCTGGCCGCCACGCAGCAGGTAGATCACCACGTCGCCCTGATAGTGGCTCACTACCTCGACCAGCACCGGCGTGTTGGGATCCGGTGCGACGGTCGGCTCGCCCTTCGGGCGGCAGGTGATTACGACTCCAGCCATCAGCAGCCAGAGGCCGAATCGTCCGGCTCGCATCGGATGCCTCCAGTCGTCTCCACCGTCTGACCCGCCTGACCGCCTGACCGCCTGACCGCCTGACCGCCCTCTCAACGAAACGTCCCGGGCTCCGCATTCGCCAGGGCCGCCGGCCGATCGAGTCCCCTACCGCGTCGTCGCGCTCGGTGCGCCCCCGCCGAGGTACTTCCCGTACCACGCGAGGTAGCGGTCCATCCGGTCACGCAAGTGGCTGGGTTTGCTGAGCGAATGCGACTCGCCCGGATACACCACGAGCTGGGTCTCCCGGCCGAGGCTCTTGAGCGCCTGATACATCTGCTGCGAGTTGATCAGCGGCACGTTCCAGTCCTGGTCGCCGCACAGGAACAGGGTCGGGGTCGTGATGCGGTCGGCGTGGAGGAAGGGATAGGAGACCTCGATGTATGCCTTGAGATCCTTCCACGGCTTGCCCAGCTCCGCCTCGTATTCCTTGATGTACTGGTCGGTTCCGTACCCGGTGAGCGCATTGGCCATCCCGGCGCCGCTGGTGGCCGCCTTGAAGCGCTGGTCGCGTGCGATGACTTCGTCGGTGAGAATCCCCCCGTAGCTCCAACCGCCGACGCCCAGACGCGCGGGGTCGGCGATGCCCTGGGCGACGGCCCAGTCCACAGCCGCCAGCACGTCTTCGGCGTCCTTCTGGCCCCACTTGGCCCAGATCGCGGTGGCGAACTTCTCGCCCCGCCCCGAGCTGCCGCGCGGGTTCACCGCCAGGACCACGTAGCCCTGCGCGGCCAGCACCTGCCAGTCCAGGTTGGCGAAGTCGTAGTAGTACTGCCAGACGGGACCCCCGTGGATCCGCAGGATCGTGGGGTACCGGCGCCCCGCCTGCCAATCGGGTGGCTTCACCATGAACCCGTGGATCTCGCTGCCGTCCTTGCTGCGCACCGAGATCGGCTCGACCGCGCCGAGCCGCACCTGGCTGAGCCACTCCGCGTTCTGGCGGGTCACCGGGCGCAGGTCGTGGCCGTCGACGGCGAAGATCTCACTCGGCGTCACCGCCCCGCTCGCCGCGACCGCGATGTGCCCGTCGCGGCCCACCGAGAGATCGCTCAGGGCCCGGTCGCCTTCCACCAGGCGCTCGACCGCGCCTCCCGCCGCGGCGACCCGGGCGAGATGGTAGGTCCGGTCGCCTTCGACCAGGAACAGGATGTTCCGGCCGTCACCCGAGAACGTGGGCGACAGAACGTTCCGGTCGAGCGTCGTGGTCAGCACCCGAGCCGGGCCGCCCGCGGCGGGGACCACCGCCAGCTTCTGGACCGCGTAGTAGATCGAGTTGAGCGGGCCGCCCTGCACGTAGGCGATGAGGGAGCCGTCTGGGCTCCACGCCGGAGCCCGGGTGCCCCAACCGGCGTCGCCATCGGGGCCGGGGTAGGTGGTGAGCTGGCGCGGCTCGGCGCCGGCAGTTGCCTCCACCACGTAGAGATCGTAGTTGTCGCTGCGGTCGTACTCGGGCCGGCGGCGGCTCACGAACGCGATCGAGCGCCCGTCGGGGGACCAGGACGGCAGCGCCTCGTCGTAGTCCCCGCTCAAGAGCTGCGTGGCGGCGTGGCTGGCCACGTCGTAGAGCCACAGATGATCGCGCTGCCCCCGCACCCACCCGGTCTCGTCCTCCTTGAACTGGAAGCGGTCGATGACGATCGGCGTGGGCGCCTTGGTGGAGGAGTCGCCCGGGGCCTTCGCGTCGGGATCGGGGTCGCTCACGACCAGGGCGAGGCGCCGGCCATCCGGCGACCACGCCAGGTCGCTCACCCCGCCGGGGAGATTGGTCAGCCGCTCGGGCTCACCACCCGCGCGGTCGAACAGCCACAGCTGGTCCACCTCGTGCGGATCGTCGCGGTCGGACAGGAACGCGATCCAGCGCCCGTCCGGGCTCCAGCGCGGCGCATGCTCGCCGGCCGGGCTGCGCGTGAGCCGGATCTGCTGGGCCCCGTCCCAGCTGGCGAGCCACAGGTCGGTGTCGTCGTGGTCCTTCGCGGTGTCCGCCACCGATACGGTGTACGCGATCCAGCCGCCGTCGGGCGAGAGCTGCGGATCGCTTACGTCGCGCACCTTGGCGAGATCGTCCGAGTCGACCGGACGTTGAGCGAAGGCGACGGCGGCTCTTAGCGAGACGGCCAGCGTCAGGGCTGCAATGGCCCCTCGGTTCACTTAAGACCTCCCTGTGCGGGTATTCACCACGGAAGCACGGAGGACACGGAGACAACCACGGAAACGAGCAAGGACTTCGCGGGTGTGCTGTTGACCATCAGCTCCCTCCGTGCTGTCTCCGTGTCCTCCGTGCTTCCGTGGTGAATACGGCAGCGATGTTGAATCCGGCCTCGACCCCAACTCAGGGTCCCTTGTAAACGACGCCACCCTTCATGACGAATCCCACCTTCATGAACGAGTGCAGATCCGCCAGCGCATCGCCCTCGACGGCGATGATGTCGGCGTACTTGCCAGGGGCGATCGACCCGACCCGGTCCTCCCACTGCATGAGCCGCGCGGCGGAGATGGTCGCGCTCTGGATTGCCTGCATGGGCGTGAGCCCGTACTTGACCATGTAGGGCAGCTGCATGGCGTTCAGGCCGTGGGGGTAGACGCCGCTGTCGGTGCCGTACGCGATCCGCACCCCGGCCGCCACCGCCTTGCGGAACCCGGCGCGCTGGGCCTCGGTGGTCTCGGTGTTCTTACGCAGAATGTCGGCGGACCAGTGCTCCGCCCGCCCGACGCTGTCGATGTAGTCCCCGTTCCAGATATCAGCCACGAGCCAGGTGCCCCGCTCCTTCATGAGCGCAATGCCCTCGTCGTCGATCAGCGACCCGTGCTCGATCGAGCGCACCCCGGCACGCACCGCGCGCTTGATCCCCTCCGCGCCGTGCGCGTGGGCCGCCACGAAGGTGCCGTACTCCGCCGCCTGCTCCACGGCCGCCCGGATCTGCTCCTCGGTGTATTCCGACGCGCCGGGCTTGGTCCCCTCCGTGAGCACGGCCCCGGTCGCGATGATCTTGATGAAATCGGCGCCGCCGTTGAGGATCGCCCGCACCCTGCTGCGGACCTCGTCGGCCGTGTTGGCGACCCCGAAGCGGAAGGCGGGCGGGACCACGACGTCGGGTGCCTGCCCGGTGACTTCCCCGCCACCAGACGTGACCGTGACGTACGCCCCCGCCACCTCCATCCGGGGCCCGATCACCGTTCCGTCGTTGATCGCGTCCCGCAGTCCCGCATCCACGAACGCCCGGTAGGTGCCGACGTCGCGCACCGAGGTGAACCCCGCGAGCAGCGTGGACCGCGCGTTCCGCACCCCGCTCATCGCGTCCTGGGTCTCGGTGCGCTCCAGCGGTGCCAGGACATCGGGCGCCTGGGCCTCACCCACCAGGTGGCTGTGGCAGTCGATCAGGCCCGGCACCACCGTCGCTCGGCTCAGGTCGATGACCCGGGCACCGGCCGGCAGCCGGGCGGAGGCCGGCTGCACCGCCGTGATCCGGTCGCCCCGGATCAGGATCACCTGGTCCCGCCGGACCTGGCCCTGGTCCACGTCCACCAGCCGGCCGGCCCGGACCGCGATGACCGCCGCTTCCTGCGCGGGCGCCGCGCCGGCAGCCAGCAGGCTCATGAGCGCGGCGGATGCGAGCCACGACGACGATCGCCTCGGCATGGCGGCTCCTGCGGTGTGCGAAGGGGAGAAAACGCGACGACCGGCGCCGTTCGGCGCCGGTCGAAAATATACGCGGCCAGGCTGAGCGCAGCGACCGCGCCTGGGTTACGGCTTCTCGCTCGGCTTCTTGACGTCCACTTTGGGAACGGTGACTTCCTTCTTCTCCGTGGTCACCTTCGGCACGGTGATGGTGTCCTTGACCGTCCCGGTCTCGACGCTCGGCGTGTGCACCGTGTCGGTGGTGGTGCCGAGGGTCGGTTTCTGGACCTCGTATTCGCCCTCGCCCGTCTTCTTGCAGGCAGAGGTGGCGATGAATGCCGCGATGCCCGCGGCCAGGGTGAGCTTCCTCACGAGCGGCCTCCCGTTGAGAGATGGTGGTCTCACTGCGTGGGGACAATGTGCCTGTTTCGGGCGGCCCAGCCCGTAACCGGGCTCACCCCGGAGGTCCTTGCCGCCAATCGTTTTCCTCATTGAATGTCGAAACTGTTGACAATGATTTTCTAAAGCCCTTGCAATCAAAGCATTAACGAGTCAATGGACTGCTAAAATTATCGTCAAAACTCGTGGAGATTCTCCGCCGGCTGCAGGGCTCGGGCATCGCGGGGCGGATGTTGAAAACGACGACGGCCACCCGAAGGTGGCCGTCGCGCTAGTTCCGGGGGTCGGCTCCCCTGGCGGCGCTTCAGTCCTGCACGAGGATCAGGTACTTCGAGGCGGACCAGAACTGCTCGGGCTGCGCGATCTCGACCGTCCCCGTGATTTTGCCGTCCTTGGACACGCCGGACGCGAGGTAGGTCGGGCTCTGCCGCGAGACGATCTTGTACTTCTTGTCGGTGCGCGGGAGCGGGATCGAGGTGTTGGTGGTCTTATCGATGGCGGTGAACGCCTCGGGGGTCAGGTTGCGGGCCGGCTCCAGCCGGGTGCCGCCGAACACCAGGAACTTGGAGCCTTCCTTGGTGATGATCCCCTTCTTCATCAGCTCGTCCTTGGTGCCGATCGCGTAGTACACCGTGTTCTTGTACGCGGTCAGGTTCACCACGGTGTCGCTGAGCGCGGCCTTGTCGCTCTCGAGCACCCCCTTCTCGGTGGTCAGCGTGTCCACCCGGCCGGCCAGCGTGGCGATCTGAGTGTTGGCCGCCGCGAGCTGGGCCTCGTAGTCCGTCTTCTGGGCCTCGGCCGTGGTGCGCAGGTCATCAATCGTCTTCTTGTATGTCTCGATCTGGGCCAGGAGACGAGCGTTCCGCACCCGGGAGTTCTTGGCGCGGGCTTCGGTCTCGGACAGCTTGGCCTCGCTCTCGTTCAGCTTCGCGATGACGGACTGCACCCGCTCGAGGGCGGCCTTGCGATCCTCACGGTCCTTCCGCGCCCCCGGAAGACCCGGGTCGGCGCTCGCGGTGGTCACGGCGAGGCTCTTGGCCTTGGCCAGCTCGCCGTTGACGTCGGTGACGAACTGGGTGGTCTCGAGCACTTCGGTCAGCAGGCTGTCCTTCTGGGCCTCGGATGCCTTGGCATCGGCCAGGGCCTTCTTGAGCTCAGCCTGATTGCAACCGGTCGTCGCGATCGCGCCGACCACCAGCATGGTCCAAGCGAACTTCCGCATGCGCACCTCCCCACTCTGCGAATGATGGGTACCCTGCACGGACGCCAACCTTGCCGACCAGTCCGCACGAGAGCGCCCGCCCACACAGGGACGGGTGCGCCGGCCAGAGGGAGCCGTACTCCGGAATGCGGTAGCTGGATCGTCAGGCGCAACAAGGATAACGGGGTGGTACCCAAGTCGCTACCCCGGAGCCACCTAATGTGATCTGGATCACATTTTACTTTAAGACAAAAACAGCACCCTCGAGGCCCGGGAATCCCGGGCCAGTCGCCGTAAGTGCAATGAGAGGCGGATTTCACGCAATGCCGGGAGGGGGCCCTGCTCGACGCCGGTCAGTCGCCGTTGCCGTGCCCCTTCCCGTGCCCCTCGCCCTTGTCATGGCCATGCCCGTGGCCGCTACCGCCGCCTCCCTGGTCACCCCCGTCGCTTCCGCCGCCGCCACCACCGTCGTTCCCGCCACCGCCACCGCCACCGCCCCCACCGCCGGGATTGTCATTTCCACCGCCCGTCGGGGGCGGGCCAGCCGAGCCACCACCGCTGCCGCCGGCGCCGCCGCCAGCCGGCGGCTTTGCCACCGCGGTGAGCCGGAACCGGACCTGAAGATCCTGGCCGGGCCGCACCACCTGGGCCTCGATCGCCTGGTCTCCGGGAACGGTACCCAGCCGGACACTGGCGGCTGCCTGGCCGAGGGTATCCGTGGCCGGAGCAACCGGGTCCACAGCCGCGTCCGGGAGGCTATCGCTGAACTGGAACGTGACCGTCGCCCCGGCGATCGGGTGGCCCGCGCCATCGGAGAGTTGCACGACCAGGGGCTGGGGAACCGCCTCGCCGACCGTCCCGCTCTGGCCGTTACCGCTGATGATCGAGAGAGTCGCGGGATCGCCGGGCCCAGGCAACGTCAGGTCCTCGCCGCCGCAGGCGACGGCTAGAACTGCAAACGCCAGCACGGATCGACGCAGGCCCCGCATGCGCGCACGCTATCCAACTTCCCTCGGTCCGCGCTATGGCCTCCGTCACAGGACGGGGCGCTGCTGCCGGCGCCCCCCGGTGAGCAGGCCGATCGCGCGCCGAGGCAGCAGCCCGATCGCCGCGACCAGAAGCTTGTTGCGCAGTCCCGGCACGCACACCACTGCCCCGCCGCGATCGAGCTGCGCCAGGGAGGCTCGCACGACGGCGTCCGCGGTCATCCACAGGGAGGGCGGCCGCCGACTCGCGTCGGGGCCCATCCGCTGGTGAAACTCGGTGTGGGTGAAGCCTGGACACAGCGCCTGGGCCGCCACGCCGGTGCCGGCCAGCTCGAGCGCCAGCCCCTCGGTGAAGGTGGTGAGATACGCCTTGCTGGCGCAGTAGTTGACGTTGCCCGGGGAATAGATGAACCCGGCGACGGAGGAGACGTTGATCACCGCCCCGCGGCGGCGCGCCAGCATGCCCGGCAGGCCGGCGCGGGTGAGCCGCATGGGCGCCAGCACGTGGAGCCGGAGCATGGCCTCCTGCTGGTCGGGACGCGCGGTGGCCAGCTCGCCGACGGTGCCGAAGCCCGCGTTGTTGACCAGCATCGCGAGCCGCGCGTCGGCGGCCGCGTGGCTCGCGATCCGATCGACGTCCTCGTCGCGCGTGAGGTCGCCGGGAAGGACCTGAACCGTGACACCGTGGGCCGACCTCAGCTCGTCGGCCAGGGCGTCGAGCCGGCCAGCGTCCCGCGCGACCACGAGGAGGTCGTAGCCCCGTGCGGCCAGCTGTCGGCAGAACTCGCGACCGATGCCGGCCGAGGCGCCCGTCACCAGCGCCGTGCCCGCGGCCATCAGCGCTGCAGGCCGCTCTCGAGCGCGGCGTCCGCGGCCCGTGCCGCCGCGTCCGCCGGCCCCGATCCGTGCAAGGCGCGCAGCCGGCGGGCGGCCTCCACCAGGATCTCCTCCGTCTTGCAGAAGACGAAGCGCACCAGCGAGCGACCCCCGCCCTCGCGGTAGAAGCTCGATCCCGGGACCGGCGTCACCCCGATCTCCCGGCTCAGCCACACCGCGAAGGCCGTATCGTCGCCGGCCGGCCCCAGTCCGGTGAAGTCGGCCAGGATGTAATAGGCGCCCTCGGGCGCGCGGCAGCGGAAGCCGGCGTCGACCAGGGCCGCGTACAGCAGGTCGCGCTTGCCTCGATACATGGCGGTGAGCCCGTCGTAGAACGCGCCGTCGAGCCCGTCCAGCGCGGCCGCCACTCCTTCCTGCAGCGGCGCGGGAGCGCCCACGGTGAGGAAGTCGTGCACCTTCCGAATGGCGTCGGTCAGATCGGCGGGGGCGATAATCCATCCGATGCGCCATCCGGTCACGCTGAACGTCTTGGACGCGCCGCTGATGGTGACGGTGCGCCCGCGCATGCCGGGCAGGGTGGCGATCGGCACGTGCTCGCCGTCGAACCGGATGTGCTCGTAGATCTCGTCGGTCACGGCCAACGCGTCGTGACGCACGCACAGCTCGGCGATGGCGCCGAGCTCCTGGCGCGTGAGCACCCGGCCCGAGGGATTGCTCGGCGTGTTCACGATGATCGCCCGAGTCCGGGGCGAGAACGCCGCCGCCAGCCGGTCGAGATCGAGCGGCTCTCCCGGCTCGAGCGGCACGTATACCGGACGCGCGTCGGCGAGAATGGTGTCCGGCCCGTAGTTCTCGTAGAACGGCTCGAACACGATCACCTCGTCGCCCGGATCCACCAGGGCGAGCAGCGTCGAGATCATCGCCTCGGTGGCCCCGCACGTGACGGTGATCTCCCGCTCCGGATCGGACTCGAGGGCATACCAGCGCACGTACTTTCGCGCGATGGCCTCGCGCAGCGACTGCGCCCCCCAGGTGATGGCGTACTGGTTGATGTCGTCGCGTATGGCCCGCGCCGCCGCCTCCTTCAGCATCTCGGGCGCGGCGAAGTTGGGAAACCCCTGGGCGAGGTTGATGGCCCGGTGCTCCCGCGCGAGCCGGCTCATCCCGCGGATGACGGATTCACGGAAGCCGTGGGTGCGGCGGGCAGTGGGCACGTGGGGCTCCGATGAGGGGTTGGCGAACATTAATAAGGGGACGGTCGAACGGTCAGACGGTCGGACGGTCGGACGGTCGGACGGTCGGACGGTCGGACGGTCGGACGGTCGGACGGTCAGACGGTCAGACGGTCAGACGGTCAGACGGTCAGACGGTCAGACGGTCAGACGGTCAGACGGTCAGACGGTCAGACGGTCAGACGGTCGAGCCGGAAGGCGAACTCGGCGGTAGAGACCTCACAAGAGCCTTCCGGTCTGGTCGCGTAATTTCTCTAGGCGTTCCCAGTCGGACGGATCACAAATGCCGAAGTCGCGCGCGAACTGAAGGAGATAATTCAGTTCTGCGAGCGACCCCAGCGCGATGTTCAGGAATCTGGCGAACTCTTTCCGGCCCAATCTGGCCGCCCCTTCTGCAATGTTCGTAGGCACGGAGAGCGCTGCCCGCCTGGTCTGGGCGGACACACCATACAGCTCTCGCTTGGGCCAGTCTTGGGTCACGGAAAAGGTCTCGAGTGCAAGCTGGTGGGCGCTGCGCCACGCCTTTGAGACGCTGATGTGCGAGCATCTCCTAGGCTAGGTGTCCGTTGGTCAACCGGTGTACCATCTAGCCGCGAGGCGTGCCATCATTCGGGATGTCTGCGAGCACGTTCTGACCGTCCGACCGTCTGACCGTCTGACCGTCTGACCGTCCGACCGTCCGACCGTCCGCTCTGGCCCGATGATTGCCGGTCACCCCACCATGCCCTCGCTGCCCCCCTTCGTCGATCTCCACAACCACCTGGTCCCCGGCGTTGACGACGGTGCGGCTACCGTGGCCGAGTCGGTCGATGCCCTTCGAACGCTCTACGCCGAGGGGGTTCGGACCCTCGTTGCCACGCCCCACCTCCTGCTCCCCCGGCTGACCACCGACGCGGGGGTCGGGCGGGAGCTCGATCTGCAGCGGCGAGCCTTCGACCGCCTGGCGGCGGCGGTGGCGCGCGAGAAGGATCTCCCTGCCCTCGGCCTGGGCCAGGAGATCTGGTCTCCCGATGCCGCCACGCTCCGGCGCGTCGTGGGGCGGTCGGATGTCGGCCTGGGTGGCTCGGCGGCCCTGCTGGTCGAGTTCGGGTTCGAGCTGGTGGGGACCCACGATGACGTGGTCCGGGCGGCGGTGGACGGAGGCCGCCGGATCGTGATCGCTCACCCCGAGCGGTATCGCTATCCTGGCGGGCGCGACCCCATCCAGGTCATGCATCGCTGGCGCGATCTCGGCGCGCTATTGCAGGTCAACGCGGGGAGCTTCACCGGGCACTACCGGGATCACCGTCCCGAGTCTCAATCCGTAGCGTGGGCGATGGTGGCGGAGGGAATGGTGGACATCGTTGGAACCGACCACCATGGACCGCGGCGGGTCGGAGTGTCGCCGCTCGAGGCGTTCGAGGCACTGTGCGCACGCGGGGAGCGGGCGCTGGCCGAGCGGGTCATGGTCGAGCGGCCGGACGCGCTGCTGCGGGGCGAGCCGATCGAGGCGACCGGTGGTCCCGCCCCGCTCAGGAGGCGATCGGCAGGCGCGTAGCGCCGATCGCCTGCAGCAGGTAGCTCATCGGACCCGGCCGATCCGCGCCGCTCGCCGCCCGGGCCGAATCCATGGTCACCAGGATCCGCTCGCGCAGCGCCATGTACTCGCGGGCCGCGGCCGGATCCTCGAACCGGATCGTATTCTTGGTGACCGCGTAGGTCCCCGCCTGGGCGTCCAGCACACCGAGCAGACTGTCGATCCCATCCATCAACGTGGAGGTCAGCGCCATCACGGTCGGCGTGTCGGTGCGGACCGGCTTGGTGTACCACTGGCGGATCTCGGCCGGCGCCCACTTGCGGCTCTTGGCCGTCGCCGCGAAGGCATCCTGATACTGCCGCTCGATGGCGGCCTGCTGCTCCCGGTAGATGCGGACGAAGTTGGCCAGGCCGGCGAGGCTCATGCGCGTGTCGGTGATGCCGCCGCCGGGGCTGAGCCGCGAGGAGGCGAACAGCTGGCTCAGGCGAGCGACCCGCATACCGCTCGCGAGCCGCGCGAGTGCCGAGTCGTGCGCGGCGGACCAGCGGGCCACGAACGAGCCGACGCTGACCGCCGCCGACTTGGACTCGGCCTCCGCCGGAGCGGAGGGGGCCTTGGGCGCGGTCACCGCGCTGAGCAGCATCCCCTTCTTGATCCGCGGGGCCGCGGGCAGCGCCGGGGCGGCGTCGGTCCGAGAGCGGGCAGGGGCGGCGGGAGCCGTCGTCACGCCTTCGTCGGTGTTCGAGGACGCGTAGCCGCGGTTGAGCTCGGTCCAGCTCGCGCCGCTGCTGACTAACGAGATCGTGGGCGACGGGGCGGGAGCCGGGGCGGGCGCCGCAACCGGCGACGGCGACGGCTCCTCGGTCGCCGGGGCGACCGGGATCGCAGCCGGCGCGGCCGGCACCGTCATGCCGGCCGGAGCCGTCTTCGCCTGACTCGCCGCCCACGGGGGTTTGGGTCCCGCTGCCGCGAGCTGAAGGCCAAGGATGAGGAGCCCGCCGGTGATGCTGAGGGCGAGCGGCCTGCGCCACGGATGGTTGGGATCGGCCTGGCCGCCGTTCTCGTCGTCCGACCGGTCATCCGGCGTCGGGTCGTTGGCGCCGGCCAGCGAGTCGGCGGAGTCGTTGAAAAAAGTCCAGTTGGTCCGCTCGAGCGGGGGCAGGGGCGGCGCCGCCGCCGGGCGCTCCGCAACGATCGCCTTGTACTGGGGATGCAGCGTCACCGAAATCCACTTGGAGGTGGCCCGGTGGTAGATCCGCGAGTGCATGTCCACGTCACCCTTGCGGATGGCCGCAGCCAGCTCCTCCATCGTCCTGTACAGCTCTTCTTTGCCTGGCCTCAGTTCGACGAGGTACATGGCGGCACTCGATTCCGTTCGTGGGCGGGATGCCCCGGGGGTCAACGCGAACAGCCCGACAGCGATGAAATTGGGGGTAGACCAGCCGGTCCTGCCAGCCCGAAGGAGCCAGAAGCGTGCTGCCACCCCCTGTGAGCAGACGCTCGCCTCGGTGGGCGTACCGACCGATCACCGAACTGGTTGTGATCGCAAGGTTTGGGGCCCCGCCTCGCGGTCGACCCCGCCATTCGACCGTCCGGTCGTCTGACCGTCCGGCCGTCTCGCCCTGGGTGCGTTTTTCGTGAACCGGTGGTGGAATGCAAGATGTTTCGCTCCTCCCCCCGATTGATTAGAGTGCGATGCATCCAGGGGCTCCGGCACCTTCCGGGGCCTGGTTTGACGAACCCACGTGCCGCCGGGCCGGCGGCGGTTGGAGGTTGCATGAGCTCGGATGATCGCGGGAATCGGGGTGGCCGGATCGGGACCGCGGTGCTGGCCACCGTGCTGGGCGTCGGATTCGGCCTGCTGGCCGCGCCGCAGGCGGGCACCGAGACGCGGCGCGTGTTGCGCAAGCGGCTCGACGCCGCGCGCGAAGGTCTGGAGGGCGAGCTGGAGGATCTCGAGGAGCGGAGCCGGCCCGCGCGGCGCGCGGTGCGCGCCAAGGCCGAGGATCTCCGGCGCCGCGGGCGCAAGCGGTACGAAGCGGCGCTCGAGGAGCTCGAGGACCAGGGGGACGATTTCGAAGATGAGGGCGACGAGGGCTCCGGCGGGCTCGCCACGGTGCTGATCGTCGGCGCCGGGATCGCGGCCGCGG
>JBOHSB010000373.1:0-4549 GCA_050733015.1 Gemmatimonadales bacterium
CGCCTACCTCGACCGGCTCGGCCGGCTGGCGGCGGATGGGCGGATCGAGCTCCTGCTCGCGGGGTTCTACGAGCCCGTGCTGGCCTCACTGCCGCGGCAGGACCGGGTCGAGCAGATCCGCTGGATGCACGAGGCCGTGTACCGCCGCTTCGGCGTGGACGCGCGCGGCCTCTGGCTCACTGAGCGGGTGTGGGAGCCGGAGCTGGCCGCCGACCTGGCCGACGCCGGCGTCCGCTACGCGCTGGTGGATGACCGGCACTTCCTCGTCACCGGCTTCGCCGCCGAGCAGCTCCACGCCCCCTTCTGGACCGAGAGCGACGGCAAGCGCGTCGCCCTGTTCCCCATCGACGAGCGGCTCCGCTACCTGATCCCCTTTCGCCCGCCGGAAGAGACCGCGGACTACCTGCGTCAACTCCGGGGGTCGGGCCACCGGCTGGCCCTGCTGGCCGACGACGGCGAGAAGTTCGGCGGCTGGCCCGGCACGAAGGAGTGGGTGTTCGGCAAGGGATGGCTCGACCGCTTCATGGCGACGATCGGCGGGCTGATCGACCAGGGAGAGGTCGTGCTGACCCGGCTGGACGATGCGCTCGATGCCGTGCCGAGCGGCGGGCTGGCCTACCTGCCGACCGCCTCGTATCGAGAGATGGAAGCCTGGTCGCTACCGCCGGACGGCGCGGTGCGGCTGGCGCAGCTCGAGCGCGACCTCGGCGCACCCCGGGTCGCCGGACCCGACGGGGCGCTCATCCGCGGAGCGCACTGGCGGCACTTTCTGGTCAAGTACCCCGAATCCAACCGGATGCACAAGAAGATGATGGCGCTGAGCGCGCTGGCCCGTCGCGCCGGCGATCCGCCCGCCGTTCGCCGCGCCATCGGCCGGGCGCAGTGCAACGACGCCTACTGGCACGGCGTGTTCGGCGGGTTGTACCTGCCGCACCTGCGCGACGCCGTCTGGCGCAATCTCGCCGAGGCGGAGGCGGAACTGCGCCGCGGCGAGGGCCTCGGCTGGGACGTGCTGGACGTGGACGGCGACGGGTACGACGAGATCTGGGTGCACGCGCCGGCGTTCAGCCTCATCGTCAGCCCGGCCCGCGGCGGTGCGGTCGAGGAATACCTGGTGTTCGCGAATGGCGTCAATTACGCCAACACGCTCACGCGCCGCCGCGAGTCGTATCACGACATGGCGCTCGAGGAGGCGGCGGGCCACGCCTCGACCGTCGAGGGCGGGACGCCGAGCCCCCACGACATCGAGGAGGGCGTGAAGCCGCCGGTCGACACCGACGACCGCGCCCTGTTCGTCGACCGGATCCTGCCCCGAGGCGTGACGCTCGAGGACTATGCGCGGGCGAAGTTCTGGGCGATTCTCTCATGGGCGCGCGCGCGCTGCGCCTACGCGGTCGAGCGCCAGAAGGGTGGCGTGGAAATCGTCTGCACTGTGCCGGAAGGACGGAACCGGCTGGAGAAGCGGCTCCGGTGCGACGCCGAGGGGAACCTGGCGGTGAGCTGGGAGTGGGATCCCTCCGCGGCCGAGCCAGGTGACCTGTTCGCTACCGAGTTGAGCCTGGCGGGACCGGTGACGCTGGCCGCCACGCCGACGGCCGACGAATGGCGGTTCGAGATCGAGACGGTGGCGAAGTCGGAGCGCGGGCTGGATCGCACCCGCCAGGGCGAGTCCATCACGCTCCGGTGGCCCGTCGAGCTGGCCGCCGCGAGCGTCGAGCTGCGGCCCGCCCACCCATGATCCCGCCGCTACTGGGCCAGGCCCAGCTGCTATTCCAGGCGGCCATGTAAGGATGTGTCTGTGGTGCCGGAAATGTATGGCGGGTATTGGGCCGGCGTCCTCTCGCCCGCCGGGCCCGGGCGTCGGGCTTGGCCTCGCCAAGTCGGGGCCGCGCAGAAGAAATGGGGCATCCTGCGCGGATGCCCCACGTGCCCGGCTTCATCCTGCCGACCGGCTAGCCTGCCCGCTTCACCGCCGGCCGGCCGGGGCTGATCTTCGCGTCGCTCCGGCCCTTCACGTACAGATAGATGTCGTTGATCTTGTCGATTCCCAGGCCGAGCGCGCACCACGACGGCATGCCCTTGGTGGGGCGACCGGCGCACACCGTCTGCACGAACAGCTCCTTGGTATTGATCGGTCCATCGGGCTTGAGCGAGAGGATCAGATGGGGCGCGATGGTCGTACCCAGCGCATCTTCTCCGTGACAGCGCGCGCAGTTCAGGTTGAACTGCTTCCATCCGTCATAGACCGCCTCGCTGACGGTGTCGTGCGGCGCCTGGTGGTAGGCGTCGATGAGCGGCGCCTCGGCGGTCTGGGTCGAGGTGTCCTGCTGCTGCGGCTTGGCGGCGGGCGCCGCGGCTGACGCAGTCTTGCCTGAGTCCGCCGGCTGGGTCGGCGCGGCCGAGGTGTCCGGCGCGGGGCGGGCGGCGGCCGCCGGTTTCTTGACCGGAGGCGAGACCGGACGAGTCGCGGCCTTGGCCGGCGGCGTCCGTGCGGGAGCCACGGCGCTGGGACGCTTGGCGGTGTCGGTCGCCGCCGGCGCGGCCGCCGGCGTCGTGCCGCGGGATGCGGAGGCGCTGTCGCTCGTGGGCATTGCCGCCGAGTCGGGAGTGACGGCGGCCGCACCGGTCGTGTCCATGCTGGTCCCGGCCCGGGAGCGATCGCCGCCGCACCCAATGAGCAGGCCGAAGGTCAACAGGACGGCGGCGTGATGGTGCAGCGAAGCCATGGAACCTCCCTTTCCGTAGATGGGGGAACCGGGGGCCGGTGCCCGGCCTGACCCTGGTCTTCCCCAAGATGAGGCCGGCCCTGGAATCGTCCGGTGACCCGCGTCACCCGGTGCCCCCGCGATCCGCCCGATTATCTTCCACGCCATGAGCAACTCGTCGCGCGGTACCGTGACCCTCGGATTGGTGCAGCACCACTGTGTCACGGACCCCGCCGCCAACATGCGCAAGGCCGTGCAGGGTGTCCGGGAAGCGGCCGCGCGTGGCGCCCAGATCGTCTGCCTCCAGGAGCTGTTCCGCAGTCAGTACTTCTGCCAGGTCGAGGACCACAAGTTCTTCGAGCTCGCCGAGCCCATCCCGGGACCCTCGACCGAGGCGCTGACCGCGCTCGCGCAGGAGCTCGGCGTGGTGATCATCGCCTCCCTGTTCGAGAAGCGCGCCGAAGGCCTGTATCACAATACCGCCGCGATCATCGACGCGGACGGCCGGTACCTCGGCAAGTACCGCAAGATGCACATCCCGGACGATCCCCAGTACTACGAGAAGTTCTACTTCACCCCGGGTGATCTGGGCTTCCACAGCTGGGACACCCGGTTCGGCCGCATCGGCGTGCTCGTCTGTTGGGACCAGTGGTATCCCGAGGCCGCCCGCCTCACGGCCATGTCCGGCGCCCAGATTCTGTTCTACCCCACTGCCATCGGGTGGCTCCCACCGGAGAAGGCGGAGCACGGCGCCCAGCAGCAGGCGGCCTGGGAAACGATCCAGCGCAGTCACGCCATCGCGAACGGCGTCTACGTCTGCGCGGTCAACCGGGTCGGCCACGAGGGCGAGCCGTCTGGCGGCATCGAGTTCTGGGGCGGCAGCTTCGTGGCCGACCCCGGCGGTCGTGTGCTCGTCAAGGGCGGCACCGGAGACGAGGTGCTGACGGCAACCCTCGATCTCGGCAAGGTGGACGTGAGCCGCACCCACTGGCCTTTCCTGCGCGACCGCCGAATCGATGCCTACCAGGACCTCACCCGGCGCTACCTGGATTGAGGCGAACGGTACGCGGTGAGGGGTGAGTGGTAAGCGGTGGGCGGTGCCGAACGATTCCAGCCGCCCGCGCTTGCCACGAGCTTTCCACCGCTCACCGCTCACCGCTCACCTTCACTCAGCGCCACGTGCACCCTACCCCCACCCCCGCTTCCCTGGGCTATCGCATGCCTGCCGAATGGGCGCCCCATCGGGGCACCTGGCTGAGCTGGCCCCACAAGGAAGCGTCCTGGCCCGGCAAGTTCGGGCCCGTCCCCGGCATCTTCGCCTCCCTGGTCCGGACGCTGGCGGACCGCGAGGAGGTCCATATCAACGTCGCCGGCCCCGCCATGGAGGCGTCGGTTCGAGCCCTGCTCGCCGACGAGGGAGCCGACGTCGGGAACGTGTTCTTCCACGCCAATCCCACCAACGACGCCTGGTGCCGCGATCACGGCCCGACCTTTCTCGAGCGTGGCCAGGGTGCCCGCCGGGAGCAGGCCATCGTGGACTGGGACTACAACGCTTGGGGCGGGAAATATCCGCCCTACGATCTCGACGACGTCGTGCCCACCCGCGTGGCCGCTGAGCTCGGCCTTCCGGTCTTCCGTCCCGGGATCGTCATGGAGGGCGGCTCCATCGACGTGAACGGCCGGGGCACGCTGCTCACCACCGAGGCCTGTCTGCTCAACCCCAACCGGAACCCGCAGCTCGACCGTGTCGGGATCGAGGGTTACCTGCGCGACTTCCTGGGCGTGTCGAGGATCCTCTGGCTGGGTGACGGCATCGCGGGCGACGACACCGACGGCCACGTGGA
>JBOHSB010000374.1:0-2895 GCA_050733015.1 Gemmatimonadales bacterium
CGGCCAGCTCGACCCCGCCACCGGGAAGGTGTCCGTCTACCGCGCGCCGACGCCGAACTCGATCCCGTACGGCATCGTGCCCGGGGCCGACGGCGCGATCTGGATCGCCATGCTGGGCACCAACAAGCTCGGACGAGTGGACCCGGCGACCGGCGCGATGCGGGAGTTCGTGCCGCCCGCCGCCGAGGCGCGTCCACGGCGGCTCCAGGTCGGCGGCGACGGGACGGTCTGGTACACCGACTACGGTCGTGGCTATCTTGGCGCGCTGAATCCCAAGACCGGCAAGGTGCGAGAATGGGCGTCGCCTTCACCCAACGCGGGGCCATACGCAATCGCGATCGGGACGGACGGACGCATCTGGTACAACGAGTCGCGCACCGGGACCATGGTGGCTTTCGACCCCAAGAGCGAGAAGATGGAGAGCGTGAAGATTCCCACCGCCGGCGCGATCGTCCGCCACATGGAGACCGACAGCACCCGTGGGCGGGTCTGGCTCGCGCTCAGCGGTACGGGGCGGATCGGGAAGATCGAGGTCGGGACGCATTGAACCAGTCGCGGTTTGCCCGCGGTACCTCATCCCGAGCGAATCGAGGGACCTTGCCGGCCAGGGTTCGGGCCTGGACTGGCAAGGTCCCTCGCTTCGCTCGGGATGAAGCAGTCTTCCTGCTCCTCCTATCCGGAGCGTATCTCACCGCAGCCTGCGCGCAGTCCTCCCCTCCCGGCGTCGCGGCCCCCGAGCCCCGCACCGACCCCCGCCTCCAGCACGAGCTCGAGTCCGCCGTCCAGGGCCTCCACGGTACCGTCGGCGTGTACGTTCATCACCTCCGCACGGGCGTCACGGCCGCCATCGCCGCCGACGACACCTTCCCCACCGCCAGCATGATCAAGGTCCCGGTCATGGTCGGGGTGTTCGACGCCATCAGCCGGGGACGCTTCGCGTTCACCGACACGGCGCCGGAGCCGAGGGCTCGGGCCAAATATCCCGAGGACGACATCTCGGCCGGCCTCAGCGACACCGCCCGCATCACGGTGAGCCGGCTCCTCACGCTCAGCCTGACCTACAGCGACAACTCGGCCTCGCTCTGGCTGCAGCAGCTCGCCGGCACCGGCACCGCGATCAACGAATGGCTGGCGGGCCACGGCTTCGCGGTCACCCGGGTGAACGCGCGCACGGCCGGACGCGAGGCCGAGTATGACCGCTGGGGGTGGGGCCAGACCACGCCGCGCGAAATGGCCCGGCTGGTCACGCGCATCCGCGAGGGCCAGGTGGTGAGCCCGGCGGCGAGCGAAGAGATGTATCGCACCATGACCCGGAGCTTCTGGACCGGCGAGGCGCTGTCTCAGCTGCCGCCCACCGTGCAGGCGGCCTCGAAGCAGGGCGCCGTGGATCAGTCGCGCTCCGAGGTGGTGCTGGTGAATGCCCCCTCGGGAGACTACGTGTTCTGCGTGATCACCAAGAACCAGGAGGACCAGAGCCAGCACGCGGAGAACGAGGGCTACGTGCTGCTCCGCCGGGTGTCCGCCCTGCTGTGGAAGTACTTCGAGCCCGACCATCCCTGGGCCCCCGCGCCGGGGGCCGAGACGTTCAAGCCCTGACGCCGGTCCGCGGCGGGCTTGCGCGCCGGCCAGAATATTGCATACTTATGCATTATGCAATCTTCGCGTGGCCCGCTCGCGCTGGCCTTCTCCGGCGGCCTCGATACCTCCTTCTGCGTCCCGCGTCTCGCCGATGACGGCTGGGCGGTGCACACGGTCTACGTGGACACCGGCGGCTCGACCAGCGAGGACCGCGCCGCCATTCGCCGCCAGGCGGAGGCGGTCGGCGCCGTGGCCCACCACGAGGTGGACGCGCGCGACCGGGTCTACGACCGCTTCGTGCGCTTCCTCATCCAGGGCAACGTGCTCCGCGGCGAGGTCTACCCGCTGAGCGTGGCCGCCGAGCGGACCCAGCAGGCGCTCTCGGTGGTGGAGACCGCGCGGACCATCGGCGCCAGGGCGGTGGCACACGGCTCGACCGGCGCGGGCAACGACCAGATCCGGTTCGACGTGGCGCTTCGCGTGCTGGCGCCCGAGCTCGAGATCGTGACGCCGATCCGCGACCTCGGCATCAAGCGCGACCAGGCGATCGCTTACCTCGAGCAGCGAAGGCTGCCGGTGCCGGGCAAGGCAAGCGCCTATTCGATCAACCGCGGCCTCTGGGGCACCACCTGGGGCGGCGGCTGGACCCACGACACCTGGGCCGGTCCGCCCGCCGAGCTGATCGATCCCCCCGTGGGCGCGCCCGCGCCGCGCGAGATCGTCCTGGCCTGGGAGCGCGGGCTCCCGGTCGCGCTCGACGGCGCTGCCCTCGCGGGTCCGGGGCTGGTCGCCCGCCTTGGCGACCTGAGCGAGGCCTACGGCATCGGCCGCAACATCCACGTCGGCGAGACCGCCCTCGGCATCAAGGGGCGGATCGGCTTCGAGGCCGGCGCCGCGCTCATGCTGATCGGCGCTCACCGTGAGCTCGAGAAGCTGGTGCTCACCAGGTGGCAGACCTTCTGGAAGGACCAGTTGGGCCGCTTCTACGGCGACCGCCTGCACGAGGGCCAGTACTTCGATCCGTCGCTGCGCGACATCGAGGCGCTCATCACCAGCTCGCAGGCGCGGGTCACCGGCGAAACCCGTCTGCGGCTGGCGCCGGGGCGGTTCCAGGTCGTCGGCACCCGCAGCCCGCACTCGATGATGGACACCTCGATCGCGACCTACGGCGAGGAGAACCGGCTGTGGACCGGCGACGAGGCGCGCGCGTTCGCCCGGGTAGCGGCTGTACCGTCGCTGCTCGCGGCGCGGGCGGCGGACGGGAGCCGGTCCGGCGAGTCATCCTGATCCCCGAGTCATCCTGAGCGAAGCGAAGGA
>JBOHSB010000375.1:0-7691 GCA_050733015.1 Gemmatimonadales bacterium
TCCTTCGCTTCGCTCAGGATGACTCCAGGCTCAGGATGACTCCAGGCTCAGGGATGACTCGAGTCTACTCCCCCTCGCCATCCTCCTCCCCCAGCCACCCCTTTCTCCTGAAGAAGATCAGCATCCCGACGGCCACGAGAGCCATCAGGCCAAGGAGCGCGTGATAGGCCCAGCGGTAGTGGAGCTCCGGGAGATACTCGAAGTTCATCCCGTAGACCCCGGCCAGGAAGGTGAGCGGAATGAAGATGCTCGCCATGATGGTCAGCAGCTTCATCACGTCGTTGCTCCGCTGGCCCACGCTCGACTGGTACATCTCCATCAGGTTCCCCGCCAGCTCGTGATAGGTGTCGATCACGTCCAGGATCTGCACCGCGTGGTCGAGGCAGTCGCGCAGGTACTGCCGCACCGTCGGGCCGATGAGCGGGCTCTCCTCCCGCACCAGCGCCGCCACCGCCTCGCGCTGGGGCCAGACCGCCCGCCTGAGCACCAGGAGGTCGCGCCGCACGCGATGGATGCCCAGGCGGGCGGCGCGGGTCGGCGCCCGGCTGACCCCCTCCTCGAGCACCTGGATCCGATCGCCCAGACGCTCCAGCGCCGGGTAGTACCCGTCGAGGATCGCGTCGATCAGGGCGTAGGCCAGGTAGTCGGGGCCGGAGCGCCGGATGAGCCCCTTGCCGGACCGGATCCGGGCCCGCACCGGATCGAACACGTCGCCCGGGCGCTCCTGCAGCGAGAGCACGTACCCGGGCCCCACGAACAGGCTCACCTGCTCCACGTCGAGCGCACCATCGTCCGCGGTCTTCATCATCCGGGTGATCACCAGCTGCTGGCGGTCGTATGCCTCGGCCTTGGGACGCTGGGGCACGTTGACGACGTCTTCCATCGCCAGCGGGTGGATCTCGAAGATCTCGGCCAGCCGGCGGAGGATCGCCTCGTCGCCTAGGCCCTGGACGTCGATCCAGGTCACCCGGCCGGAGGCGAGCAGGCCGGGCAGCTCGTCCACCGACACGCCGCTCCGCTCCTCCACGCCCTGAACGTCGTACGCCATCACGCTGAGCGTGACCGGCGCCGCTTCCTCGGGGAAGACCAGCGTGCCCGGGGGCGCGCCGACCGGGGGCCGCCGGCGGTGGAAGTTGAGCAGCCGGGAGGCTCGCGCGATCGTCACCCGCGCGGTCCGGGTCGCCGTCTCGGTAACGGTGCGCGGCATCAGCCGGCCCCGCCCGGCATCGGCCGGAGCCGGGACGCGCCGGTCCAGACCTGGTCGCTGATCTGGTCCACGATGAGCTGCAGGTGGGGGAACGGGATCTGGATCCCGGCCTCGTCCAGCGCGGCCTTACACGCCTCGAGCACCAGGAAGCCGGTCCGCCGCTCCAGCGATGGGTCGTCGATCCACACCCGCACCTCGAGGTCCACGCTGGAGCTGGCCAGTCCGTGGACCACCACCTCGGGGGGTGGCGAGCGCAGCACACCCGGGATCTCCTGCGCCACCGGCAGCAGCACCCGCCGCGCGTCGGCGACCCGTTCCCGGTAGGCGATCCCGATCGGGACGTTCACCCGCACCTCACCGTAGAGCGAGTGGTTCACCAGGGTCTCGCCGATGATCTCCTTGTTGGGGATCACCACGTAGGTGTTCTCCATGGTCCGGATCCGGGTGGTGCGCATGGTGATCTCCCGGACTTCGCCGTATCGCCCCTCGGTGGTGACGAAATCGCCGACCTTGAACGGCCGGTCCCAGAAGATGAGGAACCCCGCGATCATGTTGGCGATCGTCTCCTGCGCCGCGAAACCCACGGCGATGCCGACCACGCCGAGTCCGGCCAGCGCCGCGGCGATGTTGACGCCGAGCTGGCTCGCGGCCATGACGGCGCCGAGGAGGAGGAACGTCCCCTTGTAGAGCCCGTCCACCAGCAGGTGGATGAGCGGGGGCGCAAAGTGGGCCCGGTGGAGCACGCCGCGAAGCGCGGGACGGCTGAGCCGAAGGGCGACCCAGAAGGCCAGGAGTACCGCCACGGCCGCGATAACCCGCGGGATCGCGGTGAGCACAAAGGCGCTGACCTGGACTCGGCTGGGAAGGAGGAAGATCGGATCCATGGGAACCTCGGCGTGAGAGGAGCAAGTCCTCTATACTAGCCTCGCTAGCCTCGTGGGAGCCTCCCTGGCGGGATGGAGCCGGCGGCGCGGAAGGGGCCGGCAGGAGTGCCGAGTGCCGCCGTCCTCGAGCGACAGCGCGGGCCGATACATCTGCGAAAATTGCGAGACACGAACGCCTCGCCGCCGGCTATTCCTTGCGGAATTGCCCGCCGATCAGAGCGCCCGGGATCGCCATGACCGCGGCGGTGATGAGCATCGAGAGCGCGATCGTTCCGGTGCAGCTCCCCGGGCTCTCCCGCTCCTCACAGATGAAACGGCAGGTACCGTACCCGCCCAGCGCGCCGATGCCCGCCCCGAGCCGGGAGTCATCCTGAGCGAAGCGAAGGAGTGAAGTTGCCCCGGTTTCGTGGACACCTCACGGTCTCCATCTTGGAGGCACAGGAGGTGTCATGGGAGCCCAGCGGAAACACTTCAGCCCCGAGTTCAAGGAAGCGGCGGTGCGCCGCGCGGCCTCGGGCGACGCCACGGTGGTCGAGGTCGCCCGCGAGTTGGGGATTCGCCCGGACCGGCTCCGCGAGTGGATGAGCTTGGCGCAGGGGGGGCGCCGCCGCCCGCGCCCCGGCGGGGGCGGGCCGGCCGCGCCGCTCAGTCTGGACGACGAGGTCCACCAGCTGCGGCGGGAGAATGCCCAGTTGCGCGAGGAGCGCGACATCCTAAAAAAAGCGGCGGCCTTCTTCGCCCGGGAGAGCCGATGAGCGCGCGCTGCGCCTTCATCGCCGCGCACCGGGGCGAGCACCCCATCCGGCGCCTGTGCCAGGTGCTCGGGGTGTCGAAGGCCGGCTACTACGCCTGGCACGCCCGCCAGCAGCGGGGGCTCAGTCCGCGGGGCCACCGGGATGCCGCGTTAGCCGCCACCATCGCGCAGGTCCACCGGGCCAGCCAGGCCCGCTACGGGAGTCCCCGCATTCACGCCGAGCTCCAGGCGGCGGGGGTCGGCTGCAGCCGCAAGCGGGTCGCGCGGCTGATGCGCGAGCAGCAGCTGGCGGGCCGGCGCCGGCGGCGCTTCCGCGTGGGCACGACCGACAGCCGGCATGCCGAGCCGGTGGCCCCCAATCGGCTGGCGCGGCAGTTTGCGGTGGCCACGATCGGGGGACCCGACCGGGTGTGGGCAGCCGACTACACGGTCCTTGCCACGCGCCAGGGGCTGCTCTACCTCGCCGTCGTCGTGGATCTCTACTCGCGGCGGGTCGTGGGCTGGGCCATGCGCCACACGCAGGAGCAGCGCTTGGTGCTGGACGCGCTCGCGATGGCCGTGGCGCAGCGCCAGCCCCCGCCAGGCCTGGTGCACCACTCGGATCGCGGGCGCCAGTACGCCAGCACGGCCTACCACGCGCAGCTGGCCGCGCGGGGGCTGCAGCCGAGTATGAGTCGGGTGGGCGACTGCTGGGACAACGCGGTGGTCGAGAGCTTCTTCGCCACCCTCAAGACCGAACTGGTGGACGGGACCGACTGGCGCACGCGCGACGAGGCGCGGGCGCAGCTGTTCGAGTATCTCGAGGTGTGGTACAATCGGCGCCGCCGCCACTCGACCCTGGGCTACGTCAGCCCCGTCGACTTCGAACAGCGGCACGGGACCGCCGCCTAAACATGTGTCCACCAAATCGGGTCAAGTCCAGGGGCATGCGTCCGGGCCTGCCCCCTTCGCTGCGCTCAGGGTGACTCGAGGGGCTCAGGGTGACGCGGGGCTCAGGGTGACGCGGCTCGACTCCCTCCCCTACCGCTTCGCACCCTCCGCCCGATCCGCCAGCTCGTTCAACGCCTCGGCGTATCCGGTCCTCTGCACCTCGGCGAACAGCTCCTTCATCACCTGCTCCGAGCGGCGGGCCATTTCCTCCCACGGAATGGTGTCCGGCTTGGGATTGATGTAGCGCTCGTGGTCCCGGATCATCTTGGCGAACTCGGGCGGCGCCTCGCGATAGAACTCCTGCAGCGCCAGCGTGATGTACTTGAGCTTGCGGGACAGGTCGAAGCAGAACGTGGCCAGCATGTAGAACCGCTCGTCCGGATCGGTCCCGGCGGAGTCGAGCTTCGGGGTGAGCCCGCGGGGGTGCCCGTCCGTGCTGAGCGCGATCATGCCGAGCTTGTCCTTCATGGCTGACTCCTGGGGCGAGTGAGGGGGCCGGCGCCGAGCGAGTCGAGTGCCGGGAAATAGAACAAGTCGGCCACGGACCACGACCGGCGGAAGGATCGCCGCCAGCGGTCCGCCCCGGCGGAATCGCCACGGGCGGCGAGCAAGCGCGCGAGCAGGAACCGCTGGGGACCGAGCGCCGTCAGCGGGTAATTGGCGGTGTAGGGCTCCTGGAGCCGGGCCACGGAGTGGCGGAGCGCGTCGATCGCCGCGGTGGTATCGCGCGCGAGCATGGCGAGCCGAGCCCTGAGCGACCAGCGGAGCGCATCCGCCGCGGGCTCGGATGGCGCGGCCGGCGGCGCCCGGTCGAGCCGCTGCAGCAGGTCGCGGGTCTCGACCGCGTCGCCCTCGACCAGCGCGCGATAGACCAGCGCCTCGAACGCCTGGCGCAGCTCGTCCCACGGGACCAGCGAGAAATCGGGCGTGCGGCCGGCGCGCACCTGCGCGCGGGCCCACTCGAACATCGGCTCGGCCCGGGCGCGAGCCGGGTACCCGGCCAGCACCGCCTGCACCAGCCACGGATCGATCGCCGCCGAGTGGGCCACCGAGTCCCAGGCCGCGTAGCCCTCGGCCCAGCGGCCCAGCGCGGCGCGGGTCGCCAGCCGGTACTGCGCGCCGCGCAGCCGGTCGTCCGGCACGCGATCGGCGCCCTGCAGGAAGCCCGCGGCGGTGTCGGCCAGGCCGAGGGCGAACCCGCCGTGGGCCCAGGCGATGACCGCCTCGCTGATCGCCTGGCGGTCGGCGCGGCGGACCGCCCCGAGCGCCGCGGCGCGCCCGGATGCCGGGCCGAACCGGAGCCGGACTTCCGCCACCTTGCTGGCGAGGAACGGGTGATCGGGCAGGATCCGGCGGAGGTACCCAGCCGCCGCCGCGCTGTCGCCGGCGTACACCGCGAGGTCCACCAGATGGTAGTAGACCGGGGCGAAGGTGCTGTCGAGCGCGATCATCCGCTCGAACGCGGGGCGCGCGTCGAGCGGGGAGGCGCCGGCGAAGGCGGCGTAGTGCACCAGCGATTCCCCCAAGCCGAGCCAGCCGTCCACGTCGTTGCGGTCGTCCAGCACGGCGCTCTGGTAAGTGGCGACGGCGCTGTCGCTGTAGCCCAGGACCAGGTAGCGCTGCGCCCGGAGCAGCTGCACCCAGCGAGGCGCCATCGCGTCCGCGTGCCGCAGGCCCGCCTCGGCCGCGGCCAGGGCGGCCGGATAGTCGTGGCGCCAGCCGTTCACCGCGCTCAGCCGCTGGTAGGCGAGGCCGCAGGTCGAGTCGGCCTCGACCGCGGCCGCGAGCTCCGACGCGGCGCCGTCCAGGTCGTTGGCCCAGAACCTGGCCTGCGCCTGGAGCATGTGGCCGACGGCGGGCAGCACGCTGGTCGCGGCCAGGACGGCGCCGGCCGAGCCCAGCTCGCGTTTCTCGCGGCGGGCGACGGCGTCCACCAGGCCGGCGGCGAGGCGCCCGACCGGCCCGTCGAGCGCCGCCCCGTCGGCGCTGTCCGTGGCGTGGACCAGCCGGTCCCCGCTGTCGGCGCTGAACAGGTCCACCGTGACGCGCGGTCCCGGCTGGCCCGGCGTCACGCTGCCGGCCACCACGAAGCGGGCGCCGGCGCGGCGAGTCCGGGCGAGCAGCTCCGCGACGGGAAGGTCGCGCCAGCCCCGCCCGCCGGGGAGCACGGAGCCGGCGTCGGCCGCGTGGAAGCCCGGCATCCAGTCGATCAGCTCGGCAAAGAGGTCGTGCGCGCGCGGCGCGCCGGCGGCGGCGGGCATCGTATCGCCCTCGAGCGGCAGCACGATGATCTCCACCGGCGCGCCGGAGGCGCGCCGGGTCGGGCGCACCAGGAAGAGCCCGGCCGCGCCGATGGCGGCGGCTGCCACGGCGAAGGCGATCGCCCGGCGGCCGCGGCGACGCGTGGGCGGCGCGGCCAGGGCCGTCGTCTCGGTCCAGCCCCCGGGCGCGCGAAGCGCCTCGGCGAGCTCACTCGCGTCGCTCTGGCGCTGCCCGGGGCGCTTGGCCAGCGCCTTCTCGATCGCCGCGGCCGCGGGCAAGGGGACCTCGGCGCGGAGCGAGCGGATGGGCCGGAGCGGCGAGGCGACGTGCCGCGCCACGATCTGCTGCGGGGTCCCCCCGATGAACGGCGGCGCCCCGGTCAGCATCTCGTAGGCGACGCAGCCGAGCGAGTAGATGTCGGTCCGCCCGTCGAGCTCCTCGCCGGCCGCCTGCTCGGGGCTCATGTAGACCGGGGTGCCGACGATGAGGCCCGCGCTGGTGACCCGGTCGTCGGAGGCCGCCGTGATGGCGCGGGCCACGCCGAAGTCGGCCACGACGGCGTGGCCGGACTGGATCAGCACGTTCGCCGGCTTGATGTCGCGGTGGATCACGCCGAGGCCATGGGCGTAGGACAGCGCGCCCGCGATCTCCCGGGTGAGCGTGAGCGCGTCGTCGATCGGCAGGCGCGGCTCGCGCCGGAGCCGGTCGCGCAGCGACTCCCCTTCGACGTAGGGCATGACGTAGTAGAGGAGGCCCTCGGCCTCGCCCGAGTCGTGCACCGGCAGAATGTGCGGATGGGTCAGGCGGGAGGCGATCTCGATCTCGCGGACGAACCGCCGGGGCCCCAGCGAGATGGCGACATCCCGGCGGAGGAACTTGACCGCGACGCGGCGATGCTGCCGGAGGTCCTGCGCCAGGTACACCGACGCCATGCCACCTCGGCCGATCTCGCGCTCGAGCGTATAGCGCCCGCCGAGGACGGTTCCGGCACCTATGAGCAAGACCATGAGCTCCAGCGATGCGGCAGATGGGCTAACATACGCCGGCCGGCGGGAGGTCGGCTAGGAGGGACTCATCCCGACGCCCCACCCGGACACTACTGCGCGGCCCACAGGCCCATAACTTAGGACAGTTCGACCACCGATGCCGAGGTGGGCCATGCACGGCTCTCCAGTGGATCAACTGACCGCGCTCCGTGAAGCCGTCGGCCCTCGTTACCGGGTCGATCGTGAGATCGGGCGGGGTGGGATGGCAAGGGTCTATCTGGCGGAGGAGTCCGCGGGCGGCCGCCTCGTGGCCATCAAGGTGCTTCGGCCGGAGCTGGCCGTGTGGGTAGGCCGGGACCGATTCGCCCGGGAGATCGAGTTCCTCACCAGCCTCCGCCACCCGAACATCCTTCCGATCCTCTCGTCGTCGGGCGAAGACGCGGACCTGCTCTACTACACCATGCCCTTCGTGGCGGGCGACTCGCTCGAGCACCTGCTGAAGCGAGAGGGCCCGCTCGCCGTCGGGCGAACGCTGGGGATCGCGCGGGACGTGGCCGCGGCGCTGGACTACGCTCACGCGCAGGGGGTCGTGCACCGCGACATCAAGCCGGGGACTCTGCTGCTCGAGGGAGAGAAAACCCTGGTCTGCGACTTCGGCATCGCCCGCG
>JBOHSB010000376.1:0-9203 GCA_050733015.1 Gemmatimonadales bacterium
CGGTGAGGGCGATGCCGGTGCCGCCCGCCAGCCGCTCGCCGGCGGCCGCGAGCACCGCGCGCGCGGCGAGGGCGGAGGTGTGGCGCGCTGGATCGCGCGGCAGGCTCGGGTGGCCGGACTCGAGCACGTGGATGCCCGGCTCGCGGGTCCACTCGGCGCGGACCTCGTCGCCCAGGCCGGCCACGGCGAGGCCCAGAATGTCGAGCCCCGGCCCCACGTTCCCCACACCGCCCGGGGCGAAGGCGGTGACCGGCCCTGCCGCTCTCATGCGCCCGCCAGCCGCAGAATGTCGTTGAGCACGCCGGCCGCGGTCACTTCCGCGCCCGCTCCGGGTCCGGTGATGACCAGCGGGTTCGCCTTGTACCGGGCCGTGGTGAACACCAGCTGGTTGTCCGAGCCCTTGATGGCGGCGAGTGGGCTCGTGACCGGAACCGACTGCAGCCCGACGGCGATCTTGGACGGCGTCACGGTCGCGACGTACCGCAGGACCATGCCGCTTTGGGCCGCGGCGTCCACCCGGCGGCGCCAGGCATCGTCCAGCTCCTCGAGCCGCTCGAGGAACTCGGGCACGGGTATGGTCCGGGCCCACTTGGGCACCAGCGACTCCACCGCGCTTCGCGACAGCTCGCCCCGGTAGCCCAGCAGGCGCGCCAGGATCAGCGCCTTCCGCCCGACGTCCATGCCCGAGAGATCGTCGCGCGGGTCGGGCTCGGTGTAGCCGCGCTTCTTCGCGTCGCGCACCGCCACCGAGAACGGCACGCCCGAGGAGACCTCCGTCAGCACGAACCCGAGCGTGCCCGAGAGCAGCCCCTCGATCCGCTCGACCCGGTCGCCGCTCTCGATCAACTTGTGGTACGTGTCGATGATCGGCAGGCCCGCGCCGACCGTCGCCTCGTGCTGCACCCGGCGGCCCCGCGCGCGGGCCGTCTGCCACAGCGACTCGCTGACCGCGCGGCGGCCCGCCAGCGGCCGCTTGTTGGCAAGCACGAGATCCATGCCGTGGAGCAAGCCCTGCTCGAGCGCGGGCGCGGTCTCATCGGCCGTGAGGTCCACCAGGACCGGCCGGGTGAGTGCGTACCCGGCAATATGGCGGATCGCATCCTCGGCGCCGGCCGTCCGGCCCCGCGGGGTGTCCGCCAGCCGGGTGCCCTTCCGCTTCTCGGCGGCGAGGGCGGCCAGGCGGCGCGGCCCCAGCCCCTGGGGGTCGAACACGAAGCCCGAGCGGTCGATGACTGCAGCCACCTTGAGGTCGAGCGCCGGGCGGCGCACCTGCCCGATCATCGCGGCGAGGCTGCGGCCGATCTGGCCGAAGCCGAGCAGCACGACCTCCATCCGCTCCGGCTGGATGACCCCGCCGCCCGCGATGCGCGAGAGCTGGAACGCGTCGTGGATCCGGCGCTGGGCCTCGCCCGCGTGCTTCGCCTCCACCACCACCGAGATGTTGAGCTCGGAGCTGCCCTGCGCGATGGCCACCACGTTGATCCGGGCCGCCGCCAGCGCGCCGAACACGGCGGCCGCGATCCCGGGCGTGCCGTGCATGCCGAGCCCGACCACCGCGACCGTGGCCATGTCGGGGGTGAGCTCGACCCCGTCGATCTCGCCGCGGGCGATCTCGCCGCTGAACTCGCGCGTGAGGCTCTCCTGCGCGTCGGCGGCGAGGGCCTCGGGCACGCTGAAGCAGATCGAGTGCTCCGAGCTGGCCTGGGAGATCAGGGACACGGAGATCTGCCGCACATGCAGCGCGTGAAACGTGCGGGCGGCGATGCCGGGCACGCCGAGCATGCCGTTGCCGGTGACCGTGACCAGCGCCTGGCCGCCGGCCGCGGTCAGCGCCTTGACCGGGAACCGGGCGGGGGCGATCCGCTCCGACACCTCGGTGCCGGCCGCCTCCGGGTCGCTGAACGGACGCACGTAGACCGGGATGCGGCGCCCCGTGACCGGGATCAGCGCGCGCGGGTGGAGCACCTTGGCACCGTAATAGGCCAGCTCGGCCGCCTCGCGCGCGTGGAGCTGTGGGATCACCCGGGCATCGGGCACGACCCGCGGATCGGCCGTGAGCAGTCCCGGGACGTCCTTCCAGAGCGAGACCCGCGCGGCACCAAGGGCGCGGGCCAGCAGGGTGGCGGTGAGGTCGGAGCCGCCGCGGCCCAGCGTCGCCACCTCGCCGCCGGGGGTGGCGCCGATGAAGCCGGGCACGATCGGGATGATGCCGCGGGCCAGGAGCGGCGTGAGGGCCCGCTGCACCGCGCGGTCGGTGCGGGCGTAGTTGGGCGCGGCCTGGCCGAAGGCGCCGTCGGTGTGGACGAGGTCGAGGGCATCCACATACTTTGCCTTCGTCCCCGTCGCCTCGAGCGCGGCGGCCACCAGGCGGGCGCTCAGCCGTTCGCCGCGCGAGGCGAGGTAGTCGGTGGTGCGCGGGGTCAGCTCGCGCAGCAGGCGGAGACCCTGGGCCAGGGCCTCGAGCTCCTCGAACACGTCGTCGACATACCCCAGCGCGTCGGCCCGGCCGCGCCCCGACGGCAGGAGGGACCGGGCCACCTCGGCGTGACGCGAGCGCAGGCGCGCGATCAGGGACGCGACGGTGCGCGACTCGCCGGCTCCGGCCTGCTGGGCCACACTGAGGAGGGCGTCGGTCGTCCCCGCCATGGCCGAGACGACCACGACGGTGGGCTCCTTGGCCTGGCGGCGGATGATGTCGACGGCGTGGCGGACGGCAGCGGAGTCGGCCAGCGACGCACCGCCGAACTTGTGCACATGAGGCGCTCGGCGGGACCGTGGCATAAGTCGTAGAGGATACCTAAGATGTTCACCCTGCTCAAGCTGATCCAGTCGATCATCAAGACGCTCCACTCCGACGGCACGCCGGGACAGGTGGCCGCCGGCATCGCGCTCGGGTCGGCACTGGGCCTGACGCCGCTGGTGAACGTGCACAATCTGGTGATCTTCTCGCTGATCGTGCTGCTCAACGTGTCGTTCGGGGGCGGGATGCTGGGGTGGGCTGCGTTCGTGCCGCTCGGCTTCATCCTCGATCCGGTGTTCGACCGGATCGGCGCGGGCCTGCTCACGGCGACGTCGCTCCGGCCGCTGTGGACCTCGCTCTACAACACTCCCCTAGTGCCCTACACCGACTTCAACAACACCGTGGTGCTCGGCAGCCTGGTGAGCTGGCTGGTGCTCGCGGTGCCCATCTTCTTCGCGGCTCGCTACGGTGTGGCGCGCTACCGCGCGACCATCGGTGAGCGAGTCAGGCAGTCCCGGCTCTACAAGGCGGTGACCGCGTCGCAGGCCTACAACTGGTACCGCCTCTTCCGGCCCAACTGACCATGCGCATGAAGATCTTCCGCTGGAAGGCGATCGGGCCGCTGCTGCTGCTGCTCGTGCTCCTCGGCATCCTGACGTGGCTGTTCGCGGAGCCGGTGGCGCGGCAGACCACCGAGGAGGCGAGCACCGAGCTGCTCGGCACCCAAGTGGACGTGGGACGCCTGGACCTGCTGCCCCGCCAAGCGTCGGTGGACCTCGGCGCGCTGCAGGTGGCCGATCCCTTCGAGCCGCGCCGCAACCTGCTCGAGGCCGACCGCATCGTGCTCAAGCTCAATCCCGAGGCGCTCACCGAGAAGAAGCTGGTGGTGGAGCGGTTCGCGCTTCAGGGCATGCGATTCGGCACCACGCGGAAGAAGCCCGCCCGGCCGGTCAAGGGGAACGGCTTTGCCCCGCAGGCGCTCCGCGCGGTGCGCCAGTGGAGCCAGCAGTTCGATGTGCCCATCCTGCAGCTCACGCCGATCGACACCATCAAGTCGCTGGTGCTCAACCCGGCGCAGCTCGGGAGCGTCCAGGCGGCGCAGGGGCTGCTGGCGCGCGCCGACTCCACTCGGCAGACGCTCGAGGCGGGGTTCAAGACCGTCGACGTGAAGGGCACCGTGGACTCGGCCCGCGCGCTGGCCGACCGGCTGGCTTCGCTCGACCCGAAGAAGCTGGGCATCGATGGAACCCGGCAGGCGATCCAGTCGATCCAGCAGACGCTCAAGCAGGTCGACCAGGCCAGGGAGCAGGTGAACGAGCTCGAACGGTCCGTGAAGGATGGAGTTCGGCTGCTCGGCACAGGAGTCCAGAGTCTGGATGAGGCGCGGAAGCGAGACTACGCGTTCGCCCGATCACTGCTCAAGCTGCCCAGCTTGTCGTCGCCCGATATCGGGAGCGCATTCTTCGGCAAGGTGAGCATCGATCGGTTCCAGCAGGCCCTGTACTGGGCGGAGCTTGCGCGGCACTACATGCCGCCGGGGCTGCTCCCACGCGAGGACCCGGGCCCCAAGCGGCTGCGGGCGTCCGGCACGACGGTGCGCTTCCCCAAGGAGCACGCGTGGCCGTCGTTCCTGATGCAGGTGGGGCAGGTGGACTTCAGCATCGCCGACGGATTGCTCAAGGGAGCCTACGCGGCGTCGGTGCAGGGATTGACCTCGGAGCCGGCGCTCTACGGCAAGCCGATGGTGGTGAGCGCCAAGCGCGACGCGCCGGGCTCGGCCATCGCGGGTCTCGACATCGGCGCCATCGTGGACCACCGCAGCTCGAGCGTGCGCGACTCGGTCGCGGCCCGGCTCCGCGGGGTGAGGCTGCCGTCGTTCGATATCCCTGGCCTGCCGTTCCGCCTCGCGCCGGGCACCGGCGCCGCCGCGCTCAACTTCATGCTCCGGGGCGACCGGCTGAGGGGCCACTGGTCCATCGGGAGCAACCAGGTCTCGTGGGGCCTCGACAGCACGGGGGCGCGCGGCGATCTCGAGCAGGTCGTGTGGCGGGTGGTCTCGGGACTCAAGCAGCTCGACGTGAACGCCGAGCTCGGCGGAACAGTCAAGGCGCCCAAACTCTCGGTGCGGAGCAACCTGGACGACGCCATCGCGCAGCGGCTCAAGGCGGTGGTCGGGGAAGAGGTAGCCAAGGCCGAGGCGATGGCCCGCGCCAAAGTGGACAGTCTGGTGAGCGACAAGGTCGAGCCGGTGAAGCAGCGGATCGCCGCCATCCAGGCGGACGCGACCAGGCGGGTGGGGGACCAGCAACAGCAGCTCGATCAAGCGCAGGCCGCGCTGCAGGCGCAGCTCAAGCGACTCACCGCCGGGCTGGCGCCGGGGATCACGCTGCCCAAGATCAAGCTGTAGGAATAGCACTCACGCCCGGCTCATGGCGATCGCGGCACAGCGACCGGCGAAGCTCTCGGCCAGAATCAACGCCCGGCTCTTGCTCGACCGCTCGGCCCGCGTCGCCACCGTACACATCGGCAGGGCCGGGTCGACTCGGCCTGTGCCCAGCGTCGGTGGTATCATCCCAAGCTCCAGGGCCAGCAGCGCGGCCACGGTTTCGACGGCGCCACTGGCGCCGAGGCAGTGGCCAAGCATCGGCTTGAGGGAGGCGATCGGCGTCCCCGGCAGCCGGTTCCCGAATAGCGCCGCGAGACCCCGATATTCCGCAGCATCGTTGATCCTCGTCCCGGTGCCGTGCGCCTTGATCCAGCCGACCTCCTGAAGGGGAATCTCGCCCAATGCCACTCGGGCGGCTTGGGCCACGCCGGCTCCGGTTGGCTCGGGGCGGATCATCGAGTAGGTCTCGCGGGAAAATCCGAACCCGGTCACGACACCATACGGCCGAGCGCCGCGGCGAGTGGCGTGCTCTGCCGCTTCGAGGACCATGACGCCCGCGCCCTCACCAAGGACCGTGCCGGTGCGTCGGTCGTCGAACGGGCAGCAGACGGGGTCCCCGTCGCGTGGCGCGGCCAGAACGCCGGCAACGCGGAAACTCTCGATCACGTCTGGGTGCAAGGGGCATTCGGCCCCGCCGGTGACCACGACGTCCAGCAGGCCGATTGTGATCTTTTCGAGCGCCTCGACGATGGCACAGCTCGACGAGACGCTGCCGGCGGAGAGGTACAGCACCGGGCCTCGAAGCCGGTGGCCGTGGGCAAAGGCTGCACCCCCGGCCCCAGGCATGAACCGCACCAGGCCACTTGGGCGGATGGCCTGGCGCCCGTCTGCCGCTGCGTGCGAACCAACCGCCATCAGGGCGTCGGCGAGGGGGCCGAGGCACGAGCCTTCGATGAGCCCACATCGCTCGAGGTCGATGGCATCGTCTGGCAGGCCGGCATCCCGCCAGGCCTCCTCTGCGGCGGCCAGGAACAGGGCGGCGCTCCGGTCGAGCCGTCGAGACGCCGCGCCGCCCGAGGGCCGCTCGGCCCTTCCGACCGGCAGGCCCGCGAGATCCGAGTGCGGACGGACCGCTGAACGCGCACCGAGGAGCGCCTCGAGCAACCGGCCGGCGCCCATGCCCGCGGCCGTAACCGCGCCACGGCCGGTCACCCACACGGCGCGTCCGTTCATCGGGCGGATGCCTGCACGGCGCGCAGCACCTCGTTCATTCGGGCGATCGAGATGCGGGAGATGGCCCGCGGCTCCCTCAGCACCCGATCGAGGAGGGTTACATCGGGCTCGGCGATTTCGGGCGTGTGGATCCGGTACCAACCGGTGGACCGCAGGAGGTAGGTACGCGACCGGCCTGGTGGGATAGCCGGCACCTCGTACCGCAGCTCGGCAAAGTCGTCCTGTTCCATCACGAAAGACCCGGTGTCGGCGTCGGCCAGGAGGCCTCGAACGTCCTGCCCCAGGTCGTCGATCGCGGTCGTGGGAACGAGCTCGGTCGCCGTGACGGGATGTTCAGCGGAGAAATCGAGCGCCACCTGGTCGAGGGCCCAGAAGGACGGTACCGATTCGAGCCGCACGCGTACGATGTCTCCCGAGACTCCCCGGAGGTCGAGCGCCAGCACCTGACGCTTCCTCAGCTCGGGAGGCGCCTCCGTGATCAAGCCCTGCTGCTCCCAGTGCCCGCGCTTCCAAACCGAGACGCGCAGGAAAGCGTCGCGCGCCAGTACCGCAAACATGCGACGGGCCCGTTCGGGCGCAGCGTCGAGGCTGTCATACCATGGCTGTGTGGCTCGACCATGCGCGCTCACGAAGGCATACATCATCTGCGCGGCCCAGTGCGTGTTGTTGCCGTCTAGGACCAGGCGAGCGGCTTTGCTGCCGGACGGCTTGGGGAAGCCGAGCTCGATCCCGTCGCGGAGGTCCGCCGCCACGGCGGTGTCGCGCTCCAAGGGGCTCGACTCCCAGCTCCGCCCGTCCGCGGCGCTGATCCTCGTCAGGACGTCCTCCCCTCGGAAGTCACGGGCCCGGACGGGCAACGTTAGCGGACCCACGCTGTGGAGCGCGCCGGCGCCATCGGGCGCAACAGTCAGCCCGGAGTCGTGATCGACCGCCAGCACCGCGAGCCGGTCGACGTACTCGGTCTCGTTCCATTCGTTCGCCAGCCTCAGGCGAAGGATGCCGTCCTGTGGTGTCGCAAAGTCGAGGTTGTCCACGTCGGTGCGCGCGAGGGCTCGGGCGATGGCCCCACCGAAGGTGCCCGAATCGAGCCGCCAGGTCGTTCCGTCCCAGCTGTAGACCAAGGGGCACGAGTTGATGAGGAACACCCGGGCGGTGCCGAACCTGCTCGGATCCGCCACCGAGGAGGCCGTTATCGTGGCCGATCCGCTGGCGTGGCTGGGAGCCGTGTAGACAACGAACTCACCGCTGTCAGAAGTCGTCGGGGAGATCGAGCCTGTGCTGACGGACCAGGTGACGCCGGAATGCGTGGGGTCGTGGAAGACATTCGCCGCAAAGCTTCTGGTGCGCGTGGCTCCTCCCGTAGCTATGCTGCCCTCGGGCGGGAAAACCGCGACCGTGATGACGCCTGGAGTCGTAATGGCGACATCGGCGGATCCGGTCTTGGTGACGTCTGCTAGGGCGGTTGCGGTGATGGCGACCTGGGCTGGATTGGGCGCTGCCGCTGGTGCGGTATAGGTCACGGCCTCGCCGCTCGCCGAGCTGGCCGGAGCGACGGTACCGCACGCCGGACCGGAGCAGCCCTCGCCGCTGACCGACCAGGTGACGCCCGAATGGCTGCCGTCGTGCGACACGCTGGCGGTGAACTGCCGAGCAGCATTCACGTCGACCCCGACCCGGGCGGGGCTGATGCTCACAGAGACCTCAGAATAGATCGTGACGGTCGCGGTTGCGAACCGACTGTTGTCGGCGATGGAGGTGGCGGTCACCCTGACGCCTGCGGGGTTGGGCACCGTCGCCGGCGCGGTGTAGGTGGCCGTGGCCCCGCTGGCAGTAGTGACCGGCGCGATGCTGCCGCAGGCCGCATCGCTGCAGCTGCCGGTCACGCTCCAGGTCACGCCCGTGCCAGTGGCGTCATTGGTGACCACTGCAGTGAAATCCTGCGTGGTGTTGACCGCGGGACTCGCGCTGGCCGGCGAGACCGAAACTGAGATCGAGGGCGGGACGATCGTGATGGTGGCGAACGCGGTCTTGCTGTTGTCGGTGACGGAAGTCGCGGTGAGCGTAACGGTCGCGGGGCTTGGTACCACGCTCGGGGCGGTGTAGGTGACTTGGAGGCCGCCGGCGGAACCGGCGGGCCCGATCGTCCCGCAGGCTGCGTTCGTGCAGCCACTACCGGTGAGCATCCAGGTTACGCCCTGGCCGGCCGGGTCGTTGTCGACCCTGGCGGTCAGGACGGCGGTCTGGCTCACTTCCACACTCGGCGACGCCGGCGAGACGGAAACCGCGAGCTCGTCGATGGTGACGGTGGCGATGTCGAGCTTGCTGTTGTCGGCAGCGGAGGTGGCCGTGATGGTGATGGCGGCGGGCGCAGGCGCCGTCGCCGGGGCGGTGTAGGTGACCGTGACGCCGCTGGCCGAGCCCGTAGGCGTGATCATTCCACAGGCTGCGCCGGTGCAGCCGTCGCCGCTCGCCGTCCAGGTCACTCCCTTGTCGGCCGGGTCGTTCTCGACGGTGGCGGAGAAGGCCTGCGTGCCTCCCACGGGCAGGTTCGCAACCTCCGGCAGTACGGATATCGAGATCGGCTGTGGGGCGGTGTTTTCACCACAGCCCGGCACGAGCAGGCAGAGTGCGGCAAGGCAGGCGGCCGCGATCGAATGGATCGCCCGAGTTGGCATGGGGGCTCCGGGGGCTGGCGCGAGCGGTGAATGAGCTACCGGCGCCAGTCTACGGGGCTGGGGTCAATACCCGATCAGCAGGGAGTCAACCAGGGCAAGGTCAGGCAGCGGAGGGGAATGCCATTGGGGATCAGAAGTTCACGGTCGCCCCGATCTGCATACGCCAGCG
>JBOHSB010000377.1:0-7544 GCA_050733015.1 Gemmatimonadales bacterium
GCGGAGGGGTGGTCCGACGGCCAGGTCGTGGACGTGAGCGCCGCCATGGACCAGCTGTCGCTCGCGGTGGTGACCGAGACGCTGCTCGGCGCCGCCGGCACTGCCGGCGCGCCGCTTGCCGCCGACCTCGGCGTGATCTCCGCGCGGGGGCCGCTGCTCGCCGCCCCGCTCGGCCGCCTGCTCGAGCGTCTTCGCGTTCCGCCGTTCCGCGCCGCGGGCCGGGCCGCCGATCGGCTCCGGTCCGCGATGCTGGACCACGTGACCTCGGCGCAACCCGCCGGCGAGCGGGACGTCATGTCCGTTCTCCGCCGCATGCCGGCCGAGCTGGCCCGGGACGAGGCGATGACCCTGTTCCTGGCAGGCCACGATACCACGGCCGCGGCGCTCACCTGGAGCTGGTACCTGCTCGCCACCCATCCGGCCGCCGCGGCCCGGCTGCGCGACGAGCTGGACGCCGTCCTGGGCGACCGCGACCCGGTCCCGGAGGACTGCTCGAGCTTGGCCTACGCGGGCATGGTGTTCGACGAGGCGCTGCGGCTGTATCCGCCGATCGGCCGGATCGGCCGCCGGCCGGTGCACGAGTACGCCATCGGCGGGCGGCGCCTGCCGGCCGGCGCCCCGGTGTTCGTGAGCCCGTTTGTCACCCAGCGCGACCCGCGCTGGTGGCCCGATCCGGATCGCTTCGACCCCGAGCGTTGGACGCCCGCGGCGGTCGCGGGAACGCCCCGCTTCGCCGCGTTTCCCTTCGGCGCCGGCCCCCGCTCGTGCATCGGCGGGGCGATGGCACGCATGATCGGCGTCCTCGCCATCGCCACGATCGCGCGGCGGTGGGCCTTCCGTCCCCTGCCGGGCCCGGCGCCGCGGATCCGGCCGATCCTCACGCTCAAGCCCGACCGCCCGCTGTGCCTGCGCGCGGTGCGGATGGATGGGGTTGGTAGTGGCGGTGGGGAGGTTGCTGGATGCGGGGGAGGGGCGCGGGGAGGGAAGAGCGTCGCTGTATCACCCCAGCATACTTGCCCCTCGCTTCAATGAGGACCGCCCACGGGTTTGCGCCCTAATGCGGAGCTTGCCGCCGGCCGTCTGGCCTCCCTCGATTCCACTCGCTATGATGGGGATCCTCAAAGCCTCCAAGGCCTTTCGTGGCCGAGCAGCTCGCTCCACTGCAAGCGGCCCTCGCTGGGCGCTACACGATCGAGCAGGCCATCGGTCGCGGTGGGATGGCAACGGTCTACCTCGCCGACGATCTCAAGCATCACCGTCGCGTGGCTATCAAAGTCCTCCGTCCGGAGCTCGCCGCGGTGCTCGGCACCGAGCGGTTCCTGCGCGAGATCGAGACGGTTGCTCGGCTGAACCATCCCCACATCCTGCCCCTGCACGACTCCGGTGAGTCGGGCGGCTCTCTTTACTTTGTCATGCCCCTGGTCGATGGGGGGTCGCTGCGGCTGCGACTCGGAGGCGGCCGGCGCCTGGGCGCCGAGGTGGCGCTGGCGATCGCGGCCCCCGTGGCCGACGCGCTGTCGTACGCCCACCGGATGGGTGTGCTGCACCGTGACGTCAAGCCCGAGAACATTCTCTTCTCGCAAGGCCATCCGATCGTGGCCGACTTCGGCCTTGCCAAGGCCATCAGCACTGCTGGGGGAGCCAATCTCACAGGCACGGGACTCGCGCTCGGCACACCGGGCTACATGAGTCCCGAGCAGGCGGCTGGGACCACTGATCTCGACGAGCGCAGCGATGTGTACAGCTTGGCCGTGGTGATCTACGAGATGCTGGTGGGGGAGCTCCCGGGGTCTTGGCCGATGGAGGACGCGGCGCGACCAGGGCGGTTTCTCAAACTGTCGGCTTCTCACCGGTCGCGCCTGACTGAGGGAGGGAGCTGCATCGAGGGAGCGCTCGTGCGCGGCCTGGCCATCCGGCCCGAGGAACGCACCGAAACGCCCGCCCTCTTGATCGCGGAGCTGAGCGGCTCGCCGGCCCCTCAGCGGGGACACACCGGGGACAACACCCGGGAGATCGTGACACGAGCCACCAGGGACGCTGGCACCGCGCCACGGCGAAACCGCTGGCTGGGCGGGCCGACGGTTCTCTTGTTCGAGCGCCTGGTCGAAGGTGAGATACCAGACACGGGGTACGAGGTGGTGGCCGATGAGATCCGGCGCGCCGTGAATAACTCGGGACAGGTGAGCCAGCTTGGACGGTCGTTCTCGTGGGCCGCGACGGGCAGCGCGGCGCAATGGCGCGACCTCGGAGTCGCCGTCTCGGTACGCGGCGGGCACTCGCGGATCACGATACGGGAGAACCTTTTGAAGACCCTCATTCCCATTGTCGGCTTCGGGGGCGCTTCCGTGACCGTCGGAATGAGTCCGATCGTCGCGACCTTTGGGGGTGCGCTGGATGCCTCGTGGGCGGCGGGTTGGGGCGTGCCCCTCGCGTGGCTGCTGACAATTGTCGCCGCGTGCCGCCTCGCCTACCAACACATCGCGAAGCGCCGGGCCCGCGCACTGGGGGAGCTGGCCGACCGGCTGGCTGCGCTGGCGCGAGAGCTGGTGCTGGAGCGGTCTGCGCTCCCGAATTGAATCCGCCGCGGGCGTAACGCGCATCCTGAGGCCGCTGCCCGGCCCTGGCGGCACGCTGTCTGCATTAGTTGTCGCGTCATCCCTGGTTCGCCATACTGATTCCGAGGCATATCCGCCCGACCTCGCTGGCGGACCGGGTGTGGAGTCGGTATCCGGGGCTGCCGGTGTTGTTCATGACAGGGTATAGCAGTCAGGATGTGCTCAAGCGGGGGCTCGTCGTGGCGGGGGCGTCGTTTATTCAGAAGCCGTTTACTCCGGAGGAGCTGGTGGAGGCGGTGCGGAGGATGCTGGATGCCGGCTGCTCCCCGGCCGCGATGTCCGCGACCGTCACCAGGTGCCGCAGGGGATGCGAAGCCGAATCCCCGGCTCCCCCACCGCGAGCGCATTGGCCGCCGCGAGATCGCCCAGCGCCGAGGCATAGTCCCCCCACCGCACCGATGCCGTGAACCGCTGCGCCTGATCGACCATCAGCAGGAACGGCGTGGGGTTATCCTGTCGGGATAACGCCCGCAGGGCGCCGAGGTAGTCCTCCCGATACACCGTGGGAATGACGATGCGGCGCTCGCCGGCAGCCCCCGGGCCCTATCGCGCCAGGTTGGCCTCCACCTGCGCCACCCGGTGCCCGCCTCGTGGTCAAGGCGATCCAGCCCTTCGGTTCACCACGGAAGCACGGAAGGCACGGAAACGGCCACGGAGAACTGCGGTGGTCAACAGCACACCCACAAAGTCTTGCTTTTTCCGTGGCCGTTTCCGTGCCTTCCGTGTTTCCGTGGTGAATTGAGGAAGCGTTTCTCGACCCATCCTCGATCCCCCTCCGGTCGGGTCTCTCCCCTGTCCAACGGCAGATGTTCGGCGCCCGGCGCCTCGCGAGATTGTGGCGTGCGCTGGAGCCCGCGAGGCATCACAGAGGTGTGGGCCGACCCATTCACGGAGATGAGACGATGTGGACAGCGAGGATGGCATTGTTCGGGCTGGTGGCGCTGGCGGCCGGATGCGGCGCGTCACGCTCATCGACCGCCGACACGGCGCCGAAGCAGGGGCACGCCGAGGCGGTCAAGATCGAGATCGACAACCGGAACTACAGCGACATGAGCATCTATCTGATCAACGACGGCAGCCGCGTGCTCATCGGTTCGGCGCCGGGGCTGTCGAAGACCACCCTCCCGCTGCCGGCGGGGTCGCGGCTGACCAACTGGCGGGTCCGTCTGCTGGCCGATCCGCTCGGCGGGTCGGCCACGATCCGGACGCCGTCGCTGCTGGTGGCGCCGGGGCAGCGCGTGTACTGGACGATCGGGTCGGATAACGCGAGCTCGTTCGCGTCGGCGGGATGAGCCGCGGCTACAGGCGCTTCGACCCGCTCAAGCGGGACGCCCGGTACCGCCGGATGCTGACGGATGCCGGGCTCGAGCTGTGTGCGCCGGTGCCGGGATAGATCGTCGGCCGGCGCACCACTCAGGCCTCGCCACCATCGCACGGCTATACGGCAGCCTGCCGCTGATACCTTTCAGCAAGAGTAGACCACGCCACGCCATAGCTGGGAGGATTCGCCTGGTCGTCACCGGGCCTCGGAGCGATGGTAGCTGCTTTCCTGAAACCGGCCTCTTTCCAGCCGATCTTGTCGAAGGCAGTGAACGCGGTGAAGCGAATCTCACCCGATGAAGCATGGATCATATTGACCGGGCTCTTGCCCGTGGCCTCGAGCCGTTCAAGCTCGCTCGCTGATGGTACCTCGGAGCCGTTGAAGTCGAGTCGTTCAAGGTAGGGAGTTTCTCCGCGCCGGTGCGATGTGATTCGCACGACACGCAAGAGTGCAACACCATTCCGAAGACTAAGCGCCAGGATGTCACCGGCGACGAGCCCGCAGCTCGGCCGAGGAGGTGGTCGTAGACGCTTGGACGCCGGCTGGACGCCGGCCAGCTGTGCGCGGGCCTTGCCAAGAGCCTCTCGTCGCTTGGGAAGCAGCTTCGGATTCTCTTGTGCCCATGTGGCGAGATCGGCGCCGCTGTCGATAGCAGCGAGAGCGCGGCGACGAATGGCGGGATCGAGTCGGCCGACCTTCGACTGGGTCACGGCCAGGGCAATCAGGCATACGGTGCCCTCGTCAGGATCGTCGAGGTAACTCTCGAACTTCTCGAGAGTCAGGCGAGTCGCCTCGGCGTCCTCGATACCGTCTTCAAGCAGCTCTCGGTAGAAGTCGCGGATGTCACGCGCCGTATCGCTCGAGAAGACTCCAGTTCCCCAGGTTCCCATAGTGGTTACGCTCTATCGCCGGGCTCGGTGCTGCCCGCGCGCGACCTACAGTCTGCCCGCCGCCTGCTTCAGCAGCGCGATGACCTTGTCCTTGGTGCCCGGGTTTCCGCCGTGGAACTGCACCGACAGGTAGACACCCTTCCCGGCGAGGAAGGCCTCGCCGGTCGCATTGAACGGCCGGGCCTCGAACTTGAAGACTGCTGCGTCACCGACGCCGGAAATCAGGGATGTCGAAACCGTGGCGTCCTTGGCCATGGCCTGGGCCCGGACGCCCTGCGCGATCTGATCGGCGCTAAGGCCCGGATACGCCTGGGAGACATCGAGGACCGTGACGGTGACGGACGATTCGCCCCACTGCGGGGTGTGGGGTCCCCAGATGTAGTCGCAGCTCACGCCGAGCGGGGCCATGTCGTTCGCCGGCACACCGGCACCGATCGTGGCGCTGGGGGCGAGGGCTGCCTGAATCTCCGTGGGCTTGAGCAGCGCGCACGGATCCTTGGGCAGCTTCGGACCCACTGTCGCGCTCGCGGCGCCCGCGCTGGCCAGCGCGGCGAGGGCCAATCCGGGAATGACAGCCCGTTTCCAGTCTTGCCGGGAGTGGTTCATCGGTCCTCCTGCTCCGGGTAAGGAATGCGGCTGACGAAACGACTGCTCCCAACATGCGGCTTGGCCCGGCCTCGGTCGAGAGGGCCTGTCAGGCGCAGGGGAAGTCCGCGGCACGCTCCCTGCATTGATTGCCGGCTCCTCCCTCGTCTGCCATGTTAGGCAGGTATCCCCGTTCGCCCTCGAAGCCGAGGCGGACCCGGCGCTCGTGGCCCCGCGCCCGTCACACCTCGTCGCCCCCAGCACTCCATGGCGGATTCGCCTCCGCGTGTCGACTTCGAAGCCGTCTTCAACTCGGCGCCGGGCAGCTATCTGCTGCTGTCGCCCGATCTCACTATTGTAGGCGTCGACGACGCCTACCTCGCCGCCACCATGACCTCGCGCGAGGCCATCGTGGGCCGGCGGCTGTTCGACGTCTTCCCCGACGACCCCGACGACCCCGCCGCCGATGGCGTCCGCAACCTCCACGCGTCCCTCCTCCGCGCCCTCGAGACCCGCAAGCCCGACCGGATGGCGGTCCAGCGCTACCCGATCCGCCGGCCGGCGGAGGAGGGCGGCGGCTTCGAGCTGCGGTTCTGGAGCCCGCTCAACACGCCGGTGCTGGGACCCGACGGCGAGGTCCGCTACCTGATCCACTGGGTGGAGGACGTGACCGATCTTTTGCGGCTCAAGGAGGAGAGCGCGGCCGCGCTCGCCCGGACCGAGCGCGAGCTCCGCGCCAGCGCCAGCAAGATCGAGGCGGAGGTGTTCCTCCGCGCCGAGGCCATGGAGGCCAACCGTCTCCTGGCCCAGAGCGAGACCCGGCTCCGGCTGCTCACCGACGCGCTGCCGCAGATCATCTGGACCGCGGCGCCCGACGGCCGCCGCGAGTACACCAACGAGCGGTGGACCGACTGGACCGGGCTCCCAGCAGCGCGCGGTGGCAGGAGGCGGAGCCTCCTCGCTGTAGAGCCGGCCCCGGCTCATCAAGGGAGCCGGCCAGATTTCTGGTGCTGCTGTTGAAGGAGAAAGGCGCCCCTGTGCTCGTGCCGGCTCAATAAGAATGAGCAAGTCTCGACTGGCAGCCTTCAGCGATGCCTTTCTGGCGATCATCATCACCATCATGGTGCTGGAGATCGAGGTCCCACACGGCGCCCAGCTCACCGCGCTGCGGCCGTTGGTTCCCGTGTTCCTGAGCTACGCGCTGAGCTTCATCTACCTCGGCATCTACTGGACCAATCACCACCACATGCTGTATGTCACCCACGGGGTGAATGGCGCGATCCTGTGGGCCAACCTGCACCTGCTGTTCTGGCTTTCGCTGGTGCCGTTCGTCACGGGCTGGATGGGGGAGAATCACTTCGCGCCAGCCCCGACGGCGGCCTATGGAGTGATCCTGTTGCTGGCCGGGATCGCGTATTTGCTGCTCCAGCACGCGATTCTCCGTCAGGAGGGCCCGGACTCGACGCTGCGAGCGGCGGTCGGGAGCGATTGGAAGGGCAAGACCTCGCTGCTGAGCTATGCCATCGCGATTCCCGTGGCGTTTCTGCACCCCTGGATGGCAGGGGCATTGTATGTGGTCGGCGCGCTGACGTGGCTCGTTCCGGACCGCCGAATCGAGCGGCAAGTCTCGCATGCGGGGCCGGAGGTCGGCACGGGCGGGGAGGCATGAAGGAGCGTGAAAGGAGGGCCGGTCCCCGGCAGTCGCCGGGGGGGCCGTGACTTCACAAATCGACGACGACGTCGCGAAGCGGTTGGGAACAGCACATCAGCACGTTGCCGTCTGCCGGCTGGTCGAGTGGCTCCGGTCCGTAGACGACCTCCCCCGAAACCAGGCCGCTCTCGCAGGTGTGACAGACACCAGTCCGGCACGACCAACGGACCGGGACGTCGCAAGCCTCGGCCAGCTCCAGGATGCTCTGGTAGGCCGACGCCTTCCAGTGTGCGGCGATGCCACTGCGCGCGAACGATATCAGCGGGCCGGTGTTGGCGTCGTCTCCGGGCAGATGCGGAGGTCGCACTGCTGCATGGATAACACCAGGAGTCATCGGCTCACTGCCGTTAAAGATTTCGACGTGAATCCGCTTTGGCTCCAGGCCCAAAGTTGCGAGCGCCTCTTTCATGTCTGTCATGAAG
>JBOHSB010000378.1:0-5544 GCA_050733015.1 Gemmatimonadales bacterium
GTCATCCCGAGCGAAGCGAGGGATCTTCTCAACCGGAGTTCGAAGCCGGCCGAGAAGATCCCTCCGCTTCGCTCGGGATGAGGGTGTCCGCCTCGCCCCGCCCTATCGCCCGTTCGTCCTCTCGGCGTCCTCGCCCTCTCGTCCTCCTAGTACTGCTCGATCAACACCTTCGCCACCGCCTCGAGCCCCCGCTGCCACGGCGGGCGCTTGCGCCACTGGTCGAGCGAGACCTCCTTCGAGCGGGCGAAATCCGCCTCCAGCCCTTCCGCGATCGCGCGGGCCAGCGTTCCGTCGGCCACGCCGACGATGTTCTCCTCGTTGAGCTCCATGCTGCGCTCGTCCATGTTCGCGGAGCCGACGACGGACCAGGTGTCGTCGGCGACGATGGTCTTGGCGTGCATCATCGAGGGCTGAAACTCGAACACGCGCACCCCCGCCTCCAGCAGCTCCTGATAGTAGCTCCGGCCGGCCAGCTGGACGGGGACGGCGTCGGTGTGGTTGCCCGGGACCAGGATGCGAACGTCCACTCCCCGGCGCGCGCGATCGATCACCGCCTTCCGCAGGCGCGGGTCGGGGATGAAATACGAGTTGCAGATCCAGAGCCGGCGCCGGGCGCTGGCCATGGTGAGCCAGAAGAGCAGCCGGATCGGCTGCTGCGCGTCTGACGGCGAGCTCGCCACCGAGACGCTGCAGGGGCCGGCGCCGGGATCGCTGCGCGGGAAGAATCGCTCGCCGCTCAGGATCTCGCCGGTACAGTACACCCAGTTCTCGGCGAAAGCGGACTGGATGCCTCCGACCAGCGGCCCGGTGATGCGCACCATGCTGTCGCGCCATTCGTGGGTAGTCCGCACGTCGCCGGCCCACTTCTTCGAGATTGCCGCGCCGCCGGTGAACGCGATCTTGCCGTCCATCACGATGGCCCGGCGGTGGGTGCGCCGGTAGATCCGCACCAGGTTGCTCAGCCCGAACGTGCGGAACCGCTCCACCTTCACTCCCGCCTCCCGCAGCTCGCTCCGGTGTTTCGCCTTGAGCTTGAACGAGCCGAAGGCGTCCACCAGCACGCGTACCTCGATCCCCGCGCGGGCGCGCTCCATGAGCGCGTCCATGAACTGCCGGCCGATCTCGTCGGGCTCGAAGATGTAGACCTCGAAGTTCACCGTGTCGCGGGCGGCCTGGATCGCCTGGAGCATCGCGGGATAGAACCGGTCGCCGTTCTGGAGCAGCTCGACCTTGCCGCCGCGATAGACGGGATTGTTGAGATAGGCGCTCAGGGTGATGACGAACCCGTCGCTGCCGGGCTCGGCCGCCTCGCCTCCGGAGTAGGCCGGCTCCTTCCAGTCGGGCAGGAACAGCGCGCCCAAGACCGAGATCAGCGCGACCAGGCCGAGGATCATGAATCCCCAGGCCCACCAGGGCAGCGTAGCGTCGAACAGGCCGTTCATGAGAGCCCTCCCGTGGTGCTCAGCTCGAGCTGCGCCAGCAGCGGGTGGTGATCGGAGCCGAACACCGTCGCGCCCCGGTCACGCGGATGCTCGTCCAGCCGCTCTACCCGCGCGACCGGCACCCGGCCGCCGCGGTCGCGCAGCAGCAGATAGTCGAGCACGAGGCGAGGCAGAGCATGAAAGGTGTGGCGCCACGGATGACGGGCCGGCGGCACGCCGGTCGCGAAGCCGGCGTCGGCCAGCAGGCGCCAGGCACGCTCGCGCTTGCCGCGGCTCAGGTTGAGATCGGCGCCGAGCACGACGAGGTCGCCGCCGAGGCGATCGAGCAAGTGCGCCGTCTGGCGGGCGCGCCCCGCGCCGCCGACCACGGCCGCGCCGGCCGGCCCGCGCGGGTCGAGATGCGCGCTCACCAGATGCAGGGGTCCCGACGGCAGGGCGAGCGTTGCGACCAGGGGGACGCGGCGCTGCAGCACGAGGGGCAGCTCGAAGCCGCGGGCATCGCCCAGCGGCAGCTCCGAGAGGATGGCGTTGCCGCGATCGCTCGGGCCGGCCCCGTTCCGCATCGAGGGCACGTAGCGCAGGTTGAGCCGAAGCTCGCGGGCGAGGTCCACGATGTCGGCGCGCGGGATCGCCCGGGGAGGAAAGCCGCCGGCTGCCCGCCGGACGCCACGCCGGCTGGGCACCGAGAGGTCGGCCCGGAAGGCCTCCTGCACCAGCACCACCAGCGACGCCGAGGTCGCGTCCCGCACCCGCGCGATGGCCTCGCCCAGCCGGCCGCGTCCGATCCACAGATTCCAGCTCAGGATGGCGAGGCTCGAGACGACCGTGCCGCTCGCCGGCGGCGCGAGATCGAGCGACACCGGCTCGCCGACGTTGGCGCGCCAGGCCTCGAGCCGGTCGCGTCCCTCGAGCCCGCGCCAGGGCTCCACCGGAATCCCGGCCCGCGCGGGCTGGGCCAGGCTAGCCGTGGGCTCTCCGCGGCGGAGCGTCACGCCAACGCTGCATCGGGACCATGCGGGACTCACTGGGGGAGACGAGGATCGGGACGGAATCGCGGAATGGGGGACCGTCCCCGCTGCGGCGGAACGTAGGCAGCAAACAGGGGTGCGGGCGGTGACTGCGGTCACCCGCGACTGTCGCTTCGCCCGCCAGGGTGTATTTTCCACCTCCGCGGCGCCACCCGGGCGTCCGCCGACCGACCGTTCTCCGGAGCTTCAGACCGATGAAGGCAAGCGACATCCGCCGCGGCCACGTGCTCATCATCGACGGCCAGCCGTGCCGGGTGATGGACTTCCAGCACCGCACCCCGGGCAACCTGCGCGCGTTCGTCCAGCTCAGGCTGAGGAACCTCACCAGCGGCAACACCTTCGACACCCGGTTGAGCGCCACCGAGTTCGTGGAGGACGCGCGCCTGGACACCAAGGAAATGCAGGTGATGTATCGCGACAGCAACGGCACCCACGTCATGGACGCGCAGAACTACGAGCAGTACAGCCTGGACGACGAAATCACCGGCGACCAGGCCCAGTGGCTCGAGCCGGGCATGACGTTCCAGGCCGAGTGGCTGAACGGCCGCCCGATCGCGATCATGCTGCCGGCCACCGCCGAGTTGGAAGTGGTCGAGACCGCGCCGATCATGAAGACCGCCACCAAGACGGCCAGCACCAAGCCGGCCAAGCTGAGCAACGGCGTCACCATCCAAGTGCCCGAATTCATCAACGAGGGCGAGCGGGTGCGGGTCAACCCTCGCGAGGGGGTCTACCTGGAGCGCGCCAAGTAGCTCGCACGCCGAGGCCGGTGCTGCTCGTGGCGCTGGCTGAAGGCGGGCTGGTGCCGGTGGCGCTCGCCGTGGGCGCGTTGCTTCACGTCGCGCCGTTCGCGACGCTCGCATGGAATCCGAGGGGCCTGGCCGCCGGCGTGGCGGCCACGGCCCCTCTGCTGTTGCTGCTCCGGTGGTGCCTCCGCGCGCGCGTCGGGCCCATCGCGCGCCTGGTCCGCATGGTGGAACAGCGCGCCGCGCCGCTGTTCGCCGGAGGCTCGGTGGGGTCCGTCGCGCTGGTCGCCGCGCTCGCCGGCGTGGGCGAGGAGGCCCTGTTCCGCGGCGTGGTGCAGACGGCGCTGCTCGACCGGCTGCCGGCGTGGGCCGCGGTCGCGGCGACCGGGGTGCTGTTCGGACTGGCCCACTTCCTCAGTCTCTCGTACGCGCTGCTGGCCTCGCTGGTCGGCGCGTACCTGGGCTGGCTGCACCTCGCGACCGGCAACCTGCTGGCGCCCATCCTGACCCACGCGCTCTACGATTTCGTCGCCCTCCGGCTCTTGCTCGACGTGAAACCGATGCCCTCCTCGTCCGTCCTCTAGGAAAGGTCGGGGCCGCCGGCCTTCCTCTCGTGATGCACTCACCAAGGAGGGACCCGCATGCCCGTGATGGATTGGTACGCCCCCGGGACGTTCTGCTGGGCCGACCTCGGCACGTCCGACGCCACCGCCGCCAAACAGTTCTACACCGCTCTCTTCGGCTGGACGGCCGAAGACCGCCCCATGGGTCCAGGTGCGTTCTACACCATGCTCACGCTCGACGGCCGCGCCGTGGCGGCGCTCTACCCCCAAGATCCGGCTCCCGCGGGAGGTCCGCCGCACTGGCTGAGCTACATCTCGGTCGCCAGCGCCAACGATGCCGCGCGCCGCGCCAAGGAGCTGGGCGGCACCGTGCTGGTGGACGCCTTCGACGTGCTCGACGTGGGGCGGATGGCGCTGGTGCAGGATGGGCCGGGCGCGGTCGTCGCGCTGTGGCAGCCGCGGGGGCACGCCGGCGCCGGCGTCATCGGCGAGACCAGCGCGATCTGCTGGAACGAGCTCGCCACGACCGACCTGAGCCGCGCCGAGGCGTTCTACACCGGCATGTTCGGGTGGAGCGCCGGCACGCAGACGGTGGGCAACGCCAGGTACACCACCTTCACGCAGGATGGCGCCGCCCGCGGCGGCATGCTCGCCATCGACCCGTCATGGGGTCCGGTCCCACCCCACTGGCTGGTGTACTTCGCGGTGAGCGACTGCGACGGCCAGACGGCCCTGGTCCAGTCGCTCGGCGGCGCGGTGCGCGTGCCGCCGACCGACATCCCGGAGGTGGGACGGTTCGCCATCGTCGCCGATCCCCAGGGCGCGACCTTCGCGGTCCTCCAGCCACTTCCCGCATGGCGGGCCGCGGCGGGATAGATTCCGCCCATGGACGCCATCACCGCGATTCGACGGCGGACCTCGGTGCGCCGTTTCCGTCCCGACCCCGTCCCGCGCGAGACCATCGAGACGCTGCTCGACTGTGCGGTGCGCGCGCCCAACCACAAGCTTACGGAGCCGTGGCGATTCGCGGTGTTGACGGGGGCGGCCCGGGACCGGTTCGCCGAGCTTCGGGCCCGCCATCGGCTGACCCGATTCGCGGACCCGACCAGCGGCGAGGCGCGGACCGCGGTCGAGAAGATGCGGCAGGAAACCGAACGGACTCCGGCATTCGTGGTCGTCATGTGCGCGGTGAGCCCGGACGAGAAGACCCGCGAGGAGGACTACGCCGCGGCGATGATGGCGACTGCCAATCTCATTATTGCCGCAGAGTCCCTCGGCCTCGGCACTTACCTGAGGACTGGGGGTATCATGCAGGACCCCGACGTGGCGACCTTGGCCGACCTGGAGCCGGGATTCCGAATCGTGGGAATCGTGAGCTTGGGCTACCCCGAGGCCGAGGAGCCCCCTCGCCGCCGGCGGGCGGCGGCCGAGCTGACCCGGTGGGTGAGCAGCCAGTGACGGCGGGGTATTCCGAGGTCCGGTAATCGGCGGTAAGTTGGCGCGCAGGCCCGTCAACAGACCCGCACTTTCTTCGTGGAGGATGAGGCCGTGAACACCCGTTGTGAGACCTTTGCCCTCGCCGTCCTGGTGGCCCTGGCGGCAGCGCCGCTGGCGGCCCAGACGACTGACACCACCGCCCAGGGGTATGCCCCGGCGGCGCCCGCTCCGACCCCGCCGGCCGCGGCCCCCGCGGCCGCACCCGCGCCGGCCCCGACTGCCGCTGCGGCCCCGACCACCGCTGCGGCTCCGACCGCGACCCCTCCGG
>JBOHSB010000379.1:0-3947 GCA_050733015.1 Gemmatimonadales bacterium
CCGGGTGGCGCCGGACGCGGTCGGCAATACCCTCAGGGCGCCGCCCGGACCACCGGGGACCGCAACACCAGCGTGATGAGCGTCCGTGGCGCGACCACCACGTCTCGGCTGGCCGTTTGCGCGGCCACGACCGCACCGCCAGCCGCCCCCACCGCACCGCCGATCACCGCGCCCTTGGTCTTTCCGGTGACCACGCCGCCGACGACCGCCCCGGCCGCGGCGCCGGCACCGACTTTCTCCACCTCGCCGGCAGTCACGCCCCGTCCCCGCAGCTCGTGGGGAATCGGCTGTAAGGCTGCGTCGACGCGGTAGGCGTGCCCGCCCGCCACGATGCTGTCCGCTCGCAGCACCAGCTCGCCATCCTTGGCACTCCGGGTCCGGGCCGGTGCCAGCCGATCGATCGTCAGGTGCACCACCGAGCCCGAGGGCAGGACGGCCAGACCATCCGGTGCTTGCAGGTCGCCTGAGACGACGGCCGAGACTCTCTGTCCGACGCTGTTGCGGAGCGAGGTGATCGAGTCGTCGAGGATGGCGCGAATCTGGGTGCCGGCGGGGAGTGCGTTGCGCGCGGTCATCCCAGCCGACTCGGTCGCGGCAGCGACCGGCGTGGCGGCTGGGATGATCGAATCGCCCACGGCGGCCCGGCCATCGGCCGCGGTGTCACCCGCGGCGCGCGGCCCGGAGCTGTCCGGCGACGTCGTCGCCACCGTGCCGTGGTGACCGGCCGCCCTAGTATCCGACGGTTGAGCGGAGTTCGAGTCCTTGGCCGGGGCGTAGGCCTGAACGGCTGGTTCGGAGCGGGCGCGCACGGGACGCTTTCGAGCCGGACGGCTGATCCAACGGCGCTCGGGGTTGGTGCGCCCCGAGTCGGTTCGGCTGGGTGTCGCCCGGTTCGCCAGTCGGCCAGGACGGGCACCGGCCCGGGACTGATGAGCGGAGTCGTCGAGCTCCTGGGACCCACTCGAATCGGCGAGCGGCGCGAGCGACACGGTGTCCCTGGCGACGGACTCACGATCCCGGTCGCGGGAGCACCCCCAGCTCCACGCGCACGCCAGGAATCCCAGCTGCAATGCGATCCGCTGACTCATGCGACCGCCGCGCGAAGCACCTGCGCGACTCGGCGCAGATCGGTGAAGAACTCCCGTTTGGCCCGCTCGCGGGCGTCGGCCGGCGCCCGCAGGACGGCCGACGGGTGCACCGTGGCGACGACGGGGCCGGCCCAGTCCGAGGTGACCACCTTGCCGCGCTGCTCGGTCACCCGGAACCTGGGCCCGAGGAGGGCCTGCGCCGCCGTGGCGCCCAACGCCACGATTACCCGGGGGCGCACCAGCCGGACCTCCTCCTCCAGCCACGGGCGGCAGGCGCGAACCTCGCCCGGAGTCGGCTTCTTGTGCCGCCGCCGCCTGGTCAGCTCGGTCCGCACGAACTTGAAGTGCTTGACCGCGTTGGTGAGGTAGGCCCGGCGGCGGTCGATGCCTGCGGCTTCGAGACCCTCGTCCAGCAGGCGCCCCGACGGGCCCACGAACGGGCGCCCCTGCCGGTCCTCCTGGTCGCCGGGCTGCTCGCCAACGAGCATCACCTCGGCGTGCTTGGGTCCTTCGCCGAAGACCGTCTGGGTAGCGTGCATCCACAGGTCGCAGCCCCGACAGGCCGCCGCCGCCTCGCGCAGGCACTCGAGCGTCGGGCGCGGCGGGATGAAGTCGGCCGCCGACACCTTACGTGCCCCTGGTAGCTGCCGTGCAGGCGCTCCCACCGGCTTGAGACCGACCTTCATTCCGCCTCCCTCGGCCGTTCGCACCCGGCCATGGTACAGCCGCGGCACGCGCCGATGAGGTGGCGTGGGTCACGCGATGGACGCGGGCTTCACCAGGAGCGCGGCCGTGCCGGCCAGAAGGGCGGGAAACAGGATCGTCGCGGCGAGGAATCCCCAGCGGGGCAGCGCGAGCACGGCGGAGAGCCGGGCCGCGAGCGCGGGCACAGGCCCATGCAGCGCGGCAATACCCACCAGCACCAACCAACCCAGGGCCGCGCCGAGAACGACGGAGCGCACCGGCCGCCGGTCGGAAGGAAGTACTCGCACCCAGATCGCCGCCAGAATGGGCACCACCCACCAGCCGCCCGCGACCGTGCCGCCGGCCGTCAGCGAGGCGAATGCCACGATCCTAAGCGCCCGTTTCACGATCCTCTCCTAAGGATCAGCACCGCCGTCGGCCGAACCTCGGACGCGGTTCGGGGAAAGTGCAGCGGTGCGAGCTCGCCGCGAGTCCACTGCTCCAGACGATCGTCGTAATGCGGGCTCGCTGGATTGCCGCTCTGACCTCCGGGGTAGGTCCCCCAGGCTCGAACATCCTTGCCCAGCTCCACCACCATGCGCCAGCTGGACCCCTCGCCACCACCGGTCACGCTCGATGGGCTGATGGTGGAAGGACCGCCCGCCACGGCGAGGCCCAATCGCGACAAAGCCGGGAGGTGGAGCAGGTGCCAGATGTCGATGCGATGCACGGCGGACCAGCGCCATCCCCCGAATTCCGCCGGCCCGTAGCTGCGCACGGTGGCCTGATAGGCCTCCGCGAGTGCCTCGGCCAGGACGTCGTCCCGTTGCTCGACTCGCTCGGGTGTGCTCCGCACGTCCCACCAGAGATTGGTCGGGTCGTCGAGCAGCGCGAGCAGGGCCGCCGATCCCGGGATCACCTCGGGCGGCAGCTCGTCCCACAAGCGTGCCGTGAGCGAGCGCGCCACTGCCTCGAACAGGACCGCGCCCTCATTGTCGAGGGTGTATCGCCGATCCCACGTGCCGAGCAGCTTCGCGGCGCGCTGCACCAGACTATCCGCCGGCCGGGCGGCGGCCGCTCGCAGGAGATGGGGGACATAGGCGTCGGCGCGGGGGCTGCCGGGATCGGTCTGCCAGCGGCGCATCGTCTCCGGCGTCACGGCGCTGTCGGCGCGGAGCAGCTGGTTGATCCGGAGCGCGCGCCACGGCAGCACCCAGTCGCTGCCCAGGTAGTGCAGCTGATCGCGTGGATCCTGCGGCTCCTGGTTGGCGGAGACCAGGAATCCCTGCGCTGGTGCGGAGGACTGAGGGTACTCGGCGACGCTCCAGTCGCCGGTCCAATCGCTCGCGCGGGTCGAGCCGTCGAACACGCGATCGCCGCGCCCGCCTGCCCGAAGCGGGAAGCGGCCGGTGGAGCGGATGGCGATGGTGCCCGCCCGGTCGGCCACGAGCATGTTCTGGGGCGGCGAGCGGTACGGGTCCACCAGGTCCAGCCATTCGCGGGCCGTGCGCGCGTGGGCCGCCCGGCTGAAGAATTGCCATTGGCCGCCGGCCTCGAGCGTAGTCCACCGAAGCGACAGCCATTCCCGACCCACCCGCCGCATGGGTCCGCGGTGGGTGAAGCGGAGAGTATCGACCGCGATCGTGTCGCCGGTCGGCCCAAGGTAGATCTCCGCCCTGAGCTCGACCGGCACCCACGCACCATCGAGTCGATACCGCCTCGGCGCGATCGAGTCGTCCACCGTCTCGGCCCACCGGTCCATCAGGTCAGCCTCGACGTTGGTGAAGGACCACGCAACGTCCCGCGTGAACCCGATGATGATCGCCGGCAAGCCCGGGATGGTCACGCCGTACTCGTCGAGGGCGCCGGGTACCGCGAGATGCGCCTCGTACCAGATCGAGGGCAGCGACAAGTCGAGGTGAGGATCGCCGGCCAGAAGCGCCGCGCCGTCCCGGGTTCGCCCCGGCGCCACCGCCCAGTTGTTGCTGCCCAGCTCGCGCCGGACCGGCGCGCGGGGCATGAGGGAGAGTGCGGTCGCGGCGGCCGTGTCGGGGGAGCCCGGTGGCGGCAGGACGAGCGGGATGTGCCGCGGCTCGCCGGATGACGGCTGAATCGGCTCCTGGATCGGGGAGTGGAGCGGGAAGAGCGCCGCCGCCGCCGAGTCGCCAACGGCGG
>JBOHSB010000380.1:0-4314 GCA_050733015.1 Gemmatimonadales bacterium
CCACAGGCCGATCAAATCTTTAAGACAAAGGCCCTGGAGCAGATCCGCCGCCTGTTCAAGGCCGACGAGGAGGTCGAGATCGCTCGGAGCGAGAACCATCTCGGCTTCCGGTCCGCGTCCACCCAGATCTTCACCCGGCTGATCGAGGGTCCGTACCCGAACTACGAGCAGGTGATCCCGCGGGAGAACGACAAGTCCGCCACGGCGGACAAGGCCGCGTTCTCGGCCGCGCTCCGCCGCATGAGCATCGTCGCGAGCGACCAGACACACCGGATCCGCATGGCCTTCGCCAACGGCTCGTGCAAGCTCTCGGTCCAGACCCCCGACCTGGGCGAGGCGCAGGAAGAGATTACCGTGAGCTATGATGGCGACCCGCTCGAGATCGGATTCAACGCCTCGTACCTGCTCGAGATCCTCAAGTACATCCCGACCGACGAGGTGAGGATGACGTTCAAGGCGCCCGAGCGGGCCGCCACCTGCGAGCCGGTGGGCTGGAACGATCCGTCCAGCTACCTGACGCTCGTGATGCCCCTGCGGCTGGTCGATTAGCCACCCTCGCTCCCGGTCGGTGACGGTGCCCCCGGTCTGCCGGCGGGCACCGTTGTACTTTAGGAGGGTGGGAATCGCGTTCCCGGTAGGAAACTGGAGCATAACGCAAGCGTGGAGGGCTATATGCGCAAGGATTTCGACAACTTCGACCTGGAGGACGAGGCCGGCGGTGAGAAGGGCGGTGGACTGCTCGGGCTGGCGCTGTTCGCGCTCGCCGTAGGCGCGGGGGCCGCGATGCTCTTCGCCCCCGCCGAGGGGACCAAGACCCGCCGCCTCGTCGGCGCGCGCCTCAAGAGCTTGCGCGGCGACGCGGGTGACGTACTGGAGCGGGTGCAGCACGAGCTGGGTCGTCGCGAGGCTCGTCAGCGGCGCGGGCGCCGTTCGTCGGCCCTGCTGGGTCTGGCGGTCGGGGCCGGGGTCGCGGCCCTGCTCACGCCGGAGAGTGGCCCCGCCGTTCGTCGCCGGATCGCCGAGCGCCTTCGCCGCGCCGACGAGCAGGAGCCGGAGATCGACCGGGTAGTGCGCGAGCCCCAGCCGGATCCCGAGCCCGCGGCGTGAGCGGGCGGCCAGGTAGTCGCTGAGTCAGGACGCCCCCTCCGCTCATTTTGGCGTTGACTCCGCGGCGGGGGCCGAGTCCGCGGGTGTGGAGTCCGATGGGGCTGGCGCCGGAGGCGGGAGCGTCTCGACCGGCGCGCGCAGCGAGTCGAGCAACGAGTCCACGCCCGGGGTCCACTGGATGGTGTCCCCCGGCTGGATCACGGGCTCCTCTTCCACCTTCGGCACCTCGACCGGCTCCCCGTGCATCCGGCGCAGGATGAGGTTCTGGCGCCGGCGCATGCGGTTCGGGCGGTAGGCCGGATTGGAGCGCAGGGGGAACGGCAGGGTGGCAGCCAGGGCCGACGCCTGAGTGTCGGTCAGCCGCCGTGCCGACCGTGTGAAGTAGCGCCGGCTGGCCGCCTCGACGCCCCAGATGCCGTCGCCCAGCTCGGCGATGTTGAGATAGAGCTCCAGGATCCGCGGCTTCCCCAAGGCCCACTCCAACCGGTACGCCGTCACCGCTTCCTTGAGCTTCCGCAGCGGATTCCGGCTGGGCGACAGGTACAGGTTCTTGGCGACCTGCTGCGTGATGGTGCTCGCCCCGCGAAGCGCCGCGCGCCTGGCCCAGCTATGCCCGAGCACCCGCCCGAGCTCCTGGCGATCCCGCGGCGAGCTCCACCCGAAGCCCGCGCGGCGGTAGCCCAGCGCGTGGCGGATCTCCACGTAGTCGAGGCCCGGGTGATCCCAGAATCGGGCGTCCTCGCCTGTCGTGGTGGCCTCGCGGAGCGACGCCGCCATCGAGTCGAGGGGGACGGGGCGATAGCGCCGCCGCGCGGGGTCGCCGCCCCGCATGGCCATGAACGCGGTCTGGGCGGGCCAGTGCGTGCGATACCAGATGGGAGGGGGCCAGACGGCCAGGAGCCACGCGAGGAGCGCCACCGGCGGGACCAGGCCGGAGAGCAGTACCCGACGCCAGCGCTGGCGCGTCACGGCGCCGGCGCGCTACCGGGGCGAGAGCGACGTCACCGCATAGCTGCCGCGCTGCTGCACCGGCACCGTCTGCCCCACGCTGGGCACCGTGATCGTCATATCCCCGACGTCGTTCCCCTGCGCCGAGACGAGAATGCCGTCGAGGCCGAGGATGTGCGACTGGTGGCGGGTCCCGGTGGCCGACATCTGCAGCTCCTGGTCGGCCTGCATCCTCGTGCCGGTGCGCTGGTACGTGCCCGTGCTCTGGAGCGTGATGCCCTTCCGCATGCCGGGCGCGTTGCTCGCGTCGGCGGTGTAGGTGGTGACCGCGCGCTCCGTGCCGGGGAACGCATCGGCGGTAAGACGATACTCCGTGGTGTCGCTCCACTGCATCCCCTCGCGCACGCCGCCGGCCGGGAGCGCCGGGAACAGGAGGCGAAGGCGGCCGGTCAGCTCCTCGGGGAGGGTGCCCTGCTTGTCCGCGGTCAGGGGACCGAGTCCTCCCGTGGAGCTGAGGGTGGCCGTCCAACGGGTGCCGCGCGCCGCCAGCACGGTGTCGGGCGACGCGGGCTGTCCGCTCTCGAGCGCCTGGAGGGAATCCAGCAGGATCGTCACGTTGAAGGTCCCGGGCGCGGGGGCTTCCGCTACCGTGACGTGCAGGAAGGCGATCCGGTCCCGCACCTGCTCCTGCGACGCACCGCCCGGGTACTGCAGCGTCAGGCTGTCGTGCCGTTCCATCCGGTAGGCGGCAGCCGAGACCGGCTTGTAGGCCACGGCGGGACCTCGCCCGGGGCTCGTGGGCTCGGGCGGCGCCGGCTCCCCCGGCCGCGGGGCGGGCGTGGGGGCAGGTGGGTTGGCGGAGGTGCCGGAGCTGCAGGCCGCGACGAGCGCGGCGGCGAGCACGGCGCCGGAGGCAAGACGCAGCCGGCTCATGGGAGTGGGGTGACCTTCGTCGTCTGGGTGATGGAGATCGGGAGCGGGTCGTTCGAGAACGACCCCGCGATCGTGAGCGCGGATTGCAGCTGCCAGTCCCCGCCCAGATACGCTCCGTCGGAGCTCACGAAGTAGATGCCGGTGCCCTTGCCGCTGCCCTCGATGCGCGCGGGCTCGCCGGTGTCGGTCGGCTGGGTGCCACGGATGGTCGAGACGTACTCGCTGGAGACGCGAAGCGCCTTGCGCGCCGCCCGGGTCTCTCGGGCGATCACCCGGTAGGACGTCACCCGGTGGACCACGACGCTGTCGGTGCCGTCGGTCGTCGCCCTGGTGCTGGTATCGGCCCACTGCTCGCCGGGCTTGGCGCCGGCCTTTACCCAGGGAAAGAAGTCCGTCAGGAATCCCTGCACGCGGGCCGCGGCGGGGGAGACGTTCACCGCCTCGAGGTCGGAGAGTCTCCCGGCGCTGCTCAGAAAGGCGTGGAATTCGGCCCCGCGCGCGCTGTCGAACACCGCGACGGGAATCGGCGTGGCGCTGTCGCCCCGCATCGAGTCCACGACGATGCGAACCGACTTGCCGCCCGCAGTGTCGTTCAGGGTGACGGTGATGAAGCTCGAGGTCGAGAAGGACACGGTCTGCTTGCCCTTGCCGGCGGCGGTGGCGTCGACCTCCTGAGTCAGGGTCTGGTCCACTCGAAACCGGCTGGTGATCGGCGCGGACCCACCTGGGGTAGCGCCAAGCAGGGCGGCGAAGCTGGTACACGCGGCGAGCCGTCGAGCGCGCATCTGATCCCTCGTGGGGTCGAAGCTCGACGGCCCTCCGAACCAGGTCCGGAGGGCCGCCGCTGGTCGAGCCGTAAGCCGAGTTCTGTTCCCGGCGCTCGCGCGCCTGGGATGGTCATCTGTCTGGGATGGCCGTTGCCGGCCACCTCGAGCAGCCTACCCGCGGCTGATCCTGCGCGGTGTGGGTCACACCTCGCCGCTTATTTGGCCTTGCTCCGACTGGGGGTTGTCGTGCCGCCGACGTTACCGCCGGCGCGGTGGGCTCTTACCCCACCGTTTCACCCTTACCCGCCGGTTGCCCGACGGGCGGTCTGTTTTCTGTGGCCCTGTCCGTCGCCTTTCGGCGCCCAGGCGTTACCTGGCAGTCTACCCGATGGAGCTCGGACTTTCCTCGAGACGCCCGAAGGCGTTCGCGACCATCACGCTCGGCCAGCGCGGGGAATATAACGGGCGAGAGGGCGAGGTGGGATAGTGGCCGAGAGGGCGAGAGGACGGGTCGGGCGGTCGGGCGGTCGGGCCGGAAACTCGTCATCCCGAGCGCAGC
>JBOHSB010000381.1:0-3244 GCA_050733015.1 Gemmatimonadales bacterium
GTGGTGTTCCGTGGGATCAGCACGGTGGTGACGCCGCCCAGCGTCTCGATGCCCAGTGACAGCGGGGTCACGTCGAGCAGCAGGACGTCCTTCACCTCGCCGCCCAGCACGCCGCCCTGGATGGCCGCGCCGATGGCCACGACCTCGTCCGGGTTGACCGACTTGTTGGGCTCCTTGCCGAAGAAGTCCTTCACGATTTGCTGGATCTTCGGGATCCGGGTGGAGCCGCCGACCAGGATGACCTCATCGATGGCCTTGGGATCGAGGCCGGCGTCCTTGAGCGCCAGCTGCATCGGCGGGATGGTGCGCTGGATGAGATCGTCCACCAGCTGCTCGAACTTGGCCCGGGTGAGCGACATGTTCAGGTGTTTGGGCCCCGACTGGTCCGCCGTGATGAACGGCAGGTTGATGTCGGTCTGGGTAGTGCTCGACAGCTCCATCTTGGCCTTCTCCGCGGCCTCCTTGAGGCGTTGGAGCGCCATTGCGTCCTTGGAGAGGTCGATGCCCTGATCCTTCTTGAACTCGGTGACCAGCCAGTCGATCAGGCGCTGGTCGAAGTCGTCGCCGCCCAGGTGGGTGTCGCCGTTGGTGCTCTTCACCTCGAAGACGCCCTCGGCGAGCTCCAGCACGCTGATGTCGTAGGTGCCGCCGCCCAGGTCGAACACGGCGACCTTCTCTTCCTTCTTCTTGTCGAGGCCGTACGCCAGGGCCGCCGCGGTGGGCTCGTTGATGATCCGCTGCACGTCGAGCCCCGCCACCTTGCCGGCATCCTTGGTCGCCTGGCGCTGCGCGTCGTTGAAGTAGGCGGGGACCGTAATGACCGCCTTGTCCACCGGGTGGCCGAGGTAGTCTTCGGCCGTCTGCTTCATCTTCTGCAGGATCATGGCCGAGATCTCGGGCGGCGTGTAGGTCTTGCCGTCGATCTTGACCGCCGCAAGCCCGTTGGGTCCCGCGACCACCTCGTAGGGGACCCGCTTGATCTCCTCGGTGATCTCGTTCAGCCGGCGACCCATGAACCGCTTGATCGAGAAGATGGTCCGCTTGGGGTTGGTCACGGCCTGGCGCTTGGCCACCTGGCCCACCAGCCGCTCACCCTCCTTGGTAAACGCGACGACGGACGGGGTGGTTCGGCCGCCTTCCGCGTTGGGAATGACGACGGGGTCGCCACCCTCCATGACGGCGACCACCGAGTTGGTCGTGCCGAGGTCAATTCCGATGATCTTGGAAGCCATGTCGACTCCGAGTTGGGGCTTGAGATGCTCGAATCGGCCGATGTCCTGCCGATTCCAGCGATTGGGGTCCGGCGAGTGCAAGGGGCATACCCGTGCAAGCTGCCAAAATGGCGGCTATTTACCCTCGTGACACGGCTCACGACGGCCGAACGGCAGGTTTCTTATCCTGGCTGGTCCGTTGGGGGACCACTGGCGGTGAGGGCGAACCCGAGGAGGCTCGAATGCTGTGGACGATCTTCGTGATCCTGCTGGTGCTGTGGCTGCTGGGAGTGGTGACCTCGTACACCCTGGGCGGCTTCATCCACGTCCTGCTGGTCGTCGCGGTCGTCCTGGCCATCATGCAGCTCCTGCAAGGACGCCGGGCACTCTGACGTTGCTCGCATGAAAATCTGGGCCGGCCCCGCGGGGCCGGCGCCTTGATCGGACCGTCCGACGGACGGCCTGAGGGGGCGGGGCCTTCGAGGCAGGCAAACCGAAGACTCCGCCCCCTATATTCTTCTCAACATGTTCCCCTACCGCGACGACAACCCCACCCTCGACACGCCGGTCGTCACGCTGTTGCTCATCGCGGTCAACGCGGCCGTGTGGATCCTGGTCCAGGGGATGGGACAGGATCCGGCGCTGGCCCGCTCCGTCTGCGAGCTGGGGCTCATTCCCGGCGAGTTTCTCGGCCGGGTGCCCCCGGGCACTTCGCTGCCGCTCAGTCCGGGCGAGGTCTGTATGCTGGGCGGCGAGCGGCACTGGTTCGCGCCGCTGACGTCGATGTTCCTGCATGGCGGCTGGCTGCACCTGATCGGCAACATGTGGTTCCTGTGGGTGTTCGGGAACAACGTCGAGGATTCGACGGGCCGCGTCCGCTACCTCGCCTTCTATCTCCTGTGCGGCCTTGCTGCCGCCGCGGCCCAGACCTTCATGAGCCCGAGCAGCATCGTTCCCATGGTGGGGGCCTCGGGCGCCATCAGCGGCGTCATGGGCGCGTACGTGATCCTGTATCCCCGGGTGCGGGTCCACATGCTCGTGTTCCTGTTCGTGTTCGTCACCCGGATCGTGGTGCCCGCCTATCTCATGCTGGGCTACTGGTTCCTGCTCCAGCTGCTGGGCGGGAGCGCGGCGCAGGGGGAGGGCGGGGTGGCCTTCTGGGCGCACGTGGGCGGCTTCATCGCCGGGGCGGCGCTCATCTCGATCTTCAAGGATCCGGAGCTGGTCCAGCGGCACCGGGCCCTGGCGCGCTACGTCTGAGCGGCGGCCCGGCGGCCTCGCATGGCGCCGGGCTCGGTCCGCGGAGTATGTTCTCACCCATGTCCGACCCCCAGCCACGCGGCGTGCTCGCGCCGTCGGCCACGGCACCGTTCGACGTTCCGGTCACCCCGCGCAACCCGGGGATGCCGCTGGAACTCGATTGGGTCGAGGAGGTCCGAATCAACCGGAGCGCCGTCGAGCGCCGCGCGGCGACGCTCCGGACCCGGCGGACCGTGAAGAAGCAGTGGCAGGCGGCGTGGCTGCTCCGCGCGGTCACCCTGATGGACCTCACGACCCTGGCGGGCGACGACACGCCGGGCCGCGTGCGCCGCCTCTGCGCCAAGGCCCGCCGCCCGGTGCGGGCCGACCTGCTGGAGGCGATGGGGGCGGAGCAGCTGCCGATCCGGGTCGGCGCGGTGTGCGTGTACCACACCTTCGTCGATACCGCGGTGGAGGCGCTCGAAGGCTCGGGGATTCCGGTGGCGGCCGTGTCGACCGGATTCCCCGCGGGGCTCTCGCCGTTCGCGCAGCGGATCGGGGAGATCCGCGCGTCGGTCGCCGCGGGCGCCGAGGAGATCGACGTCGTGATCACCCGGGCGCACGCCCTGACGGAGAACTGGCGCGCGCTCTACGACGAGGTGCGCGCCATGCGCGACGCCTGCGGCGACGCCCACATCAAGACGATCCTCGCCACCGGCGAGCTGGGCACGCTGCGCACGGTGGCGCGGGCCAGCCTGGTCTGCATGATGGCCGGCGCCGACTTCATCAAGACC
>JBOHSB010000382.1:0-3144 GCA_050733015.1 Gemmatimonadales bacterium
GCTCGACCTCGGTCCATGCCACGGGCGCGGCATCGGCCGCGGCCGTGGCCACCACGTCCGGCTGGCGCGCCACCAGCTCGAGGGTCACGTCACCCGCGAGCCCCAGCGCGGCCTGCAGCTCGCGGAGCCGCGCGGCCACCGCGCGCGCCCGGTCGAGGTCCACGGCGAAGGCACCGGCGCGCTCGGGATATTCGGTCCACCGAGCCTGCACCGCCACGTGCCCGCGATCGAACTCGCGCCGCAAGCGCTCCCGGAGCTCCCCCTCGAGCCCGCTCAAATCGCTGGGCAGCTTGGGCGCGAGATTGAAGTAGCGATGGTTGACGGTCCGGATCTCGACCCGGAGACGCCCGCCGCCCACGGGGCCCTCCGCTGCGCCGAACCCCGTCATGCTGTTGGGCAACGCGCCTCCGTGATACCGATACCGGGAAAGCCTTCAAATTTACTCGTGCTCGAGAGCGGCTGGAAGGTGCGACGCGTGGCCGGGCGGTAGCTCATCAGCGGGACCGTTTTCAGTGAGGGGTTACTCGTCCCGGGCCGATCCAGTCGAAGGCCAGGTGAGAAATAACTTGATAAAACATCGCGCAACTTGCTGTCCATAAACGAGTTATAGTATTTGCATCATCTAATTCAAGAACTCCCATCTGACGCCGAAATTGGTCCCGTAATTGGGCAGCCGGAATCCCGGCACGTACGTCAGCCTCGTGCCGGTGATGTTGTCCCGGATCCAATAGATCGAGAAACTCTGCAACTGGATGACCAGCTGGGTGGAAAAGAACGTAGCCCCGTGCAGGTTGATCGGATCGCCGACCGCGTCGCGTCCAATGGTGCCCCGCCCCCACGCCTCCATCGCGAGCTGCAGCTTCAGATCGAAGGTTCCGCTCGGGAACGTGCGCCAGAACTTCGAGCGGATCGTCGCCGTCGTGAGCGAGTGAGTCGGCGGCACGCCGTCCACCGTCCCCTTCGCGGGATCGCTGTACCATGACTGGAGCGTGACCCAGGTGACCGGCGCCACCCGCGCGTTCACCGTGATCCAGTCCACGTCGGTCGAGGCGGCGAGAGTGGGAATCTGGAGGAACTCCGCGTACGCGAACGGACTGAACGCCGACGTGCGCTCGTACGCCACCTGCAGGCCCACTCTGGACCGGTTCCAGCCGAGCTGCGCCGAGAAGTCGCGCAGGCGCTGCGCGGTATCCGTCGCGATGGCGGGCGCCGCGACCAGGTCACCCAGCCGTACGGTGCCGGTGAGCGCCACGCCGCGCACCGGCTCGAGCCCGGCCGCGAGCAGGACGTAGCGGCTGCTCCGGCCGCCGTAGTGGTGTTGCAGCACCCCTTCCGCGCTTGCGGAGACTGGGCCGACCGGCGCGAAGCCAAGCGTGGCCCGAAGATCGAGCGGCGTCCAGCGTGTGCGATGAAAGCCCGATGCACCGAGGGAGAAGGCCGGTGCCCGATACGAGAGCATGCCGCCGATCTGATTGATCTGCTGGTCGAGGCCCGCTCCGTTCCAGCCCGACCGCGCATAGATCAGGTCCAGCCCTGCGCCGTTCCCGTCGTCCCGCGATCGCAGCGCCATGCGGAACTGCGCATCGGTGCGCGTGGCGGTGTATCCCGCGCCGATCGTGTCGCTGAGCGTCGTCCCCACGACCGTGAACGGGCGCCGCTTGGGGTGCGAGCGCACCAGCTGGTACTGCACGCCGAACCGGCGCGACGGCACGTAGCTGCCTTGCCCCCACACTTGGGTATTGGAGTACTCGCTGCTGCTCCCGCTCGCCGTGGGCGAGTCGAGATAGTCGGCCGCCAGCGCGAAGCCCACGCCGACGGGAAACCGTCGCTCGAGATTGGCCTCGTACCGAGCGAAGTCCCGGTCGCCCCGGGCGATGGCCACGCGCGACCGGGGCGCGACTCGGTCGTGCCGCCGGGTGAAGAGGTGGACCCGCAGGAGGCCGGGCCAGCGCTCCACCTCGACCCGGTCGAGGAACGTGGTGGAGAAGAGTGCGGGATCCACCGCGAGGCTGTCGACGCCGGCCGCGACGTACGGCATGCCGTCGAGGTAATACTCCGCCGACGTCGCGCCGCGGCCCTGAAAGTCCACGGGCTCGGGACGCCCGGTGAAGCCGCCCCGCCAGAGGTACACGCCGGGCACCTGCGAGAGCAGGTCTCCGACGGTGGCGCCGTTCATCCACTCGATCGAGTCGCGGGTGAAAACCAGACGGGTGAGGGAGGACCGCGGACCCGCCGGCCCGAGCTGCGGCATCACCGGAACCCGGACCTCCTCCTGCTCGAGGGCGCGGAGGTACCGGGCGGTGTAGTCCACCGTATCGGCCAACGTGTCGGTGGCGAGGGTGTCGTCGAAGATCTGGGCTCGCGCGCCGCGCGCGAACAACGCCAGGCAGGCCAGCAGGACCGCCAGGACCCGCGCGGTCAGCGGGCCCCCGAGCCCTGCCGGTTGAGGACGAACTCGCTGAAGAGGCGCACGCCGATCCCGGTCGGTCCCTTCACCCGGGTCGCGTCCTCCCGGTCGGTATAGGCCGTGCCGGCGATGTCGAGGTGGACCCAGGGAAATCCATCCACGAACTCGCGCAGGAACCAGCCGGCCGAGATGCTTCCGGCCGGCCGGCCGCCGGCATTCTTCACGTCGGCGATGTCCGACTTCATCAGGTCGCGGTACTCGTCCCACAGCGGCAACGGCCAGACCCGCTCCCCGGCCCGGTCGCCCGCGCGGCGGACGTCCTCGATCAGGCCGTCGTCGGTGCCCATGACCCCGCTCGCCGTATGACCCAGCGCGACGACGATGGCCCCGGTGAGCGTCGCGATGTCGAGCACGCACGCCGGGCGGTAGCGCCGCGCGTAGGTGAGCGCGTCGCACAGGATGAGCCGGCCTTCGGCATCGGTGTTGATCACCTCGATGGTCTTGCCGGAGAGGCTGGTGATCACGTCGCCCGGCTTGACTGCGGTGCCCGAGGGCATGTTCTCGGTGGTGGGAATGAGCCCGACCACGTGCACCGCGGGCTTGAGCCGTCCGAGCATCTCGAAGGTGCCGAGCACGGCCGCGGCGCCGGACATGTCGTACTTCATGTCCTCCATGTTCTGCGCCGGCTTGATCGAGATGCCGCCGGTGTCGAAGGTGACGCCCTTGCCGACCAGGAC
>JBOHSB010000383.1:0-1833 GCA_050733015.1 Gemmatimonadales bacterium
TCGCGCCATGGCCGGCCAGAACCACGTGTTCCGCTCCTACATCGGCATGGGGTATTCCGGCACGTTCACGCCACCGGTCATCCTGCGCAATGTCCTCGAAAACCCCGGCTGGTACACCGCGTATACGCCGTACCAGGCGGAAATCGCGCAAGGACGGCTCGAGGCGCTGCTCAACTTCCAGACCATGGTGTCCGACCTCACCGGGCTCGAGATCGCCAATGCCTCGTTGCTGGACGAGGCCACGGCCGCGGCGGAGGCGATGCACCTGACCGCGGTGATGAGTGCGAAGAAGGATCCGCCGGTGTACCTGGTGGACGAGTACTGCCACCCGCAGACCATCGCGGTGGTGCGGACGCGGGCCGAGGCGCGCGGCGTGCGGATCGAGCTGGGCGAGCCCGAGACCTTCACCTTCGGGCCGGGCGTCATCGGCGCGTTGGTGCAGTATCCGGCCACCGACGGGGCGGTCCGCGATTTCCGCAGCCTGTGCGAGCGGGCGCACGCGGCGGGGGCCCTCGTGACGGCCGCGACCGACCTCCTGAGCCTCACGCTGCTCACCCCGCCGGGCGAGTGGGGCGCCGACATCGCCGTGGGCAACACCCAGCGGTTCGGCGTGCCCATGGGGTACGGCGGGCCGCACGCCGCGTTCTTCGCCACCCGCGACGCCTACAAGCGGTTCATGCCGGGCCGCATCATCGGCGTCTCGCGCGACCGCGACGGCCGCCCGGCGCTGCGCATGGCGCTTCAGACGCGCGAGCAGCACATCCGGCGCGACAAGGCGACCAGCAACGTGTGCACCGCGCAGGTGCTGCTGGCCGTGATGGCGAGCATGTACGCCGTGTACCACGGGCCGGGCGGGATCCGCCGGATCGCCGAGCGGGTCCACGCGCGCACCGTGACGCTGGCCAACGCCCTCCGCCGCCTGCGCTATCGCGTGGTGCACGATTCGTACTTCGATACCATCTGCGTCGAGGTCCCGGAGTGGGCGCTTCCCCGGCTGCTGGACGCCGCGCGCACCCGGATGATCAACCTCCGCCCGCTGCCGCCCACCCGCCTGTGCATCGCGCTCGACGAGACGGTCACGTTGGGCGACCTGGCCGACCTGATCTCGGTCTTCTCGCTCAACGAGGCGCTGCCGTTCATGCTGGAGGACATCGGCCAGCACACCGAGCGGGCCATCCCGCCGGCGCTCGAGCGGCAGTCCGGCTATCTGGCCCATCCGGTCTTCCACCTGCACCACTCCGAGACCGAGATGCTGCGGTACATCAAGCGGCTGGAGGCGCGCGACCTGTCGCTTACCAGCGCCATGATCCCGCTGGGCTCCTGCACGATGAAGCTCAACGCCACGACGGAGATGATGCCGGTGAGCTGGCGCGAGTTCAACCGGCTGCACCCGTTCGCCCCCCGCGACCAGGCGGCCGGCTACGACCTCATGTTCCGGCAGCTCGAGCACCAGCTGGCCGAGATCACCGGGTTCGCCGCGGTGTCGCTGCAGCCGAACGCCGGCTCGCAGGGCGAATATGCCGGCCTGCTCGTGATCCGCGCCTGGCATCGGGCGCGCGGCGACGCGCACCGGACCACCTGTCTCATTCCCACATCGGCGCACGGGACCAACCCGGCCAGCGCGGTCATGGCGGGCATGCAGGTCGTCGTGGTCAAGAGCGACGAGCATGGCAACGTGGACGTGGACGATCTCCGGACGAAGGCCGCGACGCACCGCGACACGCTCGCCGCGCTCATGGTGACCTATCCGTCGACCCATGGGGTGTTCGAGGGGTCGATCCGGGAGATCTGCCGCATCGTGCACGAGCACGGCGGGCAGGTGTACATGGACGG
>JBOHSB010000384.1:0-13582 GCA_050733015.1 Gemmatimonadales bacterium
CCTGAACTGATCGGGCAGCCGGTGGAGCACGTGGTCCTACACCAGGTCCCGGACCGGAGCCGGCACCAGCCGGTATGCATCGAGCCAGCGGTCGGCGGCGTAGAGGTCGTAGCCGCCGAACAGCTCATCCCCGCCATCCCCGCCGAGCACCACCTTCACCTCCCGCGCCGTCATCTTGGCCAGGTGCAGCAGGCAGATCGACAGGGGGTCGGCCGGCTCGTCCAGGGCGGAGATGAGCCTCGGCAGATCGCTGACGACGGACGGCGTGACTTCCTCGGCGAAGTGGCGGGTGCCGTACCGCCGCGCCACCGCCGCCGCCGCCGGCAGCTCGTTGAGGTCGCGATAGGGGATGCCCATCGAGAACGTGCGCAGCTCGGGTCCCAGCACCTTGGCCGCGTATGATACCACGAGCGTCGAGTCGAGCCCGCCGCTCAGGAACGCGCCGACCGGGACGTCGCTGGTGAGGTGGAGCGCGACGGTCTCGGCCATGAGCTCGTCGACGCGCTCGAGGGTCTCCGCCTCGGAGAAGGTCCACTTGGGGCCGTAGCTCAGGTCCCAGTACCGCTGGGTCCGGGTGACACCGTTCTCCCACACCAGGAAGTGCGCCGGCGGCAGGGCCCGCACGTCCTGGAAGAACGTGTCCGGCGCCTGGACGAACCGCAGGGTGAGATACTGGTCGAGCGCGAACGGCGAGAGCGCGCCCAGCGTGGGATCGCTGGCCAGGAGCGCCTTGATCTCGGAGGCGAACGACAGCCGCCCGTCCCGTTCGGTGTAGAACAGCGGCTTCTGGCCGAAGTGGTCGCGCGCGATGAACAGCCGTCGCCGCCGGCGGTCCCAGATGGCGAAGACGAACATCCCCCGGAGTCGCTGGAGCATCCGCTCGCCTTTGTCCTCGAACAGGTGCACCAGGACTTCGGTGTCGGACCGGGTGCGGAACTGGTGGCCGCGGGCCAGCAGGTCGCGGCGGAGCTCTTCATGGTTGTAGATCTCGCCGTTCAGCACCACCTGCAGATTCTCGTCCTCGTTGCCCATCGGCTGGTGGCCGCCGGCGAGGTCGATGATGCTGAGCCGGCGCATGCCGAGGCCGAGGCCACCTTCAATGAAGGTGCCCCAGTCGTCCGGGCCCCGGTGGCGGATGGCGTCGCACATCCGCCAGATCTCCGGCTGGGCCACGGCGCGCGCGCCGACGATGCCAACGATGCCACACATCGCTAAGCAGCCTTCTTCCCCCACGCGACCATCATGTATCCCTCCGAGAAGGGAATCAGCCGGTCGAGCATGGTCCACGCGCGAAGCGCGGGATAGACGGCGGAATACACCTTGTACGCGGTACCCACCTTGTTGAGCGCGTCGGCCGACATCGGGGCGGTGTCGCCATGGAAATCCTGCTCCTTGGTATCCTTCCCCTTCATCGCCTTCCGATGGTACGCGTAGTTGAGCAGATCCTCCAGGGATTCGGTGAAGAATCGGCAGTAGCTGGTCTGCCCCTGCACTCGGAGGCCGTGCCGCTCCATGAGCGCTCGGCCCGCGGCGAGCGGGTACCCGTCACGCGCGTGGCCGAAGCCTTCCTGGTCGGCCGTGAACCCCAGCGCCTTCTTGAGCGCGAACCCGGCCCGGCCATGATCCCCCTTGGGCGCCATGAACAGGAAGTCCCCGCCCGGCTTGAGCACCCGCACCATCTCGGCGAAGAAGGTCTCGTCGTCCTCGATGTGCTCGAGGAAGTTGATCGCGGCCACCAAGTCGAACGAGGCCGCTTTGAACGGTACCGTACGGTCGTCGATCTGGAGCACCCGGTCGCCCACCAACTGCCTGGCCGAGCGGACGTGGTCGCGCTCGAAGTCGGCGCTGGTCCAGGTGCCGCCCCGCTCGCGCAGGAAATGCGAGGTGAGACCGGTCCCACAGCCGACCTCGAGGCACTGCCGCCCCTGCACCGAGGGCAGGTGCGCCAGCATGGCGTCCACGGTCTGCCGCTTCTTCAGCGAGCGGCGGAAGAGTTGGAGCTGCCAAGGCTCGGTCAAGACATGGTCTCCATGAATCCGGGTCAGTATAGGAACGTCGTGGCGCGCCCAGCCGTGACGGATGACCGTCCTGGACCGCTACGACAACTCGCCGGCCGCGCGGTACGCCTCGTACGTGCGCCGGACACCGTCGGCCAGATCGACCTGCGGCGCCCACCCCAGCAGCCGCCGCGCCCGACCGGTGTCGAACGCCGAATCGCTGGTGAAGAAATCCATCCGCCGCCGGTAGATCGGCGGGTCCAGCTTGAGCACCTGACAGACATCCTCCACCACCGCCGCCGTCGCCAGCATGGGGGTCAGGGGGAGGCGGAACCCATAACGCGGGCTGCCGGTCGCCTGGCGGACCGCCTCGATCAGCTCGCGCAGGGTGCACGGCCGCGGCCCCGCGACGATCATTCCCTCGTCCACCGCTTCCTGGCGCTCGCAGGCGGCGAAGAAGGCCGCCACGACGTCGTCCACGTAAACCATGTGCCGGCGACCCGACCCGTCGCCGAACAGCGGAAATCGGCCCCGGCTCACGCCCTTGAACAGCTTGAGCAGCCGCTGGTCGCGCGGGCCGTACACGTCGGCCGGCCGGAGGATGGTGTACGAAACGCCGCTCTCGGCCGCGCGCTCGCGGACCGTCCGCTCGGCGGCCACCTTGGTCCGCTCGTAGATGTTGCCCGGCCGGAGCGGCGACTGCTCGTTGGTGACGCCCGGGGCGCGGTGCCCGTAGATGCCGATGGTGCTGCAGTAGACGAACCGCTCGACCCGTGCCGAGCCGGCCGCATCCAGCAGACTGCGGGTCCCGTCGAGGTTGATCGCCTCGAAGAACTGGTCGGCCTTTCCGCCCTCGCGCATCGCCACGGCAAGGTGGAACACGTGGGTGACGCCCCGCATCGCCCGGGCGCACAGCTCCGCATCGGTGATGGTTCCCGGCAGAATTTCGACGCCCTGCGCGGCGAGGAGGGCCGCGTTGGCGCGCTCCTCCGGCCGGTCCGCCAGACCGAGCACCACCACCTGCGCCCCTCGCCGCCGCCCCTCCTCCGCCAGGTGGGAGCCGATGAAGCCCGTCCCACCGGTGACCAGCAGCCTCATCCGGCCTGGCTCGCGTAGCGGTCGGCCAGCGCGGCGAGGATGCGCTCGCTCGCGCGGCCGTCGCCGTACGGATTCACCGCGTTGGCCATGCGCGCGTAGGCCTCGGACGAGGTGAGCAGTTCGCTGGCGGCGCTCACGATCCGGTCCCGATCGGTGCCGACCACCATCGCGGTGCCCGCCGCCACGCCCTCCGGACGCTCGGTGACTTCGCGCAGCACCAGCACCGGCTTGCCCAGCGAGGGGGCCTCCTCCTGCACGCCGCCGCTGTCGGTGAGCACCAGGTCGGCGCGCGCCATGAGGTGCACGAACTCGAGGTAGTCCACGGGCGGCACCAGGTGCATGCCCGGAATGTCGCACAGCAGCTCCTCGACCGTGCGCTTGACCTCGGGGTTGGGATGCACCGGCAGCACGAACTGCAGCTCGGGGAACCGGGCCGCGAGCTCGCGGATGGCCGCGCAGGTGGACCGGAGCGGCGCGCCGAAGCTCTCCCGGCGATGGGTCGTCACCAGCACCAGCCGCCGCCCGGGGTCGAGCCCCGCGAGGGCCGGGGTGCGGAACTGATAGTCGCCACGCACCGTCTGCAGCAGCGCGTCGATGACCGTGTTGCCGGTCAGGAACACGTCGCCGGCTGGAATCCCCTCGGCGAGCAGGGTGTCGCGGGCCGCGGGAGTCGGCGCGAAGTGGAGCGCCGCGATCCGCGTCGTCAGGACCCGGTTCATTTCCTCAGGAAACGGCTGCCACCGGTCGCCGGTCCGGAGCCCGGCCTCCACGTGCGCGGCGGGGATCCGCTCGAGGAAGGCCGCGAACGCCGCGGCGAACGTGGTGGTCGTGTCACCCTGGACCAAAATCACATCGGGCCGCACCCGCCGGAGCAGCGGGGGCAGCCGGTCCAGAATGCCCGCCGCGATGCCGGCCGGCGTCTGGCCCGGCACCATCAGATCGAGATCCACGTCGGCCTTGAGCTCGAACACCTCGAGCACCTGGTCGAGCATCGTGCGATGCTGGGCCGTGACGCAGATCTGGCTCTCGAACTGCGCCGGCGCCGCGCGCAGGGCGCGGACGATGGGCGCCATCTTGATCGCCTCTGGCCTGGTGCCGAAGACGCTGAGGACGCGGATCATCGGGCGGCGTGCGCCGCCTGCAGCCGCTCGGCAAGCGTCTGCATCGTGACGAACCGGAATCCGTGCTCCACCACCCGGGCGAACACCTGCCGCAGCACGCCCTCGCGCACCCCCTCGTAGCACGGGTGGCCGTACAGGATGACCTCGTCGTGCGTCTCGAGGTGCTCATCCAGCAGGCGCATGACCTCCGCCTCCGGGGTCGCGCGCGCGCCGTGGTACTCGAGGAATGGGATCGTTCGCGGCCCGGACAGGGTCACGGGAATGGTCCAGTGGCGGAGCGTTCGGCCTCCCGCGGTTGCGAGCCGAGGCTCGCCGCCGATCGCGTCGCCGTTGTAGAGGAAGCCGAACCGGTCGAGCAGGGTCATCACCCGCTCATCGGAGTAAAACCCCGGCGACGAGAACCCGACCGGCTTGCCGAAGTGGCGGACGAAATGGCCGTAGGACTCGTCCACGTCGGCCACGAGGTCCTCGTCCGGCAGTTGGTGGAACCGCCGGCTCCAGATCACGTGGTCCATCCCGCCGTGCAGTCCCAGCTCGTGCCCTTCCGCCTGGAGCGCCTGGATCTCCGGGACGAAGTTGAGCCCGACGGGGCGGGACAGCGCGGTCTCGACCAGGAAGCGGGGCCAGCCGGTCTTCTTGATCAGGTGGACGGCGTCGCGGTCGGCCAGCTTGGCCTTGGAGCGGGTAACGCCCTTCCCCAGCCATTCGCGGAGGTTGGTGGAGCGGCCCAGATTGACGAAGAAGGTGTTGGGGACGCCGAAGTCGCGGCAGACTGAACGGATGCGAGGAAGCCCGTCCGTGATGCACACCCGATGATCGACGTCCCAGCGAAAGGCGAACAGCCGGTCGGTCACCGGCCCCTCGCCAGCACGCTCGCGTAGATCTTCTCGAACTGCTCGGCGGTGCGGTCCCAGTCGAACAGCCGGAGCGCTCGCTCCCGCCCGGCGCGTCCCATCTCGGCCCGCCGCGCGGGATCGGCGAGCAGCGTCCCCATGGCCTCCGCCAGCGCGGCGGAGTCGCCCCGCGGCACGATGAGCCCGGTGACGCCGTGCTCCACGACCTCGGGCAGGCCACCCGCGTCGCTCGCGACCACCGCCGTCTCGCAGCCCATCGCCTCCGCGGCGGGAATGCCGAACCCTTCCTCGAGCGAGGGGATCACCGAGATGGCGGCGGCGCGATAATAGGGGGGCAGATCGCTGTTGGGTACCCAGCCCAGGAACGTCACCTGGTCGGCGATGCCGAGCGTTTCGGCGAGCTTGATCAGCTCGGGACGCTCGAATCCGTCGCCCGCCACCACCACCCGAAGTTCGGGGAAACGCGGCTTGAGCTGGGCCGCCGCCTCGATCAGGAACCGGATCCCTTTTCGCGGGAACAACTGCCGGCAGGCGAAGATCATCAGCGGGCCATACTTCGGGTCGACCGGCTTGTCGCCCGGGGCTGGGCTGAACCGCCGGAGATCGGTGCCGTTGAAGACGAGGTGCATGGATTGGTCGGGAGCGCCGGCCCGAAGGGCGTGCTGCCGGCAATCCTCGGTGATCGCCGTGAGCGCGCCCGCGTGGCGCAGGGTCCAGCGCAGGGGCGGGCGCACGTACCAGCGGGTGGGAAAATCGTACCCCTGTTCCGGGTTCACGTAGACGTCGCCGCCGTGCATCGTGATCACGCTGGGAAGCCCGAGCTTTCGCGAGGCCTGCACCGCCGCTGGCCCGGTCGGAATGGCCCAGTGGGCATGGATGACGTCGGCGCCGCGCTCGCGGGCCACCGTCACCGTCGCGCGGTACTGCGCCTCGAGGTAGTGGGCCATCACGGCGACCCGCGCGACCTTGCCGACCAGGTTGACCCGACTCTGGGCCACGCGCCCGTACGTCAGGTCCACCGGCAGCTCCATGGGGAACCGCACGACGTCCACCCCGTCGAACTGTTCGGCGGCGGGGAGCGATGAATTCCCCGGCGTCACGACCGTCACCGTGTGCCCCCGGCGAACCAGGTGACGGTTGATGTCATGAACGTAGGTGGCCTGGGTGTCGGTCGCGTGCTGGGGATACCAGTAGGTAGGGCAAATGATCCGCAGCGATGCCTTGGACCCGCCCCCCGAAGCCGGACCACCCCGGGTACGCTGGACCTCTACTCCAGCTGTCGTCATCTCGCCTTGACCTCTCAGCTCCATCGGATGGTGCGAAGCCTACGGGAACGTGGCGGAAAGATCAACATTTATGCCACTTACGAGGTCTCCGACCGATTCGCAGGACACTCGACTTGGGCTCACGACCGGACCTCGATCTGCCGACACTGTGCAACACCCGTTGCAGGCCCGCGCCTGGGCTTGCCCCTCATTGCCGCGACCGAGGTAAGCTCACCAATGCTTACCCGGATCTCCGCACGGAATTCCCCTTCGCGGCCCTGCTCCGAGCCACTGACCGCAAGCCCCTTCTGGTGCAACTTGTGGCATCAGTCTGGGACAATATACTCGGGCGGCCGATTCAGGACCGGGAGCGCGTTGAGGCAGACCTTCGGCGCCGTCGGCCCCCCCGATGCTGAGGGCCACCGCCCAAATCACGGGTGGGTGGGACGGAATGGTGGCGCTGACCAGCTCCCGCTCTCTCGCCGCCAAATGCACGGGGCGCATGCATCAGCGGGGGCCCGGGAACCTGTCCGAGGCGGAGGTGGGCGACGGGGCGAGCGGGAGAAATGGTCGGCGAAAACCTGAAGGCCCTGGTGCCACCGGTGTGCCGGCGCTCGCTCCCAGGAGCTAGCGGGCGGCCTCCAGCAGGGCCCGCACCTTGGCCGCCAGGTCCTCCTGGGTGAACGGCTTGGCCAGGAACGGCGCGCCGGGTTCCAGCAGCCCGCCCTGGAAAACCTCCGAGGCGAACCCCGACATGTAGAGAATCGGCTTGCCCGGCCATCGCTCCTCGATGTGCCGGCCGAGTTCGCGGCCGTTCATCCCCGGCATCTTGATGTCGGTCAGGACGAGATGCACCGGGCCATTGTGCTCCTGGATCGCGGCCAACGCCTCCCGGCCGTGCCGGGCCTCGATCGCTTGATACCCCGTCCATGTGAGCATTCGCACTGCCAGGCGGCGCACGGCCTCCTCGTCATCGACGACGAGGACGGTGTAACCACCGGCCGGGCGATCGCCCGGCGATCCATGACCGGTCAAGCGTCGGAGTCCGGGTCTGGTCGATGTGGGAGCATTGGAAACGAGGCAGAATAGTCGTCCCGGATGGGAGCCGCCGCAAGCTCTCCGCGGAGGGCAGAACATGGGCAGCGTGCTAGACTTGAGCATGACCCAGTCGGCGCCCATCTGGCCCTACGTCCCCACTCTGTCCCGGCTGGCCCTCGCGCTGAGTCTCGGGATGCTGATCGGGATCGAGCGCGAGCGCCGCCGGAAGGAGGCGGGACTCCGCACCTTCGCCTTCGCGGCGCTGCTGGGAGCCGTGGGTGGCCTCCTCGGAGACGCCTACGCCCTCCTGGCCCTCGGCCTCCTCGGCGTGCTCCTGGTGCTGCTCAACGTCGAGACTATCCGCACCGGCGAAGGGGCGGAAATCACCACATCGGCCGCCCTACTGGTGACCGGATACATGGGCGTGCTGGCCGGGCAAGGTCAAGCGTTCACCCCGACCGCGCTGGGGGTGGCCGTCGCGGCGCTGCTGGCCTGGAAGGAGCCGCTCGCAGGGTTCAGCCGGGCGCTCACCGACGCCGAGCTCCGGTCGGCCATCCTGCTCGCGATCCTGGCGTTCATCGTCTATCCCATTCTCCCACCCGGCAGCGTGGATCCGTGGCACCTGATCGAGCCCCAGGCCGCCTGGGTCACCGTCATTCTGATCGCCGCGCTGGGGTTCGTGAACTACATCCTGCTCAAGCTGTACGGCGCGCGCGGCATCCTGCTGGGTTCGTTCCTCGGCGGTCTGGTGAACAGCACCGTGACGGTGACGGACCTGGCGGAACGGGTCGAAGGCGCCAGCGACCGCTTCACCGGGTTGGCCCTCCGCGGCGTGGCCCTGGCCACTGCGGCGATGCTGCTTCGGAACGCGGTGCTCCTGACCCTCATCTCGCCGTCGGCCGGGCTGGCGGCCGCCGTGCCGCTGGTCCTGATGATCACGGCTACGCTCCTGGTGGCGTTGCTCCGCCGGCGTGAGGATCAGCCGACCCCGCAGGAGTCGAGCGCGGCCGTGGCCGCCCAGCTCCGCTCCCCCTTCTCGCTCCAGGCCGCCATCAGGTTCGGTTTGATCTTCCTCGCGCTGCAGGTCGTAGGCAGCCTGGCGGAGCGGGCCCTGGGACAGACGGGCTTCTACGCGGTCAGCGCGATCGGCGGGCTGGTCTCGAGCGCCAGCGCCGTGGCCTCGGCGGCGAGCCTGTCCGCGGCCGGCACCCTGCCGCCCAACGTGGCGGCCATTGGCGCGTTGCTGGCGTCCATCGCGAGCGGCGTCATCCACCTGCCGATGGTGGCGCGGGCCGCCCACGACCGCCGGCTCACGCGTCGGGTCGCGGCGGTACTCGCGACCTTGATCATCGCGGCGGCGCTTGGCGTGGGCGTGCAGCTGTTGGTGACGCGACTGGCGCTGTAGGCGCAACCCGGCTCTTGATCGGACGCCGGGCGGCCTTTCAGGAGTCGAGCGTGATGGCGGAGCATTCCGGACCTACACTGAGGGCAACCGATCACCGGCCAGGTTCCGAAACACCCACGATGTGGTCTCGGTTGACCAGGACGAGCTCGAGCGTCTTCGCCTCAGGGGACTCGATCGTAGCGCCGTAGGGGGTGACCAACCCATCGCGCACGGCGAGGAACGGACCCTCGAGCCGCAAGAAGTCCGACAGTCGCAGGGCTGCCGGCATCTCCACCGAGCCGCGGAGAATCCTGTCGGGGAGAAGGCACGCGATCTCACGGCGCTTCGTCGGGCCATAGGCCACGCTGGCCACAACCGGGCCGCCCCAGACGGGGACCACGAGGGAGATGCTGTCGCGCCGAAGCGCCAGGAACTGCTGGGGCTCGGACTCGCGCGGGATGCGCGCGCGGGTGAGCTTGATCGAAGGCCCACTCAGCGCCAGGTACTCGTCGAGGCTTTGATGCGCGGGAAGGTGGAGGGTGCCCTGGATCCAGCCTAACGGACATAGAATCTCCGCCGGCATCTGGCGTAGAACGGGCGTGGGGTCCGCCATGGCTCGGCCTCCAGTGGGTTCGGGGTCGATGGTGCCGGGCACGCGAGGGATGCTGGGAGCCAGAGGTGTCGCCCTCACAGGGTCTCATCGAAGGTGGAGAAGTCGGGAGGTGGCTAAAAGGGCCAAATTGCGACAAGGAGGGCCCGAAATGCGACATGGTCGATGATTCCCCGGCACTGCCACCTCGGCAATGTGCGCGAGTGGCCACTCTAGCCGAGGTGCCCGGAGGGGGGTACCCTATGACGTCCTGCCGAAAGGGTGCTAATGCCGAGCGTGCTCCCCCACCCACCGCCAGCCTCGCTGACGGTTCCGGCGATTCTCCTCGTCGAGCACGATCCAATTGAGGCTGCGTTCGTGCACTCGGTGATGTTCGACGTGCTCAAGGCCGACGTATGGCTCTGGCACGAAGAGAAGCTGGAGCATGCGCTAGGGCTCCTGTCCATCGTCCAGTTCCGGCTCATCCTGCTCGATCTGGATTTGCCGGGGATCTCGGCGCGCAAGGCCGTCCGCTCGGTACGGACGGTGGCGCCGCGTACGCCACTTATGCTCCGGATGCGCCCCGAGGAGTTCCAGCCGGAGCTCGACCCCCGGGCCTACCAGGCCGACGCACTCGCCCCTAAGGGCCGCGGTGAACCGGTCGTGAGCATGGTGCGGCGCATTCTCCAGGGCCGATGACGCCGTGATGAGCGGTACTTGCCTGGGCCCCTCCAACCGGCGAATTTACCCGCCGCTGGGAGTGGTGGCCGAGTGGCTGAAGGCACCGGTTTGCTAAACCGGCATAGGGGGTAAACCCCTATCGAGGGTTCGAATCCCTCCCGCTCCGTCCGACCAACGCAAGGTGAAAGGTGAGTAGCTTCACCTTTCACCTTTACCGTATACGCCGGGACCTCATGACCGTTCCACGCGTCCGCTTCGCGCCCTCCCCCACCGGCTATCTCCACGTCGGCGGCGCCCGGACGGCCCTGTTCAATTGGCTGTTCGCGCGCCACATGCACGGCACCATGGTCCTGCGGATCGAGGACACCGACCGGGAACGCAGCACCGAAGCCCACACCCGCGTAATCCTGGACGGCCTCACCTGGCTCGGCATCACCTGGGACGAGGGCCCGTACTTTCAGGGCGAGTACGGCCCCAAGCACCAGACCGACGCCGAGCAGCTGCTCGCCGAAGGCAAGGCGTATCGCTGCTTCTGCACCCGCGAGGAGCTCGACGCGCAGCGCGCCCGCGCGGAGGCAGCCGGCACCGGGTTCCGCTACGACCGCCGCTGCTACCGGCTCACGGCCGACGAGGTCGAGCAGCGGCTGGCAAGTGGCGCGCCGTTCACCATCCGGTTCCTGTTGCCGGACGACGAGATCGCCTGGGACGACGCGGTGCACGGGCGGATCAGCTTCCAGGGTCGCGACCTCGACGACTTCGTCATCCTCCGGAGCGACGGCACCGCCATCTACAACCTGGCCGTGGTGAGCGACGACATCGCCATGCGGATCACGCACGTGATCCGCGGCGACGATCACATCTCCAACACGCCGAAGCAGATCGCCCTGTACCGCGCGTTCGGCCAGGCGCCGCCGATCTTCGCCCACGTGCCGATGATCCTGGGCACCGACGGGAAGAAGCTTTCGAAGCGGCACGGCGCCACCGCGGTGGGCGACTACCAGGACCAGGGCATCCTGCCCGCCGCGATGCGGAACTTCCTGGCCCTGCTCGGCTGGTCGCCGGGCGAAGACCGGGAGATCCTGCCCGAGGACGAGATGGTGACGCTGTTCTCCCTCGAAGGCATTCAGAAGAAGGCCGCCGTCTTCGGCACCGCCAAGCTCGAGTGGATGAACGGGGAGTATCTCTCCACGCTGCCGGCCGAGGACCTCGTGGCCGCCGTTCGGCGCGAGCTCGAGCAGATGCACGTGGCCTGCGAGGGGCGCGACCTGGTCCCCCTCATCAACGCGGTGAAGGCCCGCTCGCGCACCATCCTCCAGATCGCCGAGCGGGTGGCGGTCCGGCTCGACCCGTCGCGCGCCACCATCGACGCCAAGGGCCAGGCCCTCATCCACAAGATGGGTCCGGCGTTCGCGGCCAACCTCGAGCGCGCCGTCGCGGCGCTCGAGCGCCTCGCCCCGGGTGACTGGACCGCCGATGCGATCCTCGAGTGCCTCAAGGGCGTGGCGGAGGCGAACGGCCTCAAGCTGGGCGATGCGATGCAGCCGGTCCGGGTGGCGCTCACCGGCTCGACCGTGTCGGAGCCGGTGAACGAGTTGCTCGCGGTCGTCGCTCGCACCACGGCGCTCGGGCGTCTGCGCGACATAGCCCGCCGCTTCGGACCGGGCGGCGGGCCTCAGGCGCTCCCGGCATGACGCGCGGGGCCGGCCTCGCGCTGGCCCTGGCCGGCGCGACGGCCTGCGCGGGAAACCCACCACCGGCGGCACGTCCCGCCCCGGACACGGTGGCCGCCCGGCCGGCGCCGCCGTTTCCGCTCCGCCCCGCCCCACCACCCGTGCCTCCCCCCAAGCCGGCCAGCCTGCGGCTCGCGCTGGTCGGCGACATCAACCTGGGCACCTCGACCCTGCCAGACGGCGTGCCGCCCGACAGCGGACGGGGCCTGCTCGACGCCGCCAAGCCGGCGCTGGCCGGCGACCTCGTCGTGGGAAACTTCGAGGGCGTGCTGGCCGACACCGGCACGTCAGACAAGTGCGCCCGCCTCCGGGCCGCCGAGCGGCCGACCCGGCGTCGGCGGGCCCACCGTCCGCCACCCCCGGATACCGCCGAGGTCCGTCCGGGGTGCTACGCCTTCCGCACGCCCACCGCGCTGGCGCCAAGGCTGGTCGACGCGGGCTTCACTCACCTCAACCTCGCCAACAACCACACCAACGACTACGGCCCCGCGGGCCGCGCCTCGACGGAGCGGATCCTCGACAGCCTGGGCTTCCGGCTGTACGGGCCGTTGGGCCGGATCGCCATCGACACCGTGCGGCGCGGCGACAGCGTGGCCACGGTCGGGCTGATCGGCTTCGCCACCTACCCCTTCGCCTACGACCTGCTCGACATCGCGCGGAGCGCCGAGGTGGTCGACTCGGTCCGGCCGCTGGTGGACCTGCTCATCGTCACCTTCCATGGCGGCGCCGAGGGGGTGCGCGCGCTGCGCGTGCCGGAGACCGCGGAATCGCTGGGCCGCGAGCCGCGCGGCGACCTCCGCCGCTGGGCTCGCGCGGTGATCGAGGCGGGCGCCGACGCGGTCGTGGGGCACGGGCCGCACGTGCTCCGCGGCATCGAGTTCTATCGGGGGCACCCGATCGTGTACTCGCTGGGGAACTTCCTCACCTATCGCGGCTTCAACCTGGATGGCCCGCTGGGCGTGACCGGCGTGCTCCAGCTCGAGTTCGCGCCCGACCGCCGGCGGCTGCGCGCCAGGCTGGTTCCCATGACCCAGGCTCCGCGCGAGGGCCCGGCACCCGATCCGGCGGGCGCGGCGATCGACCTGGTCCGCCGGCTCTCGGTGGAGGATTTCGGCGCCGACGCGGCGAGCATCTCGCCCGACGGTCACATCATGCCGTCGCCGTGAGCTTGCCACGATTCGACGATCAGCCTATGGATTCTCGATGACCGACGAACACCCGGAAATGGAGCGCGGTGACGCCCCGACCCCGGCGGCGATCGCAGCCACCGAGCATCCCGTCCAGATCACCGTGGGCCTCATCGAGGACGATCGGATTCCCGACGGGATGGTATGCATGGGGTGCTATCGCAACGGCCGGCTGATCGCCCGCTCGGTGCTCCCGCCCGAGGCGTGGGGCCAGATCGACGAATACGGCGTGTTCGACGACCCGGTCCAGATCGTCCTCGTGGCCCGCGCCGCGCCGCCGGGGCTTCAATGCCAGCTCTACGCGATGGTGCCGCTGCCGGACGAGGAGGATGGGGAGGGCGACGAGCCGTGGAGCGCCAGCGTTCCAGGCTCCTCCTACGAGGCCTCGGTGGAGGGCGAGGGCGACGACGAGGCCGATGAGGTCGACGAGCCCTCGGTCGCCCCCATTCCGCTGGGAAACATCGTCCGCTACGAGCGCGACCGGGTGCATCCCGAGAGCCTGCCGCTCGAGGCGGTGGACGTCCTACGGCGAATCATCGATGGGGAGACCGCGGAGGTGGTGGACCGGGCCCTGGCGGATTTGTTGGGGTTGTAGTAACGCGAGTCGGGGTGAAGCGAAGCGAGGGGCCAGTCGGGCC
>JBOHSB010000385.1:0-3928 GCA_050733015.1 Gemmatimonadales bacterium
CCGGCTCACGGTCCAGGTCGAGACCAACGGCACCATCACGCCCGAAGACGCCATCGCCTACGCGGCGGCCCTGGCCCAGGTCCACTTCCAGTACTTCGTGGACTTCGGCAAGGTGCCTACCATGCGCGACGCGGGCGCGGCGGCCGGGGCCGGCAACGGCGCCAACCTCCGCCAGCGGCTCGCCCGGCCGATCGACGACTTCGGGCTCTCGGTCCGGTCGCTCAACTCGCTCAAGAACTCGAACATCCGGACCCTCAAGGACCTGGTGGAGTTCAGCGAGGACGATCTGCTCAAGGTCAAGAACGTGGGCGAGAAGGCGCTGAGTGAGATCGCCGACCTGCTGCAGCGGGAGGGGCTCAACTTCGGGATGGCGTTCGAGGAGTCCGACGGCGAGCTGCGCGTGCTCCGCTCGGGCACCCCGCCGATGGCCCATCCGTCCGCCGGCACGGGGGAGCTCCAGTAATGCGGCACCGCGCCAAAGGCCGGCAGCTGAGCCGCACGTCGAGCCATCGGCGCGCGCTGCTCAACAATATGGCCACCAGCCTGTTCGAGCACGGCCGGGTCATCACGACCGAGGCCAAGGCCAAGGAGCTCCGGCCGTTCGCCGAGAAGCTCATCACGCTCGCGCGACGCGGCGACCTGCACGCGCGCCGGCTGGTCGAGCGCAAGATCAAGAGCCGCGAGACGCTGTCGCGGCTGTTCAGCGAGATCGGCCCGCGGTTCGCCGCGCGGCCCGGCGGCTACACCCGCATCCTCAAGCTGGGCCACCGCGACGGCGACGGCGCGGACATCGCCCGGATCGAGCTGCTCTCCGAGTGACTTCCGCCTCGGCGCGGCGCAATAAGAAAGGGGACCCTGGGGTCCCCTTTTTCTTGGCCGGTGGCGCGCGAGCGTCAGACCGCGACGGCCGCCTTGGGCGCCTTGGTGATCCGGTTACTCTTCAGGCACTGCGTGCATACCCGGACTCGCTTGGGCGCGCCCTCGACCAGCACCCGCACGCTCTGCAGATTCGGGTACCAGCGACGCTTGGTTCGATTGTTGGCGTGGCTGACGTTGTTGCCGGTGACCGGCCCCTTGCCGCACACGGAGCACACCCGTGCCATAGCTCCACCTTTGCTGAGACGGACGGTCGACCGGGTACCCGCGACGCGGGTGGCGGCGGTCGGACGGTCGGTCTGGTTGCCGAGATCCTTGTTCTGACCGGCGACCAGGGTCGCCGGAAAGCCCGTGAACCTAATGGACGAACGCCGATGACACAACCTCAGGGCGCCAGCGATGCCTAAGGCCCTCATCACCGGGATCACCGGTCAGGACGGCTCCTACCTCGCCGAATTGCTGCTCGCCAAGGGCTACGCGGTGGTCGGTGTCGTGCGGCGGACCAGCCACCACAGCTACGAGCGGATCGAGCACCTGCTCGACCGGGTCGAGGTGGTGGCGGCCGACCTGCTCGACCAGCACTCGCTCACGGTGGTCCTCCAGGACACCCGCCCGGACGAGGTCTACAACCTGGCGGCGCAGTCCTACGTACCCACGTCGTGGACCCAGCCCGTGCTCACCGGCGAATTCACCGCCCTGGGCGTCACCCGCATCCTCGAGGCCATCCGCCTCGTCCACCCTACCGCGCGGTTCTACCAGGCCAGCTCCTCCGAGATGTTCGGCAAGGTCACCGAGACACCGCAACGGGAGGGCACCGCGTTCTACCCGCGGTCGCCGTACGGCGTGGCCAAGGTCTACGGCCACTGGATCACGGTGAACTACCGCGAGTCGTACGGCCTCTACGCTGTGAGCGGGATCCTGTTCAACCACGAGTCGCCGCGCCGCGGCATCGAGTTCGTGACCCGCAAGGTCACCGACGGGGTCGCCCGCATCAAGCTGGGCCTCGCGAACGAGCTCCGCCTCGGCAACCTGGACGCGCGCCGCGACTGGGGCTTTGCCGGCGATTACGTCGATGCGATGTGGCGCATGCTCCAGCAGGACACGCCGCAGGACTATGTGGTCGGCAGCGGCGAGACCCACAGCGTGCGCGAGCTGGTCGACCTGGCGTTCGCGCACGTCGGCCTCGACTACCGCAAGCACGTCGTGAGCGATCCCAAGTACTACCGACCCGCGGAAGTGGACCTCCTGCTGGCCGACCCGTCCAAGGCCCGCCGCGAGCTGGGCTGGGCGCCCAAGGTGGGGTTCGCCGAGCTCGTGACCATGATGGTGGACGCCGACCTGGACCGGCTCGGCGCGGCGGCACCGCTGGCGGCGCGCGCGGCGCGATGACGGGCTGTCCGTGAGGGTGCTGGTCACCGGTGCCGACGGCTTCGTCGGCCGGCACCTGGTGCGACACCTTCTCCGGGCGGGCGATGAGGTGGCCGCGGGGTGCCGTCCCGGCGGACGGCAGGTGGACTGGTCGGTCGGAGCGCCGGTGGGCGGGAAGGTGGAGGTGTTCCCGCTCGAGCTCGCCGACGATGCGTCGGTCCGGTCGGCGCTCGCCTGGTCGCCCGAGGCGGTGGTACACCTGGCGGCGGTCGCCTCGGTGCGTCAGGCGCAGGCGGATCCCGGCGCGGCGTGGGATGTGAACGCGTCGGGCACGGCGCGCCTGGTGGCCGCGGCCGCGGAGCTCCGCTTGGCCGGCAAGGGCGACCCCATGGTGCTGGTGGTGTCCTCGGGCGAGGTCTACGGCACCGGCGTCGGGGCGGCACGTCAGGAGACGGATGCGCTTCAACCGGTGTCCGCCTACGCCGCCAGCAAGGTGGGCGCGGAGACCGCGGCCCTGGAGGCATGGCGCCGGGCGGGCCTCCGGACGGTGGTCGCGCGGCCGTTCGGCCACACCGGCCCGGGACAGGCCCCGGACTATGTGGTGCCCTCCTGGGTGGTGCGGATTCGGGCCGCGCGCGCTTCGGGCGCCGGCCAGGTTCAGGTCGGCAACCTGGCGCCGGTGCGCGATCTGCTCGACGTGCGCGATGTGGTGGCCGCCTATCGGCTGCTCCTGCGTGATGGCGCGCCCGGGGAGGCGTACAATGTGGCCCGGGGGGAAGGGCTCGCGCTGGCCGCCGTCTTTCGCCGGCTGGCCGAGCTGATGGGCGTGGCGGTCGAGCCGGTAGCGGACCCGGCCTTGGTGCGCCGAACCGACATCCCCCACCTCGTGGGTGATTCGACTAAACTCCGTCGCGCCACGGGCTGGGCGCCGGCGATCTCACTCGAACAGACGCTCCAGGGACTGGTTGATGCCGAAGCGGACTGACCTCCAGACGATCCTCCTCATCGGCTCGGGCCCCATCGTCATCGGGCAGGGCGCCGAGTTCGACTATTCCGGCACGCAGGCGGTCCGGGCGCTCAAGGAAGAGGGATACCGCGTCGTCCTGGTCAACTCGAATCCGGCCACGATCATGACTGACCCGGAGCTGGCCGACCGGACCTACATCGAGCCGGTGACGCCCGAATGGGTCGCGAAGGTGATCGAGCGCGAGCGCCCCGACGCCCTGCTCCCGACGATGGGTGGGCAAACCGCCCTCAACGTGGCCATGGCGCTTCAGCGCGATGGCACCCTCGAGCGCTACGGCGTCGAGCTGATCGGCGCCAACGAGCGAGCCATCCGCCTCGCCGAGGACCGCGCGGAGTTCGCCCACGCGATGCGGCGCATCGGCTTGGCCACGCCTCAAGGTCGCACGGTGCGAACCATCGACGAGGCCCTCGAGGCGGTCGACGAGACGGGATATCCGGCCATCCTGCGCCCCTCGTTCACGCTCGGCGGCACCGGGGGCGGGATCGCGTACAACCTCGAGGAGTTCGAGACCTTGATCCGGCGCGGGCTCGAGCTCTCGCCGGTCGGCTCGGTGCTGGTCGAGCGCAGCATCATCGGGTGGAAGGAATTCGAACTCGAGGTCATGCGCGATGGCGCCGACAACGTCGTCATCGTCTGCTCGATCGAGAACATCGATCC
>JBOHSB010000386.1:0-8401 GCA_050733015.1 Gemmatimonadales bacterium
CTCCGAGATCTCGCGGCCGCACAGCCCCTCCGGCCCGGCGCCCCGAAGGATCCGGAGCACGTTGTACTGCAGCTCGGTGATGCCGTAGGGGCGGAGGATCTCGTTGAGCCGGTGCTCGAGCAGGGCCGCCGTGCGCAGCACGCTCAGCAGCGCCTCGCTGCTCCGGCGCGGGAACGGCTTGGTCTGCTTGATCTCGGCCTGGAGTCGGGATGGCATGCCGCAAACTACATGTTATAACACCTATTGTCAATATCCGCGTGGCGCCCTCCCGCGCCGTGGCTCCAGCTTCCCGCTTCCCACCCTGTGGGACCCCGAGCTGCCGCCGAAGATCGGGACCTGGCGGCGGAAGGGGACACCCCGCCTCGTTGCGCATGGCGGTGAGCGGCTTAAGTTGTTGCGTAACCGGCCAGTAGCGCCCTCGCAGTCCTCCGAAACCTGCCGGGTGTGGCCGTGCCACACCGGCTGACGCAAGGACGATCCCGCTTCCGCATGCCATCCGATCAACTGCAACGCCTCGGCACCGCGCTCGCGGGCCGCTACACCGTCGAGCGCGAGCTGGGCCGAGGCGGGATGGCCACCGTCTACCTGGCGGACGATGTGAAACACCGGCGCCAGGTAGCGATCAAGGTGCTCCGGCCCGAGCTGGGCTCCATGCTGGGGCCGGAGCGATTCACCCGGGAGATCCGGATCGCCGCCGGCCTCACCCATCCCCACATCCTGCCGCTGTATGACTCGGGCGAGGCCGACGGGCTCCTGTTCTATGTGATGCCCTACGTACGGGGTGAATCGATCCGGCAGAAGCTTGCCCGCGAGCGGCAGCTCTCCATCGCCGAGGCGATCGCCATCGGACGCCAGGTCGCCTCGGCACTGGACCACGCCCATGCCCACGGCCTCGTCCATCGGGACATCAAGCCGGAGAACATCCTGCTCCATGAGGGTGAGGCGATGGTCACCGACTTCGGCATCGCGCTAGCGGCCGGAGCGGCGCCGGGCGACCGGCTCACCGAGACCGGCCTCATGGTGGGGACGCCTGAATACATGAGCCCGGAGCAGGCCGCGGGCGAGCGGACCCTGGATCCGCGGACCGACGTCTACAGTCTCGGCTGCGTGCTGTACGAGATGCTCGCGGGCGAGCCGCCGTACGTGGGGCCCACACCGCAGTCGGTGATCGCCAAGCGATTCACCGATCCGGTGCCCGCTGTGCGCCGGCTCCGGCCGGCCGTGCCCGTGGCCGCGGAGCAGGCGATCATGAAGGCGCTCGCCCGGGTTCCAGCCGACCGGTTCGCGTCCGCCGGCGCCCTGACCGACGCGCTCACCGCGACGGGCGTGGTCCGTCCGCGGGCGCCCTCGGTCGCCGTGCTCCCGTTCCTCAACCTGAGCGCCGACCCGGAGAACGAGTTCTTCGCCGACGGGATCACCGAGGACGTGATCGCCCAGCTGTCGAAGATCCGCTCGCTCAAGGTCATCGGACGGAGCTCGGTCATGCAGTTCAAGACGCGTGACCAGAGCCTGCGGGAGATCGGCGTGACGTTGGATGTGGCGACGCTGCTCGAGGGCAGCGTCCGACGGGCCGGCAGCCGGGTGCGAATCGTGTCGCAGCTGATCGACGCCGAGACGGACCGCCACCTCTGGGCCGAGACGTATGACCGTGAGCTGACCGACATCTTCGCCATCCAGACCGACGTCGCGCTGCAGATCGCGGCCGCGCTCAAGGCGGAGCTGTCTCCCGAGGAGCGCACCCGGATCCGGAAGGAGCCCACCGACGACGTCGCGGCCTACCAGCTGTACCTGCAGGGCAAGCATTGCCTGACGCGCTGGACCCGGGAAGGAGTGGACCAGGGCCTCAAATTCCTCGAGCAGGCCGTCGCCCGGGACCCGGAGTATGCGCTGGCCTACGCCACCATCGGCTGGAGCTACACCGAGCTCGCCCTCGCGGTGGCCGGCTCGAGTCCGCCGGAGGAGGCCTTTCCGCGAGCCAAGGCCGCGGTCGCGCGGGCGCTCGAGATCGACGGCGGCCTCGCCGAAGCGCACGCGGTGCTCGGGCACCTCAAGTACGCCTGCGACTATGACTGGGTTGGAGCGGAGGCGGAATTCAAGCGGGCGATCGAGCTCAACCCGAACAGCGGCGAGGTCTACGACTTCTACGGCCTCATGCTGTCCTCCCTCGAGCGCTACGACGAGGCCATCGAGATGCAGCGGCGGGCCCACGCGCTCGACCCGCTGGCCCACCGCATGGATCTCGTGACCACGTTTCTCCGGGCCGGCCGGTACGACGAGGCCCTCGGCGCCGTGACCCGGGTCCTCGAGGTCGAGCCCGATCTCGCCTTGGCCCACGCGACGCTGGGCTGGATCTACCTGCTGACGGGGAAGCCGGATCAAGGAGTCACCGCGTTGGAACGGGCGGTCGAGATCACCCCCGGGAGCACCTTGTTCCTCGCCCAGCTCGGACAAGCCTTCGCGCAGGTGGGGAGGACCGAGCAGGCCAGGGAGGTGCTCCGCCGACTGGAGGAGGTGTCGCGCCACCGGCATGTCTCGCCGTACCACATGGCCTACGTCCACACCGGTCTCGGACAGCAGGAACAGGCGATGGATTGGCTGGAGCGCGCCTTCGAGCAGCGCTCCGGCGGAGTGTTCGGGGTGAAGGGCTCCTTCCTGTTCGCATCCCTGCGCTCGCACCCCCGGTTCCAGGCGCTGCTCCGGAAGATGAACCTGGCCTGAGCGGCAGCGGGCCGAACGGTGACAAGCCGGCCGGTCTTGTGTCCGGCACGACGCCGCTGCACACTTGCCGCAATCTCCACGACTCCCTGCCCAACCACCGTCCGTCCATCCGAGGCCCTCGTGCCGCGACCGCTCCTTCGAGGCTCCCTGTCTGCCCTCGCCGGCCTCCTGGCCCTCGTCATGCTCCCGGCGTCGAGTCGGGCCCAGGTCGGCCTGAATGACTATGCAGGGCGCCGGGCCGCGCTCACCGCGACGATCGATTCGGGCGTGGTCCTCGCTTTCGGCGCGGTGGAGACGGTCAATCATTGGCCGAGCTTCTTCCAGCTGCCGGGGTTCTACTACCTGACCGGCTTCAGCGAATCGGACGCCGTGCTGGTGATGGTGAAGCGGAGCGGGGCGGTCACGGCGATGCTGTTCGTGCCCAGCCTGGATCCGCTGCGGGAGCGCTGGATCGGCGCCCGGACCCACGTCGCGGATCTCCAGAGCAAGGTGGGGATTCCGGGGCGGGACATCGGCGACCTGACCGCGGCGGTCGATTCCCTGGCGAAGACCGATCTTCCCTTCTACGTGGTGCCCGACGTCCAGACCGCCGACTACGCCGCCGAAGACTCGTTGACCCGTGGCGCCCGGTTCCTGTCGGGGCTCCGGCTGGCGCATCCCTGGCTGGTGGCCCGCTCGCTGGACGACACCGTCTCCCGGCTCCGGGCCCGCAAGAGCACGGGCGAGATCGCACGGATCCGGAAGGCCGCCGAGATCAGCGCCCGGGCCCATACCGAGGCGATCAAGGCGACCGCGCCGGAGTGCGGCGAGAACGAGATCCAGGCGCTGCTCGAGGGAGCCTTCCGCCGGTTCGGCGGCGACCGGCCGGGCTACGGGAGCATCGTCGGATCCGGGCCCAATGCCACCATCCTGCACTACGACAAGGACGAGCGCACGATGCGCGACGGCGAGCTGCTCCTGGTCGACGCCGCGACCTCGTACGACCACTACTCAGCCGACGTTACGCGCACCTGGCCGGTGAACGGGCACTTCACGCCGGACCAGCGGGACGTGTACCAGATCGTCCGCGACGCCCAGGAGGCCTTCGTGCGGCAGATCAAGCCGGGTGTGGCCTATCGCACGGCCGACGATTCTGGCCGCGCGGTAGTGACGAAGGGGCTGGTGCGATTGGGGCTGATCGAGAGCGGCGACGCGACCTTCGATCCGCCCCAGGGCATGAAGTGTCCGGCGGGCGGGTGCCCGCAGAGCCGGCTCTTCGCGCTCCACGGCTACGGCGGCCACGGGATCGGGTTGGAGGTGCACGACCCGGCGCAGTACTACGAGGGCCGGAACCAGTTCGCGGCGGGCGACGTGTTCACGGTGGAGCCTGGACTCTACGTCAGTCCCGACCTGCTGGGCAGCCTGCCCGACACCCCGAAGAACCGGACCTTCCGGGACAAGACCCGCAAGGCTGTTGAGCAGTACCAGCACATCGGCGTGCGGATCGAGGATGATTACGCGCTGACGGAGAAGGGGCTCGAGTGGCTGTCATCGGGCGTGCCGCGGGAAATTCCCGAGATCGAGGCCCTCATGCGCCAGCGGGCGCCCGAGCTCCCGGGAGGCGGGAGGTGCGGGCGGCCCGAAACCTAAGTGGTGGCGACCGCCGGAGGACGCCGGCTACCGCGCGTACCGGCGGCCGGTCGGGGGCCATGCGTCCGGCGCATGACCCCTGTGCTGCGTTCGAGCTGACTCGTTCCAGTTGAGGTGACGGCGCGATCGATCTCCGGTCAGCAGATCGCCGCGGCGTGGATCGCCTGTGTGGCCCGCGCCCCCGCTGGGGAAGGGTGGCTGGCGAGATCTCCCGTCAGCGCGCCTGCTTGGTGACCCCCGGCACACCATCGCCCCGCACAAAGGTCGATACTTCAACTGGCTGGAGTTGAAGGACCGCGGCCCGCGGTCGACGCTGCCGGAGGTCCAATGGGTATCATGGCCACAGTTCGCCAAGCCAGGCTGAGGAATGAAGGCGCCGATGGCTATCCGACGATTCCGGTTCGCATGTGGACGTCGGCCGCCCGGTTGGCCGAGCTCGTGGCCTCGACCCGGGATTCACGGCTCGAGCGATTGGTCATTCCTGCCCAGGACCGCATCCTCTCCGTGGCACACTTCCAGTTTCGGGGCGGGTGCCCCGGCTGGCCGCGTGGATCCCTGGCGCGCACGCGCCTCGGTGAGCTCGTCTTGTAGAAAGCGATGAGGGGCGAGCGTCCTCTCATGCTGACGGAGCCCAGATCAGCGGTGGAGGAATCGAACGAACGACCGCCGCCATCAAGGCCTGGACAGCGAAGAGGAGTGGCGCCCTCGGCGGTGCGCGATATGCCCTTCAACGCGCTCCCTTTCCTCGGAGCCCATGTAGGTAGCAGCAGGCCCCACCACCGTTCCCGGCGTGCCTGTAGGCCTACTCGGCACGCTGGACTCGAGCCCGAAGGAGGACCCTCGTGAGCATCTACGACTCGTCCCGCACCCGGGTGGCGCCGGTGTTCGGGCGCCTGCAATGCCTGGATCCATCCGGGAGGCTGTGGCTGCAGGGACTCCTCGAAATGGCCAACACCCGAAAGTTGCCGAGGCCCGAGGCTGGCTCTTCCCGCCTGCGCGTGGCGAAGTGGTGGCCGAGAGAGGCGAAACTGGCTGCTCCTCCGGGGCTCCTGCGATGGCTCCTGGAGAACGTGGAGAAGCCACGTAGTGCCGCGGCGTGGGGCCGCACGCCAGAAGTGGTGGCCAACCGGCGCCGGGTCGTCGACCGGGATGCCGATACGCTGGCTGGGGCATTGCAGAGTCTGCAAGCACGCCGCCCCTCGCCTCGCGCCTGGTACGTGCTCGAGGGTCCCAGTCAACCGGACGTCTTTCTCGACACCGCCGAGTGTGTAGTCGTGATCGAGGGGAAGCGGAGCGAGCCCGACCTGGCAACCTCCACGGCCTGGATGCCTATACGGCACCAGATGCTCCGGCACCTGGATGCAGCATGGGAGCACCGGGAGGGCCGGCGAATCTACGGCCTGTTCGTCGTGGAGACAGAGGAAGGCGCCCGGTCCGTCCAACCATCGTCCGCATGGCATCAGGCTGTTGAGGCTACGATCTCGGAGGAGGTGCTCAAGGGCAGTTTGCCGCACCGATCGCCGGAGGAACGACGGCAGATCGCCAGTGCTCTGCTCGGGGTCACCACATGGCAGGCCGTCTGCTACGAATTCCAAATACCTCGTGGAGTCCTGATCCCGGAAGTCTTTGATGACAGACCCGCGCCGGGGACGACGCGTAGGAAATCGGGGAGGTCCCTGCGGCCCGCCCCCATGCCAGATGACCTGGACCGGGCAGAGGCGCCGCAAGCACCCACCCGCTCGGCATCACCTTGAACCAGGCGGCCCAGCGCATGGCGTCCATGCCAGGCCTATCGATGTCGGTCAAGAGGAGGTCGATGGTACCGCGTGGCGAGAGCGGTCATGAGCCAACCCTCGCAGTGCGGGTGGGCACGAATCGCTGAGTCCCGCGAGTGGCGCGGAGTAATGCGAGGGGCCGGAGGGAGCGAGTGGCTACGTCGCGCGATCGCTATTGAACCGGCTACGGTGTATACTACAGCGTTGTATACCGCAACGCGATAATGCCTCGCCAGTGCGGCCCTACCCGAAAGGTGCTATGGTGCGGCTCAAAGTGCACGAACTCATGACGGCGCGCGGGATTACGGCGTACAAACTGTGGCGGGGGACCGATCTGACCTACCCCAGCGCGTACCGGCTCTCCCGTGCCGGCGGCCACTTTGGCCGCCTTCATGCCGAGACCCTCGACCAGCTGTGTCGATTCTTTCAGGTCCAGCCCGGCAGGCTACTGCAGTGGATGCCCGCCAACGACAGCTGACGACAAGAGCGGGGAACGCAGGGAGAGGACGCGGTCTCCACGGAACGTTTCGCGTAGCGGTGCGAGCCGCGGCGGGAAGGATCAGGCATGCAAAAGCGAATGGTACACGCCTCGGTAGCGCCGCCGCCCGGGCGCTGGTTGGATGTCGACGTGCTGGCCGACGTGGAGCTCACGTCTGAGGAGGTGGCCCACCCGGTCGAGGCGGCACTGACGTCGGGGGACGGCTCGGGGTGGCGTGCGTCCGAACGGGGCACGCAGAGCATCCGACTCGTGTTTCACAGCCCGCAGAGTCTCCGGCGCATCCGGCTGCGCTTCGACGAGGCCGACACCGAGCGCACCCAGGAGTTCACGTTGCGCTGGTCTCCCGACGGCGGGCGGACGTTCCGCGAGGTCGTGCGCCAACAGTACACCTTCAGCCCGGCGGGCTCGACCAGCGAGGTCGAGGACTTGAACGTCGACCTCGTCGCCGTCACCGCGCTCGAGCTGACGATCATCCCGGATCAGCGCGGGCGGGCGTACGCCTCTCTGGCGGAGTGGCGCGTCGCCTGAAGCGGCCGTCCCGGTGGTTGCCTGCACCCCGACCACTCCTTCACGCACGTTCGGCTATCGCGCGATGGTCCAGCCGCTCGTTGCCCGTGGATACCGCTGCATCGTGATCGAGCCGCTGGGCTACGGCTGGTCCTCCCACCCCAAGAAGGCCGACTACTCCTTCACTGCCCAGGTCTGGTCGCTATTGCCGGGTGAGCTCGTCCTCGCCGGCCCGGGCTCGTTGGCCAGTGTCCGCATCAACGACAGACCGCTCCGAGGCCAGGGCCCTCGGAGCGGTCTTGAGTGTTGGCCGCGGCGATTACTTGATCAAAACCTTCTTGCTCAGCGACGCCGCTGCCTTCGGCACACGGACGGTTAGAATCCCGTCCTGGTACGCGGCCTCGACCTTCCCGTCCTCGATCGCCACCGGAAACTTCAGCGTCCGCACGAACCTGCCAGCCTCGCGCTCCCGATACAGATAGGTCTCGCCCTTCCCCTCTTGGATGCCATCCTTGTGTCCCGTAACCCGAAGCACGTTGCCGCTCAGGCTGATGTCCAGGTTCTCCTTGTGGATGCCTGGCACCTCGCACCGGATAATGTACTCCTTCTCGGTCTCCGTGACGTCCAGCGCCGGGGACCACTCTCCGCCGACCGTTCCCATTTGCTCGAACGGGAACCCCGGTAGCGTCATCTCGCCGAGCAACGGCGTCGCGAAGAAACGATCGAACACCCGATCTATGTCATTCTTCACCTGGCCGATAATGGGAGCGGCTCGGGTGGCTTTGGCGATTTTCATAGGTCCTCCTGAGTGAGTTCTGCCTGCCGTACGTTCCACTCTTCAAGTATGCCGAACGCGCCATGAACGGGCATGAGTGGCTTCACGCCCACCGGCCCACTAGTACATCCCGCCCATGCCTCCACCCGCGCCGGCCAGCGCCTGCTTCTCCTCTTTCCGCTGGACCACCACGCATTCGGTAGTGAGGAGTAATCCCGCGATCGACGCCGCGTTCTGGAGCGCCGTGCGGGTGACCTTGGTCGGGTCGATGACGCCGGCCTTCACCAGGTCTTCGTAGTCGCCGGTGGCGGCATTGAAGCCGTAGTTGGATTCTTTATGCTGGCGGATCTTCTCGATGACGATCGCGCCTTCCCAGCCGCCGTTGCCGACAATCTGGCGGACAGGCTCTTCGCAAGCGCGGCGCACGATGTCTACGCCGATCTTGTCATCGCCTTCCAGGTGGAGCTTCAGCAGGGCGCCAGCCGCGCGCAGCAGAGC
>JBOHSB010000387.1:0-1811 GCA_050733015.1 Gemmatimonadales bacterium
GGAGCCATGCGTAGGGGCATGGCTCCTTCGCTTCGCTCAGGATGACTCAAGGCTCAGGATGACTCACCCGCCGGCGGCCAGCCGCTGGAACCGCGGGTTGTTCTTGAGCCGGGCCCAGGTGGGGTCGATCCGGAGCCAGCCCGACGACAGATAGTTGGGCACCTTGAGCAGCGGCTCGAGCTGGTCCATCGCCAGCTCGGGCTCGCCCACGATCATGTAGATGCGAGCCAGCTGGAGCTGCACGTAGGTGCCGTTGCTGAAGTCCCGGCTGATCGGCCACAACTCGGTCCCTCGGCGCCCCTCCGCGATCGCCTCCGCCTTCCGCCCCATGAACGCCAGCGCCAGGCCGAGGAAGACGCGCCGCTGCCCGTCGAGCGGCGCGGCGCGGAGCTGCTCCTCGAGTGCGGCGCGCGCGGTGTCGGCGTTGGCACGGGCCTGCCGCTGGTCGCCCCGCAGGTCGAAGAGCTGCGCCCGAACGATCGCCCGAGCCGACTGGTCGTCATCGAACGCGGCGACCGGCAGGCTGAGCACCCGCTGCTGCTGGCCTTCATCGAGCACCCAGTAGAGATCCTGGTACACGCTGAGATACTCCAGCAGCGCGTCCGATCCCACCGCGCCCGCCGAGGCGGCTATCACCGCGCGAGCGCCGGGCAGGTCGCCCTGCTGCAGACTCGCCATTACGCGCCACTCGACGGCCATCAGATCGGTGGGTGCGAGCGCCATGACGTGATCGGCGGCCACCTTGGCTTCGGCATACCGGCGAAGGTAGATCAGGGTAGTGGCCACGCGGCTCGCGGCGACCGGCGAGCGCGGGTCGAGCGCCGCCGCCCGCTGGAGCGGCTCGAGCGTCCCATCCCAGCGATTCAAGGCCTGCTCGTACAGGGCCACGACGGCGAGCAGGTCCACCCGGTTGGTGGTGGCCGCGAGCCCTCGCTGCAGCGCCGCGAGGCCCTTCTGGTTGTCCAGCTCCACGCTCACGAAATAGCCGGCCAGCGCTCGGGCGGCAGCCTCCCCGTCCGGCTCGAGGGCCGCGGTGCGCTCGGCCGCGTACTTCGCCTCCGCGGCGAGCTGCGGCGACGGTACGCTGTTCAAGTACAGGCTCGATCGGCTCCGGGCCAGCCGGCTCCAGGCGGCCGTAAACGTCGAGTCGCGGGCGACCGCCTCCTCGTAGTACTTGATGGCCCGCCGGAGGGTTGCGGGATCGTTGCCCGCGGCGGCCAGACCCTTGAGGTAGGCGTCGTACGCCTCGAGGTTCGCGGTGGGCGCCGCCTCGAGCTTGCGCTGCGCGCTGTCCGCCAGCGCGACGTCGAGCGCGCTCGCCACCTTGCCCGCGATCTCGCCCTGCACTTGGAACACGTCGGTAAGCGCCGCGTCGAACGGCTGGCTCCAGCGGGTCCGGGGCGCGTGGCCGGTCCCCACTTCCACCAGCTCCGGCGAGACCCGCACCCGGCTGGCGCCGCCCGCCTTGTCCCACCGCACCGTGGCGGTGAGCAGGTAGTCGGCGCCCAGCTCGCGCGCGATCTCCGCGGGCGACTTGGTCGTATGCCGATACTGGTTCGAACTGCCGCGCGCGATGACCGACAGCCCGGCGATGCCGGACAGCTTGGACCGGACCTCGTCGCTTACGCCATCGGCGAAGTAGGCGTCGCTCGAGTCGCCCAGGTTCTCGAAGGGCAGCACGGCCACGACCCGGGCGCCGCTCGCGGTGTCCGTGCCCGGGTGTTCGTGGCGCCAGGCGAAGAGGACGCCGAGGCCGACGAGGAAGCCGAGCCCGAGCGTGAGGGCGGCGGGCGGGACGCGGCGGCGGGGGC
>JBOHSB010000388.1:0-15985 GCA_050733015.1 Gemmatimonadales bacterium
CCGGGAGATAGCTCGCCGCGGTGGCGACCGCGGCGAGAAAGCCCGCCACGGCCAGGTAGGTCGCGGTATCCGTCGCCGCCACACCGTACAGCAGCGACTGGAGCACCCGGCTCGCCACGGCGGCCCCGCCGAGCCCGAGCAGCAACCCCGCGGCCACGGGCGTCATCCCCTGGCGCAGCACCAGCCGGAGCACGTCGTCGCTCCGGGCGCCGAGGGCTAGGCGGATGCCGAGCTCGCGGGTGCGCTGGACCACGCTGTACGCGATGACGCCGTAGATGCCGAGCGCGGCGAGCAGCAGCGCCGTCGCCGCGAACCCGGCCAGCAGCAGCGCATTGATGCGCGGGCGCGCGAGCGTGCCAGCCAAGCGGTCGTCCATGGTGGCGATCTTGGCCAGCGCGAGGGTGGGATCCACCGAGGCAAGCGCCTGTCGCACCGACGGGACCATCGCCAGCGGATCGCGCTCGGTGCGGAGCGCGACCAGCAGGCCCCGGCTCGAGACCTGGGCGAACGGCACGTAGATCTGGGGGTACGCGGGGTCGACCGGGCCGTCCTGCCGGACATCGCCAACGACGCCGACTACCGTCATCCAGATCGAGGCGGAGTCGGCGGGATCGCCGAAGGTGATGCGCGAGCCCAGCGGATCCCGGTGCGGCCAGTAGCGGCGGGCCAGCGACTTGCTCACCAGCGCTACCGGTGGGGTTTCGCCGCGATCCGTCGCGTCGAACAGTCGGCCCCGCTCGAGCGGCAGGCCGAGTGTGCGGAAGTAGTCCGGGGTTGCCCGAAACACCACGGCGTCCTGTACCGCTTCGGGCGGGAGCGGCGCCGCACCGGCCACCGAGAAGGCCCAGTACGGCAGCCCGTCGCTGAACGGTGCGTCGGAAGCCAGCGCCGCGGCTCGGACGCCGGGGAGCTGCCGGAGCCGCTCGAGCAGCGCGTCGGCGAAGGCGACCTGGCGGGTCGGATCGTCGTAGCCCGCGCGGGGCAGCGTGACCCTCGCCGTGAGCACGCCGTGCGGGGCAAAGCCCGGATCGACCCGCTCCAGGCGGACGAAGCTCCGGAGCAGCAGGGCCGCGCCGACGAGCAGCACGCAGGCCAGAGCGACCTCCGCGAGCACCAGCGCTGCACGGGTGCGGTTGCTCCCGCGGGCCCCCGACAGTCCCCGCCCGCCGTCGGCCAGGCCGCCCCGGAGGTCGTACCCCAGGACTCGGAAGGCCGGTACCAGGCCGAACAGCAGTCCGGTCCCCACCGACAGCGCCAGCGCGAACGCCAGCGCGCCTCCGTCCACCCGGATCTCGTCGAGCCGCGGCAGCGTCCCCGGATCGAGCGCGCGCAGCGCGCCGACGCCCCACACTGCCAGCAGAAGGCCGAGCAGGCCGCCCGCCAGGGCCAGCACGACGCTTTCGGTGAGGAGCTGACGGATGAGACGGCGACGCGACGCGCCGAGGGCGGCGCGAATGGTCACCTCACGCTCCCGCGAGGCCACCCGGGCCAGCATCAGGTTGGCGACGTTGGCGCACGCGATCAGCAGCACCAGCCCGACGGCGCCCATGAACACCAGCAGGGCGGGACGGATCGCGCCCACGATCCGCTCCTGCAGCCCGATCAGGGTGACGCTCCAGCCTGCGTTGCTGCCGGGATAGGCCGCCTCGAGGCGTCGGGCGATCGTGACCATTTCCTCCTGGGCCGTCCGGGCGTCGACCCCGGGAGCGAGCCGGCCAACAACCTGGAGAAAGTCGTTGCGGCGGCCCTGCGTGGTGTCGATCTGGAGCGGTGCCCAAACCTCGATCTCCTCGGGGATCGACAGCCCCCGTGCCCCGACGCCGACGATGGTATAGGGGAGGCCGCTGAGGGTGATGCGCCGGCCGACGACGTCCCGCCGCCCGCCGAACTCCCGGCGCCAGTAGCCTTCGCTCAGCACGGCCACCCGCGCGGTGCCCCGCTCCTCCTCGTCGCGGAAGTCCCGGCCCACCGGAACCGGCGCGCCCAACACGCGGAAGTAGTTCGCCGTGACCAGGGCCGCGCGCACGACCTCCGGCTCCCCCTCCCCCGTGACGGTGAACTGGGAGTTGGCCCACGCCGCCATGCCGGCGAACGAGCGCGCCTGCTGCCGCCAGTCGAGGAAATCCGGGAGGGACGCGGTCTCGCGCCCGATGGAAGGGTGGAAGCCCCAGATCGTGACCAGCCGGTCGGGCTCGGGATAGGGGAGCGGGCGGAGCAGCACGCCGTTGACCGCGCTGAAGATCGCGGTGTTGGCGCCGATGCCGAGCGCGAGGCAGGCGACCGCGGCGATGGTGAATGCCGGCGATCGGCGAAGCTGACGCACGGCATAGCGGAGATCCTGCAGCACCGTGTCCATCATGGACTCTCCTAGCTCACGGCGGTGAGCTGGCGCTCCTCGACCACCTTGCCGTCGAACAGGTGCACCGACCGCTCGGCGTGGCGGGCGTAGCGCGCGTCGTGGGTCACCATGCAGATGGTGGCCCCGCCCTGGTGCAGCTCGCGGAGCAGCTCCATGACGGCTTCGCCGTTGGTGGAGTCGAGGTTGCCGGTGGGCTCGTCGGCGAGCAGAATGGCGGGGTCGCCGGCCACGGCCCGCGCCACCGCCACACGCTGCAGCTGGCCGCCCGAGAGCTGGGCTGGAAAATGCTTCATCCGGTGCGACATGCCGACGCGCTCGAGGGCCGCCTGCACCCGCTTCCGGCGGTCGTCGGCCGCCATGCCGCGGTAGGTGAGCGGCAGCTCCACGTTCTCGTACACGGTGAGATCGCCGATCAGGTTGAAGGCCTGGAAGATGAAACCGATCTGCCGGTTGCGGACCCGCGCCCGGTCCGAGGCGGACAGCCGCGAGACCGGCTGGCCGTCGAGGGTGTAGCTGCCCTCGGTGGGCGAGTCGAGCAGCCCGAGGATCGAGAGCAGCGTCGTCTTCCCGCAGCCCGACGGCCCGGCGATCGCGACGTACTCGCCCTTGCGGATCTCGAGGTGGATGTCGGAGAGCGCGTGCGTCTCCACCTCGTCGGTGTAGAACACCTTCTTGATCCCTTCCAGCGCAATCAGCGACTCGCTCATGGGTGGTCCTCTACGTGTCGTGGGCCTGCGTGGAACCGCGTTGCTGTGTGAGCCTCGCCTGCATCAGCCAGCTTCATCCCGAGCGGAGCGAGGGGCCTTGCCGGAGAAGCTCCCTCACTCCACCCGCACCCTGTCCACCCCATCCCACCGGGACATGTCCGAGATGATGACCTTCTCGCCTTGCTGCAGCCCGCCGACCACCTCGACCGTGTTGACCGAGGTGCGGCCCAGCCGCACCGTCGTGCGCACGGCTTCCTTGCCATCGGGGGTCAGCTTGAACAGCCCCACCGTGCTGCCCGCCTGGCCGAACGCCGGTCGGCCGACGTGCAGCACGTTGTCGAGCCGCTCGATCTGGATGGTCCCGTCCACCGAGAGATCGGGCCGGGCCCCCCGCGGCAGCTCGCCGGCCAACGATACGTCCACCGTCACGGTGCCGTTCTGCACCGCGGGGTCGATGCGCATCACCTTGCCGGTCGCAATGCCGTTCCGCGTGTCGATGGCCGACGGCTGCCCGATCGTGACGTCCTTGGCCTGGGTCTCGGGGATGCGGAGCACCGCCTTGAGCCGGCCGGGCTCCACGATCCGCGCGAGGGTCGCCCCGCTCTGGGCCCACTGCCCCACCTCGAGCGGCAGCTCCTGCAGGATGCCGTTCGCCCCCGCCACGACCACCATGGACCGCACCCGGCCGCGCTGGAACTGGTTCACGTCCCGGAGGCGGTCGACCTGCGCCTGCTGCAGGCTGAGCTGCGAATCGGCGGCCGACGTCATGACGCCCAGGCGCTCCTGCTCCACCTTGTAGCGGGTGCCCAGCTCCTCGACCTGGTCATGGATGCGGCTGGCTTCGTTGGCGGAGATGAGCTGCTTGGCGGCGAGAGATTCGGCGGCTTCGGCGTTGCGCTTGGCCTCGAGGTAGCCGGCCCGCGCGGCGGCCACCTGCGCCTCCTGGCTGAGGCGTTGTGAGGCGAGGTTGGCCCCCAGGTTCACCTGCTCGGCCCGGGAGACGGTGAGCTGGCGCTCGGATTCCAGGGCCTCGAGCTGGACGTCCGGGTTGCTGAGCTCGAGCAGCACCGTCTCCGGCTTGACCTCCTCGCCCGCTTCGGCCAGCCGTCGCTCGACTCGCCCGGCCGTCACGGCCGAGATGTACCGGATGCGCTCAGGCACGAGGGTTCCGGGACCGCGGACCTCGATCACGAGGGGGCCGCGCTGCACCGAGTCGATCCACACTGCCGCGCGGTCCACCCGGGGCGCGGCCGGCTTGAGGCCGTGCAGCCCGAGCGTGGCCAGCACGATTGCCCCGGCCGTGAGTCCGCCGTAGATCAACTGCTTGCGGCCGCGCTTGGCCGGTGCCCGCGGTATGTCCACGCCTATTCCTTATTGAAGAGCCGAGTCCAGCGGCCGCGGCGTGCGGCCCCCTGCGGCCTAAGGAAAGACGCATGCCACGGAGGCCGCGGCCCCATGCGCCGCTCCCCGAACGACTTGCGCCAGGACCCATCGGCGACCATCCTCCCCAGGTGTGCGGATGCGGGATCCCCGAATCCCAGATTCGAACAGTTTCTGTGTGCATCGGTCCGCGCGTCATCGTCTCCACCCGAACGCCGCCTTCCTCCCTACGAGACGCCGATGGTGCCTGGCTCACCGAAGGACCTCCGTCCGCTGGCCCTGGCTGGAAGCGCGATCCTCGCCCTCGCCTGCGGACACAGCGACCCGTTCAGCACCCCGCCATACGGCACCACCCAGCCCTTCAATCCGACGTCTCCGGTCCAGCTGACCCTGAACCACGGAGCCGATCGCTCGCCATCCTGGCTGCCCGACGGATCGGGGATCATCTACTCGAGCCAGCAGCTCGGGCGGGGCGATGCCGATGTGTGCCTCGCCGAGCTGCCCCCGACCGGCGGCACGCAGCGGCGGCTGATATGCGATCTGAGTCGGCTGGGGAGCGACACCAACAACGCGATCGAGTCGCCCACGGTCTCGGTGGATGGGCGGCTGGCCTTCCTCAAGGCCACGAGCTCGATCGGCGGCACCAACCCGAGCAGCGAGCGGCTGTCGGTCGCTCCGACCTTGGATGCCGAGAACGCTGCGGAGGTTCAAGTGGTCCCCTACACCCCGCCCGGAGAGCCCGCCCGCAGCGGGGTCCAGGCGCTCCGGTGGCTCGGGACGGACCACCTGATCTTCGTGGGCGGCCTCGCCACGATCCGGCGCGCCTGCGCTACCTGCGTACTGGACACGATCGTCACGGGCTTCAAGGTGGACATCCTCGATCTCTCCGGCGGGGTGGTCCCCTCCCCCCTTCCTGGCACGGACCAGGCCTCGGGCCTCGCGGTCGGGAGCTCGAGCGACGAGATCTACTTCACGCTGTCGAGCGATACGCGGGTCTTCCGGCGGACGATCTCGACCGGCGAGACCCAGGTGGTGCATGACTTCGGGGCGGCCGGGATCGCGCGAGACGTCCACGTCGGCGGCGGCCGGCTGACGGCCATCGTCGGCGGACGAGTCAATTACTCGGTCGACCCGTTCCTGGGCCCGGTGCAATGGGACAGCGGGGGCGTGATCCACGTGGTGGACCTGACGACCGACGGGGATGTGGCGTTGGCACCCGGAGCCCGGCTGTTCCGCCGGCCCGCGCTCTCACCCGCCGGTGATCGGCTGGTGGTCGAGGGATATCCGCTCGTCATTACGTCGTTCCCGGTCCTGGACACGACCGTGTCCCGGGCCGGCGACATCTTCCTTTTCACCACACCCTGACGATGAGCCGCTTCGCTGCTTCTCTGGCCCTGGCGGCCTGGACCGGCATCGTGCTCGCCCACCACCTGGCCGCGCAGACCGAAGGCGCCGTGTCCGGCACCGTCCGCGAGTCCGGCACGAAGCGCCCGCTGCTCGGTGCGCAGGTATTGGTGGACGATCGCATCGGGGCCGTGACCGACAGCCTGGGCCTCTACCGGGTCCGCGCCGTGCGCACCGGCTGGCATCGCGCGGCCGCGCGGCTCATCGGCTTTCGCGGGGTGGTGCTCGACAGCGTGTTCGTGCGGGCCGGCGCGACCGTCACCGCCGACTTCTCGCTCGATGCCAGCGCCGTCGAGCTGGCTCCACTGGTGGTCACCGCTCCCGTGGACGAGCTGCTCGATCCGCTGGCGACCTCCAGCGAGCAGAAGATCAGCGCCGCCGACCTCCGCGACCTGCCGGTGAGCTCGTTGGAGGAGGCGATCGCCCTCAGCGCCGGCGCCGTCGGCCAGAGCTACCGCGGCGGGCGCATCGGCGAGGAGTCGTTCATCCTCGACGGCCTGGGTGTCAAGAACCAGCTCGACGCCGCGAGTGGCGGCCTAGGGCTCCGGATCCCGCCCGACATGCTGGGTGAGGCCTCGCTGGTGACCAACGGTTTCTCGGCCCGGTACGGGCAGGCGCTCTCGGGCCTGGTGAACGTGGTCACCCTCGATCCCGGAGAGCGTTGGGAGGGGCGAAGCGCGATCGAGACCGACCGGCCGTTCGGCGGCGGGCTCGACCACGGGCTGGACCGCCTGGCCGTACGCGCGGGCGGCCCGGTCACCAAGGGCATCGGCCTGGTGGGCGCCATCGACATCGCCGGCCGGCTGGACGACGACCCGGTCAACGCGCCGTCGCCCGACGATCCGCTCGACCCGCGCAACCAGCAGCCCAACCTGCTGCCCCACAACAGCGGCGAGCAGTGGAACGGCGCCGCCAAGGCCGTGGTGCCGCTCACGTCGAGCACGGTGCTGCGCGTCTTCGGCGTGCACTCCGAGGACCAGCGGCTGCTGTTCGATCCGGCCTTCAAGTACGCGCCAGACTTCGCTCCCGCCCAGCGCCTGCGCGGCGACCTGGTGAATGGCCACCTGCAGTTCCGCACCCCGGCGACGTCGAGCTTCCCCGTCATCGTGGACCTGCGGGGCGGTCGGTTTGTCCGCGAGTTCCTCCGTGGGCAGCTCGACGGGACCGTGGACTACAAGGTGGGCGCCCTTACGGGGTCGCGTTTCCACATCGTGGGCGAGGATGTCGCCCGGGCCCTGTCGCAGAGCCCCGACCCGATCCCCGGGCTGGTGCAACCCGGCTTCAGCGATGCCTCGCCCTGGGGCGTGCCGGCCTTCTTCCTAGGTGGGGGCTCGCGGGGTGACCTGGCGTGGAACCGGTTCGGCGAAACGCGGCTGCAGCTCGACGCGACCTACGGCGGCATCCGGCGGGTGGACTTGTTCGTGGGCGGACAGTACTCCGCGCAGCAGGTGCGGACCTACCAGCGGATACTGGGATTCATGCCGCCGGACGACACCGTGCCGCCGCCGGCCGTCTCCGCCTTCTCGCCCCGGAGCATGTCGGCATACGTCGAAGCGCAGACTCGGATCGCCGATCTCGGCATCACGGCCGGGCTCCGCTACGATGAGTTCGATTCCCGTACCCAGCAGGCAGGCCTGTCACGCGGGTCGAGCCGGTCGGTGAGTCCTCGGTTCGCCGTCTCCACGGTGCTGAACGGCGCCACCTTCGTGGCCAGCTATGGCCGCTTCACGCAGCCGCCCGACTACCAGTTCCTGGTGGACGCGGCGTTCGACGACACCACCCGGACCGGGCGGTTCCGCCGCGGCAATCCCGACCTCGGCTTCGAGCGGGCCACCCAGTACGAGTTCAGCGTGCGAGTGCGCCCGCGCGAGGCGATCTCGCTCCGGGTGGGCGTCTACGTCAAGCGGCTCGACGGCCTGGTGGCCTCGGTGCCGCTCGGGGTCAATCCCGACTCGACCATTTTCGGCAATGCCGACGCCGGCACCACCCGGGGTGTCGAGATCCTCGCCGAGCGGGAGCTGCGGAACGGCTACGGGTTCCGGGTCGCGTACACGCTCCAGAGCGCGAAGGCCACCTCCACCGATCCATTCCTGCTCAACCGCCTGCTGGTGGTGGACCCGCAAACCGGTGACACGATCCGGCCCGCGCGGGCCGAATTCCCGCTGGACTTCGATCAGCGCCACACGCTGACGGTCATCGGCCGCGGCAAGGTGCCCGACCAGGTGGGACCACGGATCCTGGGGGTGCGGCCGGTGGCGGGACTGGAAGGGGCGGTGATCGTGCGCGCGCTGTCGGGGCTGCCGTATTCGCTGAGCGATACGCTCGTCACCGACTCCATCCTCGGGCTGCCCAACGGCCAGCGGTTGCCGTGGACCACCACCGTAGATCTTCTGGTGCGGCGGCCGCTCAAGCTCGGACCCACCACAGGCGGGATCTATCTCGACGTACGGAACCTGCTGAACCACCGCAATGTGGTGGCCGTCCGGCGGGACACCGGCGAGCCCCAGGCGGACGAGGCCGGCATCAGCCGAATGGCGGAGGCCGCTTACCAGGCGCACCCCGAGCCGATTCCCTATGAATCCAGCCGCTATCGCGCGAGCGCGGACCTGAACGGCGACGGCTACGTGGCCAACCGCGACGAGCTGTTCCCGATGTACGTGGCCGCGGCACGGGACTTCAGCCAACCGCTGTTCGCCTACGGTCCCCCCAGGCTGATGCGGCTGGGCATCGAGGTGCTGTTCTAGTCCGCGAACTCCTCCTCGAGCAGTGCTTTGCTGATCGCCATGCCGGCCTCGGCCCCCTCCGCCGCGGCCACCACCACGAATTGCGCCTCCTTCGATGCATCACCGCAGACATAGAGTCCCGGCACGTTGGTGGCTTCGCATTTGCCTGTCGCCACCGCGCCTTCCTTGGTGAACCGGCAGCCCAGTCGGGCCGGCAGATCGGACGCCTGATGCTGTCCATTGGAGAAGAACAGGGCCCGCCTGCTCTCGGCCTCACCCGAGTGGAACACGATGCGGTCCAGCATGCCGTCCCTGCCCTCGAGCCGGACGATCCGCTCCTCGCGTATCCGGATGGCCATCAGGTCGAGCCGCTCGCGCATTCGCTTCGATATCGTGACCGGGCCGTCGGTGCAGAGCAGCAGGTCGCGACTCCAGACCGACAGCCCCAGCGCGAGAACGGCCCCCGCATCGCCTCGACCGTAGCTCGCGAGCGGCTGGTCGCGCCATTCCCAGCCGTCGCAATACGGGCAGTGATGAACGCTCCGGCCGTAGAGCGCATCGATCCCAGGCACCGGCGGAATCTCATCCACCACGCCCGTCGCGAGCAGCAGCTTGCGCGAGCGGATGGTGCTGCCGTCCTCGCAATGAACCAGGAACCCTGCGCCGGCCGGGGCGGCATCCACCACCCGCGTATCGCGGAGCTCAACCGTGGTGTAGGGTCGCAATTCTTCCCGGGCGATCGCGAGGAAGGTGGCGGGTGGGGTGCCGTCCCGGGTGAGGAACCCGTGCACGGCGTGCGACCAGCGATTCCGCGGCTCGCCGGTATCACACACCAGTACGCGCCGGCGGCACCGCCCCAGCATGAGGGCGGCGCTCAACCCCGCGGGGCCGGCGCCGGCTACGACACAGTCGTACGTGGGATCCGTGACGGGACCGCCGCGTCTACGGGGTGGGCACTTCGCCGGCTTCCATGACCTGCTTCAAGCGGCGCAGGTCGTCGGCGATCTGCCGCCCGGGGTCCTCGCCCAGGACCTGTCCGATCGCCTCGCCGACCCTACCGGCCGGCGTGGCGTAGCGCAGGACCACGCGCACCTCCGTGCCCCCGCCATGGCCGGGCATGAAGTGCACCGAGCCGGCCTGGTCCACGTCCGACCCGGGCAGCGACCGCCAGGCGATGAGCTCGTCCCGGATCTCGTTGTGAATCTCGGCGTCCCATTCCACCAGCGCCCCGAGCGGTCCCTTCGCGACCCAGTGCGAGCGCCGGCCGTCGAGCACGGTGACTGATTGGAGGTTGTCCATGAACCGCGGCAGGTTGTCGAATCGCCGCCAGAACTGGAACAGCTCTTCGCGCGGACGCGCGATGACTACGGTCTGCTCGAGTCTGGTCCCCTCGCCCGCCTCGAGGCTGGCCACCGGGCTGCGGCGCTCGCCCCGCGCGCTGTTCCGGCCCAAGGCGCGGTTGACCCGGCTGCGGCCGGTCACGGCGCGGCCGACCAAGCCCAGGCCGATCGGGACCAATACGCCGCGAAGCCGGCCGCGGCTCAGGCCGTAGCCGATCAGCGCGGCGCCCAGGATACCGGAGACCCAGCGCTCCGCGTCGCCCACATTGACGCGGGACCCATCGGTGCGCGCTCGATCATCCGCCACGACGGCCATCCTTGCGCTGCGCCTCCACGGCGCGGCGGTGGGCGGCATCGTCGAGCAGCGCGGCCTCGCCCTTCCGGCCGAGATTCTTCATCACATTCCTCCTGTCGGCGGACTGGGCACCCCGGACTCGAGCATCGCCTTCAGGCGTCCGAGGTCCTTGTTGACTCTGGCGCGCGGGTCCGCCCCGAAGAATTCGGCCAGCGCCCGGCTCGCGCGGCCGCCGGGCGGGCTGTAACAGAATCGGAAATCGATGCGGGTCCCGTCGCCCTCGGGGGCGAAGCGGACCACGCCGGCGTTCTCCAGGATCGCGCCCGGCTCGCTGCGCCAGGCGAGGAGGCGGGGCACTTCACGCGCGGTGAGCACGGCATCCCAGGTGACCGGCAGGTTTCCCGGCCCGGCCACGACCCAACGGGACCGACCCGCGCCGAGATCCTCCACCTCCCGCAGATTGGAGAGGATCGCCGGCAGGTTGGCGTAGTCGGACCAGAACGCGTAGACCCGGTCGAGCGGCGCCGCGATGTGCAGCGTCTTCTGGATATCGATGGTGCGGCGACGGTCACCCCGAGGCTCCGGGATGTCCATTCCCCGGAGCCCTCGGGCGAGCAGCCCGAGACCCGCCGTGCGCATGAGGCCGCCGAGACGCCCGCGGCGAAGCAGCCCGTAGGCCAGCAGCGCGCCGCCCGCGATGCGCGCCGTCCGGCGGCCGTCGGGCGGACGGGGCGCCAGGTTGGCCCCTTCGAGGCCGCCGATGTCGCCGAGGCGCATGCCGTATCGGCCGGCCGTTTCGAACATTCCCAGCGAGTTGCTGAGCTGTGCCCGGCGCCCGGCCCCGCGCTCGGGGTCGAGGAAGTAGACCATGCCGGCGCCGAGGATCGCCCCACCCACGAACTGCTTCGCACCCATGCCGGCCTCCCAAGTCAAAGCGTTTCCCGGATGCTGCAATCGACACCGCGCGCAAAGTCGCGGCTGTGACCCGCCTCACACTCTCGGCGGATGGTTGGGCTCCCGTGCCGGCCTTACTTTTCACCGCGCGGCTCCCGCTCGATCGTGCTGACCTCACCGCTCTGGCTCAAGGCGCGCGTCATGATCCTCACCACCCCGACTTTCTCCGCCGGTGGGCCGATTCCCAAGCCGTGCACCTGCGACGGCAAGGACCGCTCACCCGCACTCGCCTGGTCCGAGATCCCGGTCGACACGCGCAGCTTCGCGCTCATCGGCGACGATCCCGATGCACCCCGGGGAACCTGGGTGCACTGGGTGCTCTTCAACCTCCCCGCCGATGCGGTCGAGCTGTCGGAAGGTGTACCCGGCGCACCAGAGTTGCCATCGGGCGCGCGCCAGGGCGTGAACGACGGTGCCAAGATCGGTTACAGCGGCCCGTGCCCGCCGCCGGGCCGGCCGCACCGCTACTTCTTCCGACTCTATGCGCTCGACTGCCTGCTGAACTTGTCTCCCGGTGTGAAGCGCTCGGATCTGGACCAGGCCATGACCGGACACGTGCTGGCCGAGGCGGTGGTGATGGGGACCTACGGGCGGTGACTCGGGCGCTGACACCCAAGCGGTCACTGATCCGCCCCGGCGGGGCGGCGCTCGTGATCCACGCCCGCGCCGACGACGAGCGATCCGATCCGGGTGGCAATGCCGGCGACCGGATCGCGTGCGCCGTGCTCGAGCCGGGCTGAATGTCGGGGCACATACCCATGCCGGGCGAGGTCCGCGCCCTGCTCGCCCGCGGCAGCGGGTCCAACTTCGCTGCCACCTCTCCCGCCGCCACCGATCCCCGGCTCCGGCCCCGGCTGATCCCGCTCGCGCCCGGGCCCGCGGCCGACCGCGTGATCCGCGCCGTCACCGCCATTCGGGGGTGGCGGGTCGTCGGGCTGGCGGGCGGCGTCATCCAGGCGACCCGCACCACCCGGCTGTTCCGCTTCGTGGACGACATCTCGATCCTGCTCGAGCCCGCGTCGGGCGGCACCGCGGTGTCCGCCCGGAGCGGATCCCGCGTCGGCCGCGGCGACTTCGGCCAGAATCGGCGCAACCTCGCGGAGCTCTGGCAAGCGCTCGGGCTCGGCGAGTGACCCTACTCCGTCGCACCGACCGCGGACTGTATTGCGAGGCCGGGGATTTTTACGTCGATCCCTGGGCCGCCGTCGATCGCGCGGTCGTTACCCACGCACACGGGGACCACGTGGCCTGGGGCTGCCGCGCCTACCTGACCTCGGCGGCCGGCTCCGCCATCCTCCGGCAGCGGCTCGACCCCGGTGCCCGCATCCGAGCCGCTGAATATCACGAGGTCACGGACCTGAACGGCGTCCGTATCTCCCTCCACCCGGCCGGGCACATCCTCGGCTCCGCCCAGGTACGCGTCGAGTATGGCGGGGAGGTGTGGGTCGTGTCCGGCGACTACAAGACCGAGCCGGATCCCACCTGCGATCCCTGGGAGCCGGTGGCATGTCACACCTTCGTCACCGAGTGCACCTTCGGATTGCCGGTGTACCGGTGGCCGGCCACGGCCGCCGTCTTCGACGAGATCCATGCCTGGTGGCGCGCCAACCAGGACGCGGGCCGGGCGACGATCCTGTTCGGCTACGCGCTGGGCAAGGCACAGCGGCTCATCGCCGGGCTGGATCCGTCGGTCGGGCCCATCCTCACCCACGGCGCCGTCGAGCGCCTGAACGCGATCTACCGCGCTGCCGACGTGGCGTTGCCACCCACCACCCACGCCGCCGTTTCCGACCGCGCCTCGTGGAAGCGCGCCATCGTGATCGCGCCGCCATCCGCGGACGGCTCGCCGTGGGCCCGCCGGTTCGGCACCCAATCCACGGCGTTCGCCTCGGGCTGGATGGCCATCCGCGGCATGCGCCGCCGGCGAGCGGTAGACCGTGGCTTCACGGTCTCGGACCACGTGGACTGGCCCAGCCTGCTCGCCGCCATCGACGCCACCGGCGCCGAGCGAATCTGGGCCACCCACGGGTACACCGGTGTCCTGGTCCGGTGGCTGCGCGAGCACGGGCGCGACGCCGAGGCCATCCAGACCCGCTTCGAGGGCGAGGCGGACGACGCGGATGAGCCCGCCGGCGGTCCGGTCGAGGAGAGCTTGCCGGCCCGATGAGAGCCTTCGCCCGCCTGTACGCCGAGCTGGACGTCAGCACCGCCACGAACGACAAGGTCGCGGCCCTGGTCCGCTACCTCCGCGCGGCGCCGCCTGCCGATGCCGCCTGGGCGGTGCACTTCCTGATCGGCCGGCGACCCAAGCGCCTGGTCGGAGCGGCCAAACTGCGGGCGTGGGCCGCGGCGGAAGCGGGCGTCGCCGACTGGATGTTCGAGGAGAGCTACCACGCCGTCGGCGATCTCGCGGAAACCATTACCCTGCTGCTGCCGGACATCGGCGCGTCGAGCGATCTGCCGCTGGCGCACTGGGTCGAGCACCGGCTGCTGCCGCTCCGGGGCCAGGACGACGCGGCGCAGCGGCGCGAGCTGGCGGCCGCTTGGCGGGAGCTGACGCGCGGTGAGCGCTACGTCTGGAACAAGCTCATCACCGGCAGCTTCCGCGTCGGGGCCTCCGCCCGGCTCGTGGTGCGCGCGCTGTCCGAGATGAGTGCCGTGGACGAAAGCACCATCGCCCACCGGCTCATGGGGGCGTGGGAGCCCGACCCCCACTTCTTCGAGCGGCTGGTCGCGCGAGACACGCGGGACGCCGACTTGAGCCGGCCCTACCCCTTCTACCTCGCTTATCCGCTCGAGGAGGATCCGGCCACCCTAGGCGATCCCGCGGACTGGGTGGCCGAGTGGAAATGGGACGGCATCCGGGCCCAGCTCCTCCGCCGCGCCGGGCGCACCTTCCTCTGGTCGCGGGGCGAGGAGCTGCTGAGCGGACGGTTTCCCGAGGTCGAGGAGGCCGGGGCGCTGTTGCCCGACGGGACGGTCATCGACGGCGAGCTGCTTCCGTGGAGCGGCGCCGGGCCCCTTCCGTTCGCGCAGATGCAGCGGCGCATCGGCCGCAAGACGCTGGGCCGGAAGATCCTCAGCGAAGTACCGGTGGTGCTGGTGGGGTACGACTTGCTCGAGGAGCTGGGCCAGGATCTCCGCGACCTTCCGTTCGACGAGCGGCGCGTTCGGCTGGACCGGCTGCTCCGCGCGACCGCCTCGGCCGGCCGGCTCCGGCTGTCGCCCGTGGTCGAGGCCTCCACCTGGGCCGACGTCGCCGCGGCCCGGGGCCGCGCGCGCGAGGGCGGTGTCGAGGGCCTGATGCTCAAGCGCCGGTCGAGCGCATATGGCGTCGGCCGGCGCCGCGGTGACTGGTGGAAGTGGAGGGTGGACCCTCACTCGGTGGACGCGGTGCTCATGTACGCGCAACCGGGCAGCGGGCGCCGAGCGGGTCTCTACACCGACTACACCTTCGGCGTGTGGGACAACGGGGCCCTGGTGCCATTCGCGAAGGCCTACTCGGGGCTGACCGACGAGGAGATCCGCCAGGTGGACGCCTTCGTCCGCCGGAATACGCTCGAGAAGTTCGGCCCGGTTCGCACCGTACGGCCCGAGCTCGTCTTCGAGTTGGCCTTCCAGGGGATCCAGCGCTCCACCCGCCACAAGTCCGGCATCGCGGTGCGGTTCCCGAGAATGGCGCGGTGGCGGACCGACAAACGACCCGATCAGGCGGACACGCTGGAAACGGTCCGCGCGCTGATCGAGGAGGAGCGGCAGGGCGAGGAGGAGCGCGGGTGACGGCCTCGAGACACGGTCATCCCGAGCGCAGCGAGGGACCTTGCCGAACGGAGGTCGAGCCATTCCCAGGCAAGATCCCTCGCTGCCCTCCCGATGAAGGCATGGCATCGCCGCCCTCGCCCCAATTCGCTTACATTCGCAGGTCCCGCGACCCGAAAGCGCCATGCCGGCCTTCATCTGCGCCACCTGTGGCACCCAATACCCCGAGACCGCCGTCCCGCCCGAGCAGTGCGTCATCTGCAGCGAAGAGCGCCAATACATCGGTTGGCAGGGCCAGCGCTGGACGACGATGGATGAGCTCCGCGCCATTCATCACAACCGGGTAGAGCCCGAAGGCCCCGGCCTCACCGGCATCGGAACCGATCCCAAATTCGCCATCGGCCAGCGCGCGCTCCACCTTCGCCTTGCCGGCGGCGGGTTCCTGTGGGACTGCATCAGCCTGGTGGACGACGCGACGGTGGCGGCCCTGGGCGCCCGCGGCGGGACCACCGGCATCGCCATCTCCCACCCGCACTACTACGCCAGCATGGTGGCGTGGAGCCGCGCGCTCGGCGATGTACCCATCTACCTCCACACGGCGGACGCCGACTGGGTCGTCCGACACGATCGCGCGATCCTGTTCTGGGACGGCGACACCCGTGAGGTCGCGCCGGGCGTCACCCTGATCCGCTGCGGGGGACACTTCGCGGGCGGCACGGTCCTGCATTGGGCCGATGGGGCCGACGGTGGTGGCGCGCTCCTCACCGGGGACATCATCATGGTGGGCGAGGACCGCCGGACGGCCGGATTCATGTACAGCTTCCCCAACTACATCCCGCTCAACGCCCGGTCCGTCGAGCACGTGGGCGCGATGGTGGAGCCGTTCGAGTTCGAGCAGGTCTACGGCGGGTGGTTCGGCCGGAACATCCTGGCCGCGGGCAAGGAGGCCGTGCGCTACTCGGTGCGCCGCTACCTGCACGCGATCTCGGATCGTGGACCGCAGTAGCGGCGACAGCCGGCGCGGCGGCCGGGGCGGCGCGCTCGCGGTGGACCTCCGCCGCGCG
>JBOHSB010000389.1:0-24686 GCA_050733015.1 Gemmatimonadales bacterium
CGGCATCGTCCACCGCGACATCAAGCCCGAGAACGTGCTGCTGGCCGGCGACCACGCCTTCGTCGCCGACTTCGGCATCGCCCTCGCCATCGATGCCGCCGGCGGCGAGCGGCTCACCCGGACCGGCCTCTCGCTCGGGACACCTGCCTACATGAGCCCGGAGCAGGCCACCACCGGCCGGCTCGACGGGCGGAGCGACCTCTACAGCCTGGGCTGCATGCTGTACGAGATGCTGGCGGGCCGCCCGCCGTTCACCGGCGCCACCGCCCAGGCCGTGCTGGCGCAGCACGCGGCGGGCGCCGCGCCGCCGATTCGGACGCTCCGGCCAGCGGTGCCCGCGGCGCTCGAGCGGGTCATCGCGCGCGCGCTGGCCAAGGCTCCGGAGGACCGGTTTCCCACCGGCCGAGCGTTGGCGGAGGCGCTGGCGGCGGCGGCGGCCTCGGTGCCGACCGCCGTGGACGCCGCCTACTCGTTCGCGATGCCGGCCCTCCAGGCGATTCGGCGGCACCGGATGCTCGCGGCCCTCGTCGCCGGCGTGGTCGCGGTCCTCGGAGCGGGGCTTGCTCTCGCGGCTCATTCCGCGCGCGTGGCTCCGACTCTGGACCACGGGGTCGTGGCGATCGCGCCGTTTCGGGTGAGCGGAGCGGACAGCTCGCTCCGGGCGCTGGGTGAGGACATGGTCGGCCTGCTGGCGTCGAGGCTGAGCGGCACCGAGGCGCTCCGCCCGGTCGAGCCTCGCGAGCTGCTCCGCGCCCGGCGCGGGATCGGCGCCAGCGGTGCGGAGCTGACCGAGGCTCAGGGGCTCGCCCTGGCCGGGCGGGTCGGCGCGGGGCACCTGATCGAGGGAGAGATCGTCGGCGGCGGGCCTCACTTGAGCATCACCTCCAACCTGCTCGAGGTCACAAGCCGCCGCACCCTGGCGCAGGAGAGGATCGAGGGCTCGGGGGACAGCCTGCCGATGCTGCTCGATCGCCTCGCCGCCAGGATGCTCGCGATCGCCGCCGGCCAGAGTCAGCGCCGGCTCGTGAGTCTCGCGGGTGCGTCCCTCCCCGCCCTTCGTGCCTTCCTGAACGGCGAGACGCTGGACCGGCAAGGATACACGGACTCTGCGGCCAAGAGCTTCGAGGAGGCGGTACGCGCCGATTCGACGTTCGCCCTCGCCGCCATGCGGCTGGCGCAAACGACCACCTGGCCCGAGGCCCATGACGCTGCCGTGAAGACCGCCTGGCGGTACCGGAACCGACTGTCGGTTCAGGATCGCGCCGACCTTACCGTCACCTTGGGCCCCGCCTTCCCCGCGAACAGCCCTCTTCGCGAGGGCATCGCGGCCGCCGAGCACTTCGTGCAGCTGGCACCCGAGAGTCCGGAGGCCTGGATGGATCTCGGGGAAGAGCTGTTCGATACAGGGCCGCTGCTCGGCCTCCCCGAAGCGCACGCCCGGGCCGCCGCGGCCTTCGCACAGGCGGTGGCGATCGACTCGACCGACGTGCGCGCGCTGGAAGCCTTGAGCGTCACCGCCGCGACGCTGGGCGACACCGTGACCGCCCGGAAGACGCTGGCTCTGCTCCAGCGACAGCGACGAGACTCGACATCGGAGATCGCCCTCGTGCCACGGTGGTTCCTCGCGGCGATCACCGCGGATACGGCGGCCCTGCATCGGGTGCTGCGAAGCGACAGCATCACCCCCAAGTATGGCGTTGGGCAGCCGGCAGGAAGCGGTTGGGACATGATCCGACTGGGGCTGCACCAGGGGTTGGATCTGCGGGACGTGGACGGGGTGCTCGGCCGTGGTCTGGCGGCGGCGGCCACGGAAAACCAGCGGGCCAGTATCCGGTGGAATCAGTACATGCTCCGCAGCATCCGTGGTGCCCCGGAGAAGAGTGCTCCGGACAGATCAACCAGGGGGCCGGTGACATTTCCGGTGATGCCCCCGACGGACGCGAGTCCGATATTCAACTTCCTGTTCGCCGACCTCGACTCGATCGGCTGGGACAGCGCGGGTGCCGCGCTCACCCGACAGATCGGATCGCAGCGCGCAGACGAGTGCTGTATCCCGCGATTCGCGGCCGGGGAGTACGCGCTGGCGACCAACCGGCTGGCCCTCGCCGAGCGGGCCGCGCGGGATCTCCGGACGTACCACGGGCCGTCCCTCGATGCCGACAGCACGTTCACGACCCGCGTGTCGCATCAGTACGGCCTGATTCTCGAGGCCCAGGTCGCGGCGCGCCGGCGCGATCCCTCCGCGGCGGCACGGCTCCAAGAGCTCGATTCGGTGCTGACGAACCCGCTCGACGCGTGGATGCCGTCACTGGGGAATCTGGTCGCCGCCCAGCTGCACGAGGCACGCGGCGAGCTCGGTGCCGCGCTGGCGGCCGCCCGCCGCAGGTCGTGGGGAGAGGTGTGTCCCCACTACGTCGTGTCCCATCGCGAGGAAGGGCGTCTGGCCGCGCTCACTGGGGACACCGCCGGTGCGATCCGCGCCTACCGCCGCTACCTCGCGCTCCGCGGCGACGCGGAGCCCCGGCTCCAGCCCCGGGTGCGGCAGGTCCGAAGCGCGCTGGCGGCACTCGAGCGGGCGAGCGCCGGACACTGACTTCGGGACCACCCCGAAGCGGAGCAGCCACATGGCAAGGGCACGGCGAACCGGAGCGGCGATCTGGCTGAGCCTCGCGCTCTGCGGCGCGGGGCACGCCGCCGCCCAGGGCGTTGCCGGCGCGGCCATCCAGGGGACGATCAGCAGCGCCGACAGCAGCGCCGTTCAGGACGCGACCGTGCTGGTGACCAACGGGTCCACCGGGGAGCGCTGGCAGACCACCGCGACCGGCAACGGCCGATATTTCGTCGAGCACCTCTCGGTGGGCGGCCCGTACAGCGTCGAGGTCCGCGCGATCGGCTTCGCGCCGGCGCGGCAGGAGGGCGTCTTCCTCTCCCTGGGCGAACGGCACTCCGTCGGATTCCGCCTACGTCGCGCGGCGGTGGAGTTGGCCGAGGTGACGGTTCGGGGATCGGTAGATCCGCTGATCAATGCGGGACGCACCGGGCCCGCCCAGCTCATCACCGACTCGACCTTCCTGCGGCTGCCCTCCCCACGCGACTACACCAACATCGCGCCGCTCGCCCCCCAGGTGAATTTCGGCAGTTCCGCGATCTCGTTCGGCGGGCAGCCCGACCGGTTGAACGGCTTCCAGGTCGACGGGACGACCAACAACGATCTGTTCAACCCCTCGGCGACCGGCAACGGGACCGTCGCCGGGTTTCCCGACGACCGCACCGCCCCGACCCCGGAGAGCATCGCGGAAGTGGAGGTCGTCTCCGCCCCCTTCGACGTCCGCTACGGCAATTTCGCCGGGGGCATGGTCAACGCGGTGACCAAATCGGGCACCAATCACCTGGCCGGCGTCGCCTACGGCTATTTCGAAAGTCAGGGCCTGAGCGGCCAGGAGATCGCGGGCGGCCGGCCTCCCGACTTCGGCCAGGGCGAGGGCGGGGTCAGCCTGAGCGGTCCGATCGTGCGGGATCGGCTTGCCTTCTTCGTGGATGGGTCGTTCCGACGAAGCAGCGGTGCCCAGGCCGTCCCCGATCCCAGTCCCGACACCACCGGCGGGGCCGACTCGGCGGCGGTGGGGATCGGGTTCGGCAGCGCGGCGAGGTTCCGGGACATCCTGGTGAACGGCTATGGGGTCGATCCGGGAGAGCTCGAGGGCAGAGACAATCACACGCCGAGCGGGAGTCTCTTCGCCAAGCTCACCGCCCAGCTCGGCGTCAACAGCCGGCTCGACGTTTCACACAACTACTTTCGGGGCACGTTCGACTTCGCGGGAGCCCACGATCACGGATTCCTTCAGCTCACATCCAAGGCCCTTCGGCTCCCGGTGACCGTGAACGCCACCCGGCTCAACTGGACCACGGCCTTCGGGCGGGCCTGGACCAACGAGCTGCTGATGGCGCGGGTGCACGAGGCCAACGCCTGCACGCCGGCGTCCACCCTCCCGAGCGTCAGTGTCCAGGCCGGGGGCGACGGGAGCGTCATCGAGGCGGGGAGCGCGACGACGGGGTGTGGTGGCGCGAAGGACGCCGAGTCCACCTGGGAGCTGACCGACAACCTGGGTCTGGTCCGCAGTCCGCACCGGTGGACGTTCGGCATGCACCACGAGCTGCTGCGGTTGCAGACCGCCACCCGCGCTCCCAGCGAGGGGGCCTGGTTGTTCGACGGTCTGGACTCGCTGGCGCAGGGCATGGCATCACGCTACGACCGAATCCTGCCTGGGCCGCTGGCGCCCGCTGGTCCCCGGGCCGACTTCCCGGTCCGGCAGATCGGGTTCTACCTGCAGGATCAGTGGGCGCCGACCGGACGCCTCACGGTGACGGCCGGCATGCGACTGGACGTGCCGTTCCTGCCCACCACCCCGCCGCAAAACCCCGACCTGCTCCGCCGACTCGGGATCAACACGGCGGTCACGCCGAGCGGGCACGCGCTCTGGTCTCCCCGGATGGGCCTGAGCTACGACCTGTCCGGCCGCGGCACCACGTTCCTGCGGGGTGGCGTCGGCCTGTTCGCGGGGCGGCCGGCCTACATCTGGTTTCGCGAGGCTTTCCTCAACACCGGGTCCCAGCAGCTCCGGCTGGTGTGTCAGGGAGCGGATGTCCCCGAGTTCACGCTCGACGCGGCCCGGCAGCCCACCCAATGCGCCGGGCTCCAGGAAGCGGCGCCGGTCATCGCCTACTTCGGTCCGGACTTCCGGTTTCCGCGCAGCCTCAAGATCACGGTCGGCGGCGATCAGCGTCTCCCGTGGGGTGTGGTCGGCACGGTGGACCTGCTGTATGCGCGGGGAGTGAGCCAGTTCGTGGAGCGGGACGCCAACCTGCTTCCTCCAACGGGGTTCGCCGCGGGCGAGGGGGGACGCGCGCTGTACGGCGCGATCGACCCGGCGACGGGACTCGCGGAGCCCAATCGTCGCGATTCCACTTTCGGTCCCGTGATCGAGATGCTCAGCCGCTCGGGCGACCGTGCCTGGTCGCTCGCGTTCCAGCTCCAGAAGCGGTTTGCCCAGGGCACGGAGCTCGGCGCGGCCTACACCTACACCGACGGCCGAGACCGCCAGAGCACGCCGGCCGATCAAGCGTTCGACAACCTGAGCGCCAGCCCGCTGGACGGCACCTGGGAGCACCCCAACCTGCGCAGCTCGATCTACAGCCGGCCGCACAAGGTGACGCTCACCGGCACATTCGACCTTCCGCTCAAGGTCCAACTGGGGCTCTTCTACCTCGCCTCCTCGGGCGACCCACTCACTTATGTCGTCCTGGGCGACGCCAACGGCGACGGGGTTCCCAACGATCCGGTCTACCTGCCGAAGAGCGCGAGCGACATCACGCTGGCTGACCCGGCCGAGTATCCAGGGCTCGACAGCCTCATTCAGGAGCAGCCCTGCCTCCGGCGCCAGCGTGGCCGCCTGATGGAGCGGAACAGCTGCCGGCAGCCATGGTTCAGCGAGCTCGATGCCCGTCTCACCAAGGTCCTGCCGACCGCTCGCGGACAGTCGCTCGAGCTGTCGGCCGACTGCTTCAACCTGCTCAACCTGCTCAATCGTGGCTGGGGCCTGGCGCGGTTCACCAGCGGCGCTTCGGGCGGGCTCGCCCAGACGTCGCTGCTCGAGCTGGCAGGGTATGACGAGGCGCATGGGCGCGGCGTTTACCGCCTGCTCGCGCCCACTCTTCGGGAGGTCGATCAGGCGCAGTCACGGTGGAGACTGCGGCTGAGCGCGAGGTACACCTTCTGAGTCGGCGCCAGTGGATGTCGCATTCCGGCGACAGATGCCGCGTCAACAGGTACGAGCAGTGTGCGACATCTCTCACCGGGAGGACCTGCACCATGCGATCACTACCACGGGCCGGCGCCGCGATGCTGCTGGCGACGCTCCTTGCGGGCTGCGGCGCCGACTCGACGCCGACGGGCGCTACGGGGGAGGAGGCCCCGAGCAGCCGGCCTTTGCCGAGCCTCACGGGCGCACCCGTCATCGGGGTGAGCCCGACGCGACTCACCTTTGTGATGTATGCCTTTCGGCCGTCATACGAGCCGCCGAAGCAGACGCTGAGGATCACCAATCTCGGAGGCAGGACGCTCACTTGGACGGCACGGGACAGCGGGTACTGGCTCAAGGAGGGGCCGGCCTCGGGAACAGCGCCGACCACGCTGACGGTGCGGGCGAGTCGTGCCGCCATACCGATCGGGATGAATGGCTATCGCCCGCGGTCCCTGCAGGCCGCCACCACTATCTCGGCGGTGGGAGCGTCGAACACGCCGGTGACGGTGCCGGTGTTGGTGATCATCTCGTATCAGCGTTGAGGCGCATGGTTGTCGATCCCCTGATCGAATCTCCTCCCCGGACGGAAGTCGGTCAGGGCCGACTTGAGGAAGAGGGCCGCTAGCGCGTCGGTGACGTCGGCGGGGCGCCGGCGGCGATGCCCGCGGCCCGGCCGGTCGCCCAGGCCCAGAGAAAGTTGTACCCGCCGATCGGCCCGAACGCATCGAGTACCTCCCCACAGATGTAGAGCCCGCGGGCGCGCCGGCTCTCCAGCGTGCGGGGATCGACCTCCGCGAGGCTGATCCCACCGCCCGTCACCTCCGCCTTCTTGTACCCGTCGTCGCTGGTCCACGGCAGCTCGCCCCGGGTGAGCGTCTCGATCAGGCGGCTCCGGTCCTCCCGGCGGAGCTGAGCGAGCGAAGTCCCCGGCGTCAGACCCGCGGCGGCGATTAGTGCGTCGGCCAGCCGCTCGGGCAGCTCGCGCCGGACCACGCCGCCCACGGTTCGCGTCCCCTCCGGTCGAAGCGCCTGGGTCCAGCCGTCCTCGTCGAGCGCTGACCACTTCACTTGCAGCCTCGTGGTGTGCCGCTCCGGCCCGCTCGCGCGCGTCAGCACGTGCGACACGTCGAGCACCGAGGGCCCGCTGTAGCCATGGTGGGTGAACAGGAAGCCGCCGCTCGCCGAGGCGTGCCGCCCGTCCGATCGCGCGGTGACGGTCACGGGGAGCGATACCCCGGCGAGCGACGCAAAGGCGCCGGCCGCGTCGGTGATCGGCGTGAGCGCCGCGTAGGTCGGGTGCGCGACGTGGCCGAGGCGCTCGAGGATGGCGAGTCCTGTCCCGTCGCTGCCGGTCTTGGGGACCGAAAGGCCCCCGGTGGCCACGACGACGGCGTCCACCTCGAGCGGGGCGGCGCGCTCGGACAGCACCCGCCAGCCGGGGTCGCCGGGGACCAGATCGGTGACCGAGGTGTTCGGCAGGAACCGGGCGCCCCTGCGCGCCGCCAGCGCCAGCAGGCCGTCCCGCACGTCCCGCGCGCGGTTGGAGGCGGGAAACAGCTTGGCCGACTCCTCCTCCTCGACCAGCGGCTGGCCCAGCTCGCGCTCGAAGAAGGCGATCTGCTCGGCGAGCGGCCACGAGCGGAGGATCTTGCGGAGGGAGTTGGGCGACGAGTCGGTGACGAAGCGGCGCTCGTCCACTCTGGCGGGAAGGATGTTGCAGCGGCCGCCGCCGCTGATCAGGATCTTCCGGCCCCCGTCGGCGGTGCGCTCGAGCAGCAACGTCTCGGCGCCCTGGGTTGCGGCGAAGATGGCGGCCAGCGTTCCGGCGGCGCCGGCGCCGATGACGGCGACCCGGCGCCGGGTCATCGCTCGCGGCGAATGAGTCACCCTGAGCGATGCGAAGGGGGCATGCGTCCGGGCATGGCTCCTTCGCTGCGCTCAGGATGACTCAAGGGCTCATGGGCCGTCCACCACTCCCGCGCGCGCGCCTCGCTCCACGGCTCCGGCGCGTCCGCCTCGCCCAGCCTGCGTGACAGCTCGCGCGCGGTCTGCGGCCGGTCCGCCGGGTCCTTGGCCAGGCACGCGAGCACGAGCCGCTCGAGCGCCGGCGGGATCGGCCGGCCGGATCGTACCGACGGTGGAACCGGCGCCGTGTGCACGTGGTGCATCAGGATCGCCATGGGCGTCTCCCCGGTGAATACGTACTGTCCGGTCAGCAGCCAGTACGCGACGCAGCCGGTGGCGTAGATGTCGGCCCGCCCGTCCACCCCGGCGCCGCCGAGGGCCTGCTCGGGCGCGATGAACGCGGGCGTCCCCTGGACGAAGTTCTCCGCCGTGAGCTCCGGTCCCGGCGCCGCGCGGCCGTCGAGCGCCTTCACCAGCCCGAAGTCCAGCACCTTGACGAAGTCGTGGTCCTCTCCGTAACGGCAGAGGAAGATGTTGGCTGGCTTGATGTCGCGATGCACCAGCCCGCAGGACTCGGCCTCGCTCAACGAGTGGCACACCTGGCGCAACAGGAACACGGCGCGCTCGCTGGGCAGCGGGCCGTGGCGGCGAACCAGCGCGTGGGCATCGAGGCCGTCCAGCAGCTCCATCACGAAGTAGAAGGCGCCGTCCGCCGCGACACCGTAGTCGAACAGCTCCACCGTGTGCGGTGAGTGGAGCCGCGCGATGGCCTGCGCCTCCTGCTCGAAGCGCCGCTGCAGCTCGTCCGACGCGGCGCCGCCCTCGAGCGGCCGACGGATCAGCTTGATGGCCGCGGGCCGCGCCAGCATCCGGTGCCGCGCGCGCCAGACCTCGCCCATGCCGCCCTCCCCCAGGCGCTCCTCCAGCCGATAGCTCCCCATCTCACGGGCCGTCGCCACCTCCCGCCCCAGGCCGTACACGACCCGCGCCCCTACCCAGGCGAACGCGACGGCCAGGGCGGGCCCAAAGACCGCCTGGAACCAGGCGTCGGGGCCGGTGGTGACGACCTTGCCCCAGTGCTCGAGCAACAGGAGCGCGAGCGGTGACATCGCCGCCGAGACGATGGCCGCCGCCAGCATCCGGCGGGGCGGGCCCGGCATGATCAGCGGGAACAGCGCGATGACGGTCGGCACCCAGGTGAGCGGCGGGACCACGCCGTGGTCGATGTACCACTCCCACATCGTGGTGAGCGCGATGGTGAAGCAGACCACCACCTCCCAGATCAGCACCAGGGTGAGCAGCCGGGAGGGCGACGCATCGCTCCGGCGGGCGGTCCACCAGATGACCGCCGAGGACACCGCGACCGCCGCGTCCGCCAGCACGAAGCCCGCGCGGGCGTAGAACTCGGGCGGCGGCTGGTCTCCCCGCAGCACACCGACGCACCAGCTGACCACGAAGAGGACGGGCCCGACCGCGTTGGTGAAGAGCAGGAGGAGCGACACCAGGCGCACCCGTCCCCGGACCTGGTCGAGCAGGTCCCGCGGCAGCGCCGAGATTCGGGACGAGTCGCCCGAGGGCGCCTGTGGGCCGAGGAGTGTGACGCGCTCGTGCATGCGGGTCATCCCCGATTCGACCGGGACGCGGACCCGGGAGGGCCTGGCATCGCGGCCCCACTGGTCTCGAGAAAGGATTCCACCGCAGGTGATAGTGCCCCCTCGGCGGTGCACAGCGCCAGCCCATACTCCGGCGCCGCCCCCGACAGCTCCCGGTAGCGCACCCGCGGGAACCGAAGCCGGCTCACGCTGGCCGGCACGATCGCCACGCCCATGCCCGCGGCCACCAGGCTGACCGCGGCCTGCCACGATCCCGCCTCCTGCACGATCGAGAACCGCACGCCGGCCGTCTCGCAGTCGTGCATCATCCGGTCGTACATGTCGGGCGCGGACCACCGGACCACGCTCACCAACGGCTCCCGGCCGAGGTCGCGCAGCCGGATCTTCCGCGCCTTCGCCAGCGGGTGATCGCTCGGCACCACCGCGCAGAACGGCTCGGTCCAGCTCCGGTGGAGGCGGAGGCCGGGCTCGGAGACCGGCTGGCTGAGGAAGCCGATGTCGAAATCGCCCTGGCGGAGCTGCGCCGCCCCGGGGACGCTCGAGACCTCGTGGAGCGACAAGCGCACGCGCGGGTAGACCGAGCGGAACGCCTTGAGCAGGTCCGGCACCACCATCAGCATGGCGATCATCGGGTAGGCGATGTCGAGCGTGCCCAGCTCGCCTCGTCCGAGGGCGTGGACGCGGAGGACCCCACGCTGGAGCTCGCCCAGGGTCTTGCGGGCGGACTCGAGGAACGCGGCGCCCGCCTCGGTGAGCTCGACGTGGCGGCTGGTGCGGAGGAACAGCGGCGAGCCGACCGCGTCCTCCAGCGCCCGGATCTTCTGGCTGAGGAACGGCTGGGCGATGCCGAGCCGGGCCGCGGCGCGGCCGAAGTGGAGCTCCTCGGCGAGGGTGGCGAAGTAGCGGAGGGCGGTGAGGCCCAGTCGATCGGCGATATCCATATCGCTATGGATACATCGCAACTCAGTATTGGACAAGGATGGGTGCCCATCGCCATGTTGTCGCCATGACCGCCGGACCCACCCCTCAACCTCACGCGCAGTCTCGATGGCGCCGGATCGGGCCGTCGCAGGCGATCGCAATCGCGATGCTCGCCGGCGTCGGGCTCGGCGTGGGCTTCCCCGACGGGGCTGGCCGAGGCTTCCGGGCCACGGATCTCCAGGTCCTCTCCAGCCTGTTCCTCCGGATGATCTCCATGACGATCGTCCCGCTGCTGTTCGCTACGCTGGTCGTGGGGATCGCGGGCCACGGCGACGACCTCAAGCGGATGGGCCGGCTCGCCGTCCGGTCGCTGCTCTACTTCGAGGTGGTCACGACCTTGGCGCTCGCCGTGGGACTGGTGGCGGTGAACCTGGTGCGGCCCGGCCTCGGGGTGAGTCTGGCCACCGGTGCGGCGGCCGGTGTGAGCGTCGCCGCGCCGCCGCCCACGTTCGCCGCGGTGCTGGAACACAGCGTGCCGCGCAGCGTGTTCGAGGCGGCCGCCGGCAACGAATCGCTGCCGATCGTGGTGTTCACCATCGCGTTCGCGATCGCGCTGTCCCAGGCGAGCGGCGCGGCCCGGGCGGTCATGCTGGCGTTCTGCGAGAGCCTGAGCGAAGTCATGTTCCGGCTGGTCGCGATGGTCATGCGGTGGGCACCGGTGGGGGTCGGCGCCGCCGTCGCCGCGACGGTGGGCCGGAACGGGCTGGGCGCGCTCGCCCGGCTCGGCGTCCTGGTGCTCACGCTGTACGGCGCGCTGCTCGCCTTCGCCGCGCTGGTGCTGCTGCCGGTCGCGCTCGCGTGGAAGGTGCCGATCCGGCGGTTCTGGGCGGCGACCAGGGAGCCCTGGCTCCTGGCGTTCTCGACCGCCTCGTCCGAGTGCGCCCTCCCGCTCGCCTTCCGCAACATGGAGCGGCTGGGGGTGCCGCGGCGGATCGTGTCGTTCGTTCTGCCGGCGGGCTACACGTTCAACATGGACGGCACCACGCTGTATCTCAGCCTGGCGTCGGTCTTCGTGGCCCAGGCGGCCGGCATCGCGATGCCGCTGTCCCGGCAGCTGCTCATGATGCTCACGCTGATGCTCACCAGCAAAGGCCTCGCCGCGGTCCCGCGGGCATCGCTGGTGATCCTCGCGGGCACGCTGACGCAGTTCGGGCTGCCGCTCGAGGGCGTGGCCGTCATTCTCGGCGTGGACGCGCTGATGGACATGGGACGCACCTCGCTCAACGTGGTGGGCAACTGCCTCGCGTCGGTGGTGATGGCGCGGTGGGAGGGGGAATTCGACGTGGCGCCGGAGACGGCACCGTATACCGCGCGCGGGGCGGTGGCGGTCGCGTATCGAACGGAGCTTTCGTCGTGACCCGGCGCGTGTGCCCGATCGGGTCCACCCAGATCGAGGACCTGCTGCCCGCGCTGGCCGACCTGCTGGCGGAGACGGTGAACGGCGGCGAGCCGCTGGGGTTCCTGCCGCCCGTGTCGGTGGTCGAGTGCCGGAACTACTGGCTGTCGCTCCGCGGCGAGCTGCGGGCCGGGTCGCGGCTCCTGTTCGGCGTCTGGGTAGGCGATCGCCTGGCCGGCTCGGGCCAGCTCGCGCTGCCGCGCTGGCCCAACGCGCGGCACCGGGCGGAGGTGAACAAGGTGCTGGTGGCGACCGCGCTCCGGGGGCAGGGGATCGGGCGTTACCTGCTCGGCGCCATCCACGAAGCGGCGCAGCAGCGCGGGCGGACGCTGCTGCTGCTCAACACCCGCCGCGGCGGCCGCGCCGAGCCGTTCTATCGCCGGGTCGGCTACCGGGAGGCGGGGATGATTCCGGGCTATGCGATCGGGCCGGGCGGAGAGGCGGTGGACAGTCTGCTGATGTATCGCAGTCTGTGCGCGGAGGATCGCGAGGATGTGACTCCATCAACGCAGGTCACTCACCTTCGCCGCTAGGGCGTGTAGTGCCCGAGCGCAACGAGCCCGGTGTCGGATCTCGCCCGTATCACCGCGCGCCGCACGACGCTGTCGCCCTTGTCCAGCAGCGGAAGCCCGAGCCCGCCATCGAGCGCCGAGATCGCGGCCGGCGTACGGATCACGCCGAGCGCGACCGCGGCGCGGGTGCGCCACCTGGTGTCGAATCCATCCTGGTACCGGCTCGTGAACGAGCTGAAACCGGTGTCCGGTTTCTCCCCCCGCCTGACGCGCGAGCTCGAGTCTGCCTGCCAGGCCCGCACCAGGTCACTGGTGTGACGTGCGGTTCGGGCACTGTCCGGCCCGTTGATGAGAGCCACGCCCAAGAATTTGGTCACGGTGTCCTGGCTGCGCGCGGGCATCTCGTGCAGCCGCCTGAGGAAAGACCCGTGGCAGTCCATGCAGTGCAACCAGGCCTCGGCCACTTGCAGGTCCGAGAGTGGCCTGGGCCATGGTGGACGCGGACCGCAGCAGTCCCACCAGAGCGAGGCTCCCCACACCAGGGCGAGGCCCGCCAACACCCCCAGCAGTCGTTTCATGGCCATCCTCCGGGAGGCTGGATCGTGAACGGCGCGCACTTGCCGCCGGTGACCGGGCTGTTCTGGCATGTCCTCGGATAGCCGCCGGCGGGCGTCCGGCCATGCCACAGCCAGGACAATTCGTCGAAGTGCATCCGATAGATCTCGCCGACCGTGATCTGATTGACGAACGTGGCGCCGTTCTGCATCAGATTGTCCGAGCGCAGATACGGGCTCAGGTTCAGCTCGTCGGAATGGCCGGGGTAGGTTGACCCGCCGCCGTTGGGAATCGGCGCGGAGCGCTGGAGTCCGAGCGCGTGTCCGATTTCGTGGGCGAGCAGGTACGGCGCGGACAAGATGTCACCGTCCACGAAGATCATCTCCGGGTGGTCGTAAGGCGCACCGAAGCAGGTGAGCGCCATCGGCGACCCGGCGCTGGCCGTGAAACCCCTCACGTAATACACGTTGATTCGGTCGGCATCATACACGCCCTTGTTCGCCGGATCGGCCAGCGTGGAAGCGAGGGCGCAAGACGCATTCTCGTCCAAATCCAACAGCTTGTTCGGTAGCGGCGGGGACGCCAGCGGCGGGAAGGGCTTGACCGTGGCATGGATCAGGAGCCCGGTCCCGTGGTCGATGTAGAGCGATCGGGTGACCGCGATCTGCGACTCCACTTCCGTCGCCGTCAGGACGTTCTCCACGATCCACACCGTGATCTGCAGGTCGCGTGCGGGCTTGAGCGTCACCGTCATGCCCGGCAGCGACGGGTTGGCAATCGTCGCTGTCGTCGGCTCGACACCACCCCCGAACACGATCAGCTCCTGCTTGCAATCGTTGCCGAATGGCAGGCGCCCGACCTCGCCCAGGTCCACCTCCGGTACCCCGGTGCAGATCAGGTCCTCCCGGCACCAGCCGTTGCGCCAGCCGCTGAAGAGGACCGCCGGAGGAGGGACGGTGCTAAGCAACACGGGGGCGGGCGTGATTCGATACCCGCCCGGGTAGCAGTCACTGCATACCGGCGCGCTGGACCCCCCCCCGCCCATGCTGGCTGCGCTGCTCGCGGCACCGCTGCCGCTTCCGGTCCCCCAGCAGTTCGCGCCACCGCACGCCCACAGCCAGAGTGTGGCACAGGCGAGAAGGCCGCGCTTGGTGAGCCCGCATCGATTCCTTCGGCGCATCGAGCCTCTCCTCCCGAGATTGCCTCGCCGCCTACGCTCCGACTACGGGTATTTCGGCGGTGGGGTGGGGCTGGAAGTCCCTCCACCGGGCGGGCATTTCGGTGGCACGGGCAATGTCGGGTTCTCCAGTTTCCACAGGCTGCACCCAATCTTGTCGTACTGCTTCCGATGGAAGTCGTTGTTGTCCTCGATGTTGCGGAGCAGACCCGTGTAGGGCGTCGTATTATTTTGGCCGAGGTACGCGTGAATCTTCTGCGCCAGGGCCAGTGCCTCCTTGCCTTCGTTCCCGCCGGCGTTGCCGCCGCCGCACAGTAGGCAGAATAGTACGCCACCGACCACCGTCACGAGGATGGGATACGTCCACCACCACCACCACAACCATTTCCCGATCGGTAGACTCACTCGGTTTGCCATGTCGCCTCCTGTCGCTTCCGGGGAAAACGCGTAGGCTGCATCAACGTTTGGATAGTGCTGCTAGCCTTCGTTCTATCTCCCGCTCGCTCTTCCGGTCGCCCAGGCGCGCCGCCGCCTGTCGGCGAAGCTCCAGGCTTGGGCGCAGGAAGGCCAAGTCGAGCACTGCGCGTTCGCCATCGAACGATTCCGCTACTCGGAGCGCCTCTGCTGCCCGGCCCCGAGCCAGCAACAGCTTCGCGAGCAGCAGCCGTTCGGCGGCCAGCGGCTCCCAGTAGCCGTAAATGAGATCGCCCAGGGGCGCCAACGGCCGGATGGCACCGAGGCTGTCGATCGCGCCGGCGGTGTCGCCCCTCGCCAGGAGCAGCCGCGCCGACATGACCCTGGCCGGCACCTGGTCCGGCGGCGCGCCGGATCCCGCCGCGAGGACCCGTATCCGGTGCGTGACCGCGTCGAGACGCTCGACATCGTCGTGGGCCGAGCTCCACTCGCCGAACCACCAGGCCCGCCGAATGCTCGTGCTGTCCCGGGACTGCTCGAGCCAGGCAATCTCGGCGGCGCCCGCGGCGTCGGACCCCATGCCGAGCAGGGCGTCAACGATTCGCAGCCCGCGTCCGGCGGCCACGCCAGACGCGACGACGGAGTCCGCGATCGCCCGGGCCCGGTCCCGCTCCCCGCGCGCCAGGTAGACGTGATGCAGGCTGAGCGCGGCGTTCCAGCGCCGACGCAGATCCTCATCGGGGGCGGGCGAACGCAGGGCCGCCTGGTACGCGCCCTCCGCGCACTGGAGATGCCGTCCACCGGCGGCGAGCAGCTTGCCCGCCGCCAGCAGCTGGATGCCGCCCGGGTCGTCCGCCGCGGCGAGCGGCGCCCAATCCACCTGCCGGTCTCCGCGGACACACCGCAGCATCAGCTCGAGCTGCAGCTGCTGAGCCGTATCGGCGCTGAGCGCGTGGTGCCGCTTCACCAGGGAGTCGGCCTCGCCCAGCGCGCCGCTCACCATGGCCAGCTCGGCCAGATGGAACACCACCGGCGCGAAGTCGGGATCCAGCGCCAGGGATCGCCGGAAGGCGCTGTGGGCCACCGAGTCGGGGTTGTCGCCGGTCGGCCACAGGTGGTACGCTGCCTCGCCGACCTGATACCACGCCTCGGACCATTCGGGCGCAGCCTGCACCGCCTCTCGGGCCCAGTACATCGCGGAGTCGCCGTTGCCGGCGATGAAGTTGACCAGGGAATGAGCGAGGAGTCGGTTGGGGGCCGGCAGCTCGGCCTCCCGCCGAAGCGCCAGGTGAGTGAGCGAATCGGCCACCGGGAACTCGGCGAGCCAGCCCGCCGTCATCGCTCCCTTGAGCGCCGCGGGCGCCAGTGTCGAGTCCGCGGCGAGCGCGCTCCGATACGACGCCAGCGCGTCCCGATACCGGGCATTCCGGTAGGCGACCTCTCCCGCGAGCCAATTTGCTACCGCCGCCGGTGGGTGGCGCTCCAGGTACTTCTGAGCGACATGCGTGCTCCGCCCGACGACGCGCGGCAACAGCATGTTGACCGCGCGGAAGGCCGGGACGTAGGCGGGATCCGTGAGCGGCGCGGTCTCCGACCGGCTGGCCAGGAGGGAATCGCCTTTGGCATCGAACAGCTCGAGGCGGACCACGAGCGAATCCCCGACCTTGGCGAGCGACCCGCCGAGCCAGTAGCGGGCACCGCGCGCGCGCGCCAGATGGGTCGCCGAGTCGGCGGGGAGGGCCGAACCGGCCGCCGCGCCGAGAAACAGCCGGGCACGCAGCCAGCGCAGCGGCTCGGTGTCCTGCATCGCCGCCGCGATTGCCTCCTCGACCTGCTCGACGGCGAACCTCGGCACGCCGGCGCTCCCGAGCAGCGGGAAGCCCATGACCTTGTTGGGATCGAGCGTGGCCCTGGGCCAGGCGAGCCAGGCGGTCAGGGCCGCCGCGGCGGGCACGATGACCAACCCCGCCTGGGTCAGCCGCCGCCGCCACAAGGCGCGACCACCCGGATGGCGCCGCGCTTGGTCGAGCGCCCGAACCATCTCCGCGCCCGAGGCGTACCGGTCGGCCGGAACCTTGGCCAGCGACTTCCGGATCACCTCTTCCAGCGCTGGCGACACGGTGGAACGCACCACCGACAGCGCCGGTGGGGGATCGACGAGATGACGCGCGATGATGGCCTGGGCCGTGGCGCCAGTGAATGGCGGCGAGCCGGCCAGCATCTCGTAGAGCACGCAGCCCAAGGCGTAGATGTCGGTCTGCCCGTCCACCTGCCGCTGGCCGGAGCCCTGCTCCGGGCTCATGTAGTGCGGCGTCCCGATGACGATGTTGCCCGAGGTGACGGAGTCGGTCCCCGACAGCTCGATCGCGCGCGCGATGCCGAAGTCGAGCACGATGGCGCGATCCCGCGTCAGCAGGATGTTCTCGGGCTTGATGTCGCGGTGGGCGTAGCCGTGCTCGTGGGCGTAGTCCAGGCCGGCCGCGACGTCACGCACGATGCGGAGCGCGTCGTCGACCGGGAGCTGCGACTGACGACGGAGCCGGGCGCGGAGGCTCTCGCCTTCCACCAGCGGCATGGTGTAGTAGAGCTGATCGCCGGCGCCGCCCGAGTCCAGCAGCGGGACGATGTTGGGATGGGAGAGCGAGGCCGCGATGGCGATCTCGCGCTGAAACCGATAGGGGCCTAGGAGGGTGGCGATGTCCGGCCGGAGGAACTTGATCGCGACGGTCCGCCCCAGCCGCCGGTCCCGGGCGCTGAACACAGACCCCTGGCCACCCGACCCGAGCTCGGTGTCGAGCTGGTATCGGTCACCCAGGGTGTCCTGGAAGGCCGTTGTCGGCTGGGCCACAAGTTCCCATTGTAACGGAGTAACCATACGTTACGGCCCCGTTCGGGGGGCGTCCAGATAGGCCGGGCAGGTTGCCCGGACCGCCAGGGGACCAGAGTGGGGCCAAGGTACGCCGGAGCGCTCACACCGGCCTCATTTTCCTGGTGGCCACGCCGTATGACTTCCCGTTTCATGGGTCGAGCCTCATCCGGCGCAGTAGCTCCCGGAACCCGGGATGCCCCTGCAGCGCCGCGAACAGGAACGACCCCTTGATCCCGTACACGGCGCCCGCCCGCTCCGCCACCGCGCGCTCCAAGCAGGCCACGGCCCGATCGGCTTCCCCCAATCCCGTATACACGTAGGCCAGGTGGTACGGCGCGATGTAGGCGGTCCGCGCCCGTGCCTCGAGCTGCCGCAGCACCTCCAGCGCCTTCGGCGTCTGACCCGCCATCGCGTACGCCTGTCCCAGCTGCCCCAGCCAGAGCGTGCTGTTTGGGGAGATCGCCACCGCGCGCTCCAGCTCGACCAGGCCCTCCTCCTGCCTGCCGCTCAGGAAGTACGCCCAGCCGAGCGTGGCCCGGGCGCGGTCGTGCCCGGGATCGAGCTCCACCGCGTTCCGCGCGCCCACCACGGCCTCGTGGTGCCGGCCGGCGCGGAGCAGGGTGGACACCACGTCCAGCCGGTGCGACAGCGGGTCGAGCTCCTGTGCGCGCCGCTGCAACCTGATGGCCTCGTCGTAGCGGCCGAGCGCGGAGCACAGGCGCCCGTAGAGATCGTGGGCGTCCGCGTCATCCGGGTTGAGGTCCAGCGCCCGCTTGAACTCCAGCTCGGCGCCCGCCCAGTCGTGGTCGCGCACCGCCCTCAGGTAGGCGATGGTGCGATGCGCCTCGCCCAGGTCCGGGTCGAGCCGGAGCGCGGCTGCCGCCGCGTCGCCGGCGCGCCGGTACGCGGCGTCGGGGGCCATCCCGCCCTGCTCGGCCAGCTCCGCGTAGGCCATGGCCAGGTTCGCGCTGGCGAGCGCGAACGTCGGATCGTGGGCCACCGCGCGCTCGAAGCAGTCGGCCGCGCGCGCCAGCCCGGCCAGGGTGTACTCGCTGGCCCAGCGCCGGCCCTGCAGATAGAGGTGATACGCCTGCCCCCGCGGGCGGACCCTGGGTTTCGGGCTGGCCACCTGGGGCCGCGCCGGCGCCGCCGTCCGCAGCTCCTCGGCCAGCGCTTGGACCTCGGGATCGGGCGGCAGCTCCAAGTCCAGCTCCAGCCGGCGGGTGTGCTCCGCCGCATGGCGGATGGCGCCGGCCCGGTCGCCCACGGCGTCGAGCGCGCGCATCAGCGCCCGGGCATACAGGCCCGAGTGGGGATGGGCCGCGACCAGGCGGCGGCAGGTGCTCACCCGGCCGTGGACGTCTCCCGCCCGCTCCTGGTCCTCGGCGACCAGCCGCAGCGCGCCGGTGAAGGCGTGGACCAGCTCGCTCCGACGCTCGTCCAGCCAGTAGGCGAACTCGGCGGACTCGTCCAGGTGGAACCCGTCCAGCAGCGCGCCGGTGTAGCACCGCGCGATGCGCTCGGGGTCGTTGGCCGCGATCGCGGCGCGCAGCTCGTGGAGGTCGCAGGTGAGCGCGGTGGGATTGAGCAGCAGGCCGTCGGTGGTCGAGACGATGGCGTCCTCGCCCAGCGCCGAGCGCAGCACATGCACCGAGAGATTGAGCAGCCGGCGCGCCTTGACCAGGTCGCGCTCGGGCCAGAGCAGCGCCATGGCGCGGTCCCGGCTCAGCGGCTGCGGCCAGGCCGCGACGATGAGCGACAGCAACGCGATGCGGTGGCGTTGCGCCGGCGGACCGGCGAGGGCGACCTCGCCGGCGCGCAGGCTGGCGCCCCCGAGCAGCTGGACCGTGATCACTGGCTTCTCGCTCCCAGCTAATTCCTGGCTAATCCCGCGCGCAAGGAGCCGCTAATCGCCCCGGCGCATGTTGTCCTCGTAGTTCACCTAACCTATCACGATCGCACACACGAGGGCACCAGGCGACGAATCGCACTACTGGTCGTGGGGATGGCGCTGCTGGCAGGATGCGGGGACGACTCGGGGACGGAGGGCCAGGACCTGGCGACGGCCCTTCACCGGCACGGGTGCGCGCGCCTACGATTCGTCAGCGCCGTGCCAGCGCGGAAACCCAGGTGTTGACCGCGTCGTAAATTGTGAGACCAGCACGAACGCCGCGCGCGCAGAGCCGCTGCCGCGCGGCGGACCCAAGCCAACCGAGACCACACCGAGCGCTCGTGCTCGCACTACTGCTGCTCCTCCAGACCGCCACCGGGGGCGCCGCGTCCGCCGCCGCCGCCTCGGGCGCGGCCGCTGCGGCTGCTCCGGCCACGGCCAGCCCCGTTCAGGGCGCCGCCGTGGACGGCAAGGGCTCGCCCACGGCCGACATCCCGCGGATCGAGGCCGCCGCCGGGGTCAAGGTGGACGGCGTGCTCGACGAGCCGGCCTGGCAGCAAGCCACCCGGCTCACCGGGTTCTGGCAGTACCAGCCGGTGGACAGCCGTCCCGCCGAGGAGGCCACCGAGGTGCTGGTGTGGTACGCGCCCGACGCGATCTGGTTCGGCATCGTAGCCCACGACCAGGTGCCGTCCGCCATCCGCGCCACCGTGGCCGACCGCGACAACATCGGCAATGACGACAACATCGTCCTCGACATCGACACGTTCCACGACCGCCGGCGCGCCTTCCAGTTCGGGGTGAACCCGCTGGGCGTGCAGAGCGACGGGGTGCGGAGCGAGGGCGCCGGCCAGGTATCGAGCCTCATTCCCGGCAGCACCGACTTGAACCCCGACTTCACCTGGGAATCGAAGGGGCGGATCACCGACCAGGGCTACACGGTCGAGATCCGGATCCCGTTCAAGAGCCTGCGCTACCCGTCGGGCGAGCCGCAGAGCTGGGGCTTCAACGTGACCCGCGTGGTCCAGCGCACCGGCTACACCGACACCTGGACCGACGTGCGCCGGGCCAACGCCAGCTTCATCGGCCAGGAGGGCGCGATCGGCGGGCTGCACGACCTGAAGCGCGGCGTGCTGGTCGAGGCCCAGCCCTTCGTCACCGCCACGGCCAACGGCGCGCGCGACCAGGCAACGGGCAGCTTCGACCGCGAGTCGGTCAATCCCGACGCCGGCCTCAACCTCCGGCTCGGCTTCACCAGCTACGCGCTCGACGCCACCGTGAACCCCGACTTCAGCCAGGTGGAGAGCGACGCGGGGCAGGTGACGGTGAACGAGCGCTTCGCCCTGTTCTTTCCCGAGAAGCGGCCGTTCTTCCTCGAGGGGATCGAGCTGTTCGGCTCGCCCAACACGCTGGTCTACACCCGGCGGATCGTGAATCCCAAGGCCGGCGCCAAGCTCACCGGCAAGTTCGGGCAGCTTGGGCTGGCCCACCTGACCGCGGTGGACCAGACCGACGCCGGCGACGCCTGGTTCAACATCACCCGGCTCCGCCGCGACTTCGGCCGCAACTCGATCGCCGGGGTCACCTTCACCAACCGCGACCGGGGCGACAGCCACAACCGGGTGCTGGCCGGCGATTTCCGCTACGTGTGGGGACTGTACTATGCGCAGGTCCAGGCCGGCGCGTCGGTCACCAAGGCCGGCGCCGCCACCATCACGGCCCCGATCTGGCAGGCGGAGTACGATCGCACCGGCCGCTCGTGGGGCTTCAACTACCTGGTGAAAGGGTTCGGAGAGGGGTTCGACGACCAGGCCGGGTTCGTCAACCGGCTGCGTAGCAACGTGGTGAACGCGCACGCGTTCAACCGGTTCACCCTGTACGGCGCGCGCGGGGCCCGGCTCGAAAACCTCACCGTCTTCTTCGGACCCGACCGCACCTGGGCGTACCACCAGTTCGGCTTCACGCCTGCACTCGAGGGCTTCGAGCAGGCGGAAGCGCAGTTCCAGATTCGGGGCGGCTGGAAGGTCATCGGCCACATCCAGCGCGACTTCGTGAACTTCCAGGACTCCACCTACGCCGACTATACAATCGGAAGCGCCGCCGGCTCCGCGTATCGCCCGGCCGACGACTTCTCGGGCTTCTGGTGGCAGACCCAGGTGACCCTGCCGACCTGGCGGCAGCTGGGCGGCTTCGTGCAGTATCGGCGCGGACGGGCCCCGATCTTCCAGGAAGCCGGCACCGGCCGCTACCAGCAGCTCACAGGCGAGCTGGATCTCCGCCCGGTGCCGACGGTGCGGACCTCGCTCACGGCGACGATCTTCCGGCTCCATCGGCTGGACGGGCGCGAGTTCGCGCGCTCGACCATCCCGCGGCTCAAGATCGAGTATCAGCCCAGGCGCGAGCTGTTCTTCCGGGTGATCGGGGAGTATCGGTCGGACCGCACGGCGGCGCTGGAGGACCCGGCGACCGGCGCGCCGCTATTCGTGGGCGGTGCGGGGCAGCCGGTCAGCGAGTTCAACGGCCTCAGGGTGGACCTGCTGGCGTCGTTCGAGCCGACGCCGGGGACGGTGGCGTTCCTCGGTTACGGCAGCTCGCTGGAGACCGACGAGGAGTTCAACTGGTCGAGGCTGTCGCGGCAGAACGACGGGTTCTTCGTGAAGCTGGCGTACCAGGTGCGGCGATAGACCGCCCCGCCGAGCCGTCCTGGGTCCGGTGCCGTCCCCACTCGCGCAGCCGCGCACCTCGCGCCACCTTCCACTCGTGACCACTCCCACCGCCAAGCCGATGCAACAGCACATCCGCTTCTGCAAGTCGGCGGACGGCGTGCGCCTGGCCTACGCGACCGCCGGCAAGGGGCCGCCGCTGGTCAAAGCCTCCAACTGGATGAGCCACCTGGAGTACGACTGGCGGAGTCCGGTCTGGCGGCCGTTCCTCGAGGGACTGGCCGCGAGGCACACGGTGATCCGCTACGACGAGCGCGGCTGCGGGCTCAGCGACTGGAACGCCGCCGACCTCTCGTTCGAGAGCTGGGTGCGCGATCTCGAGGCGGTGGCCGACGTGGTGGGGCTCACCCGCTTTCCGCTGCTCGGCATCTCGCAGGGCGGGCCGATCGCGATCGCGTACGCCGTCCGCCACCCTGAGCGGGTGAGCCACCTGGTGCTGTACGGCGCCTACGCGCGCGGGCGGTTCAAGCGCGATCCGACCCCGCTCCAGCTCGAAGAGGCCCGGACGCTGGTGAACCTGATCCGCATCGGATGGGGCCGTGAGAACCCCGCATTCCGCCAGGTGTTCACGTCGCTCTTCATTCCGGACGGCACGTTCGAGCAGTTCCGCTGGTTCAACGATCTGCACCGGGTGTCGAGCTCGCCCGAGAACGCGGCGCGCCTCGCGGAGGAATTCAGCAGCATCGACGTCACAGCGATGGCGGCGCGGGTGACCGTTCCGACCATCGTGCTGCACCGGCGCAATGATTCGGCGGTGCCGTTCGAGGAGGGACGTCTGATGGCCGGGCTCATTCCCAACGCGCGGTTCGTGCCGCTCGAGGGCCGGAACCACCTGCTGCTGGGAGGCGAGCCCGCGCTGGATCACTTCCTGGCCGAGCTGGACGACTTCCTCTCCACCGACGTGGCCGCACCAGCCGGCGAGACGCGCGCGCCGTGCCTCCCCGATCTCACCGCGCGCGAGGCCGAGGTGCTCGACCTGGTGGCCCGCGGTCTCGACAATACCGACATCGCCGGCCGGCTCGGCGTGAGCGCCAAGACCCTCCGCAACCACATCACCAACATCTTCAGCAAGCTCGATGTGACCTCCCGGGCGCAGGCCATCGTGCGCGCGCGGGAGGCCGGGCTGGGACACAGCGAGGCCGAACGCCGCTAGCCGGTTCGTTCGCCCTCTCCCGCTCCCGCGCTTCTAGGACCGCAGCCCCACCCCAGCCGCATGCTCCCCAAAAGACAGGTGCCGCCTAGGACTGCCGCCTCATGTGCGGTGCGATACCGGGCCCTACCTTGTCGGCGCATTCGCTCCCACTGACCAGGAATTCGGCCCGGCGGCCGATCCGGCCATCCGATCCGTCGCCTACAGGAGACACGACCATGGCCCGCTGGAAACCCGACCCTACGTTCTACCCGAGCCCGGCCCTCGCCGGCGAGGCGCCTGCCGAGCGGCTGGCCTACGTCGCGCTGCTGGCAGCGGAAGGAAACGGCCGCCCCGACGCGCTGGGCGTGGTGGACACCGACGCCTCGTCCAAGTCGTACGGCCGCCTGGTCGGCCAGGTGGACCTGCCCGACGGCGGCAACGAGCTGCACCACTTCGGGTGGAACGCGTGCAGCTCGCACCTCTGTCCCTACGCGCCCAACGCGCACGCCGAGCGCCGCTACCTCATCGTGCCCGGCACCCACTCGTCGCGCATCCACATCATCGACACCAAGCCCGATCCCCGGCGGCCGGAGCTGGTGCGCGCCATCTCGGGCGACACGGTGATGGAAAAGACCGGCTACGCTGCGCCGCATACGGTCCACTGCGGGCCCGACGGCGTCTACCTCAACGCCCTCGGGTCGGTAGGCGGCGACGGCCCGGGTGGGATCTTCGTGCTGGATCACGAGACGTTCGACCTGAAGGGCCGCTGGGAGCAGGAGCGTGGGCCCCAGCACCTGGCGTACGACTTCTCGTGGCACCTGGGCTACGACACGATGGTCACCAGCGAGTGGGGCACGCCCAACATGGTGAAGGACGGCCTCAATCCCGAGCTGCTGTTGGCGGGCAAGTACGGCCACGCGCTGCACGTGTGGGATCTTCGACGCCGCCGGCATCTCCAGACGCTCGATCTCGGCGCCGAGCACCAGATGGTGCTCGAGCTCCGTCCGGCGCACAACCCGGCCAAGCCGTACGGGTTCGTGGGCGTGGTGATCTCGCTCGAGACCCTCTCGTCGAGCATCTGGATGTGGTATCTCGACGGCGCCCACGGCACCGGCACGTGGAAGGTCAGGAAAGTGATCGAGATCCCGGCCGAGCCCGCGGCCGCCGAGGACCTGCCGCCGATGCTGCAAGGATTCAAGGCGGTGCCCCCGCTGGTTTCCGACATCAACCTGTCGCTGGACGACCGTTTCCTCTATGTGTCCTGCTGGGGCACGGGCGAGATCCGGCAGTACGACGTGAGCGATCCGCTCCACCCCAAGCTCACCGGCTCGGCGCACATCGGCGGCATCGTGCGGCGGACGTCGCACCCGGCGAACCCGAGCCGCCCGCTCAACGGCGCGCCGCAGATGGTCGAGCTGAGCCGGGACGGCCGGCGGGTTTACCTCACCAACTCGCTCTACACGCCGTGGGATAAGCAGTTCTATCCCGACGGGATCCGGGGGTGGATGGTCAAGCTGGACACTCGGCCCGAGGGCGGGATGGCGCTGGACCCGCGGTTCTTCCTCGAGATGGAGGACGGCATGCGCCCGCACCAGGTTCGGCTCGAGGGCGGCGACGCGTCCTCGGATTCGTTCTGCTTCCCGTCGTGACCAGTCCGGTCTGGCCCTGGGCGGCCCCCGCCATGTCGTCCTTCATGCGGAGCATCCCGTCCGCGCTC
>JBOHSB010000390.1:0-3561 GCA_050733015.1 Gemmatimonadales bacterium
GCATCCCGCGGCTCGACCGCGAGAGGGACCTGTCCGGCCTGCGACCGGAAATCCCGCTCAGCGAGCTGACCGCCGACCGTCTCGACCGCCTCCTGGCACTCATCGACCGCTGGATCGCAGACGTTCGTGCACACGCGACCGAACCCGAAACGACCACCGAGGAATAACACTTCGCGCATACCAAGCCGCCGATATGGTCGGCAACCTGATCGCCAGGCTCGCAGCCGCTGCCACGCCGAGCGGGACGATCTGTTTCGGCCTCACGTAAGGCGAGGCAGCGGATCAACGTCCGGAGTTAGCCGAAATGAGTATGTGCGTCTCAGCGGTGTTCGCGTTTCGCTGAGATCCTCCTGCAGCAGTTACACGACCGCCCCAGGCACGACGACTCGCGCTCCGATCTTCGTCGAATTTATCTAACAAATATGACCACGATCGCCGCTGCGGCTGCCAGGGCGATCGCGAGGACCTCGGCCGCGAGCCCTGACAATACGGCACGGGCGGCAAAGTCGTTGGCACTTTCTAGCTCTTGAAGTTGATGCACGCGGGCGCGAGCAACCGTCTTTTCGGCCACCGCGGCTGGCCCGCTCCATCCGGACTCGATCTGGTCAGCTATCTCCTTGAGGCGGGGGCGCGCGAAAAGACGTGGAATGTTGGTAACTAGCCCGCCGACGGCGGCAGCGACGAAGGCCACCGCGGCGATCGCGAGCAGCCATCGGCTTGCATCAGGGAGCCTGGCGAGGATCTTGCCCTCGGACACGAACTGGGCGATGGCGAAGATCAGCGTCACCAGGGTTCCTGACGTTGTCACTACCGCCAGCCCCCTCGCTTGCAGGGAACTGCCGCGCCTCTCCTCTTCGGCCAGGCGAGTCGTCACAAGAACCGCATAGATCTGGCCGCCGCTCCCTGAGGCGCCACTCGCAGCTGCACGAGCCTCAGCCACGCGCACGTTCCATTGGGAGCATGTCAGCCTGTCGCGGCAGGTAACGCGTCGCCCCCCAATTCGCCAGTGACGGTGCGGCCAATACCGGCGCTGGACCTTCGGCGAGCTCCCAGTCGCGCGCCAGAGCCACGATGGCATTGGTCAGCCAGTCCGGCTGTCCACTTCTGGGCCGACGTGCCGCAATGTTCTTGAAGAGGTTGTACGGCGGGTCGTCGGCGTCGCCGCCATAGCGAAACACAAACACACGGCGATCCTCGAGGCTGAAGATCACGAGACTCGGAATGTCCGCCTCGGTAAGGCCGAGGTAGTCGACTACGTCACTGGCCGACTGGTCGACCGCTCGGATGATCCGTTCTTGAGCCTCAGTGCTCTCGCATCGTTCGACCTCGGAGCTGACCAGATCCCACAAGCGACTCGCCCAATCGCGATCGTCCGCCCCTGCCAGGAGCAAGCCTGGGGCGCCAATGGCATCCTCGAAGTCCTTGTGTGGGTCAAGCACCCACTCGTAAACCCCCGGTCGCCAAGCCTCGTGCTGTCCCGGCAGCGCCACCAGAAGATCCTTGCGGGTCACATCATTGATGCTGCTGCCCTCCTTCACCAGATCCCTGAGCAAGTTAGAGTGTCGCTCCGCTGTCCGATCGAGCACGACAACGATTCCGCGATACCGCTTCGCAGAAGCGGGCGTTATCTCACAGGCACGGACAGCGGCGTCGAGAAAGTTCGGCAAAGGTATAAAGGTCCCGCGCACTGGCTGCCTCCCCTTGATCGGCGAGAACTTGGCTTGCTCGGACCACTTTGGCAGTCTAAGCAGGCAGTGGGGAAGATGTAGGCACCGCACTCTCTTGCCGCGGTGAGAGCGTATTGGCCGCGGCATGTTCCAGCCGTAGGTCTCACCGACGCTGGCATGATGACGACTAGCGTAGGCCAGGCAGCCGGACTGTTCAGTCGGCTGCCCCAACCCGGGATCCGCAGTCCTCCTTCCAGCCAGGAATAAGCAGACTCATGACCGAATCCCAAGGCCAGGACGCCGAGGCAGCGTCAACTTCCGTCACCCAGTGGACCCGCATCGACGGCGTCCTAGTCGAGCGAGACGACCTCATCAAGGCGATCAGCGCGCTACGCGCGCTTCCCGATTCCGACACGATCATCATCAAGTCGCTGAAGGATCTCGCCAGCCCGCTCGCGAACACCAAGTATCGCCTGCTCGCTGACCAGTACCTGCGCGATCATCCCGAGGTCAGCCAGTCGGATACGACCGGCCTGAAGCACCCCCCGGTCAGGCGTATCGCCTTCATCCGCATGCTCGAGCGGCATCTGCACAAGCTCGACGAGCTCACTTCAGCCGCTGGCGCTTCCGGGCAACCGCCAGCACCTGAGGCCCTGGACGATACCGACGCTCGTAAGCGCATCACCAGGGACGTCGTCGCACGTCAGGGCCAGGCACAGTTCAGGGACGCGCTGATCCGGGCATATGAGGGACGCTGTGCTGTCACCGGCTGCGACTCGCCTTACGCGCTCGAGGCGGCGCACATCCGGCCCTACCTGGGCGAGCACACCAACATCGTGACCAACGGCCTGCTGCTCCGGGCGGACATCCACGCGCTCTTCGATCTCGGCCTGCTCGCAGTCAATCCGGCTACCCGCACCATCGTGATCTCAGACCAGCTGTCCGGACACCACTACAAGTCGCTGCAGGACAGGCCGCTGAACCTGCCTGCTATTCCAGAACTCCATCCTGACCATGACCTGCTGACGGAACGCTGGACGTGGTTCGAAGACAAGCAAACGAGTCTCCACGCGACCAGTTAACAGTGGCCCGAACGACCCAAAGACCGAATCCGATGCACCGATGACCCGACATGATCGTTGATCATCACGGCGGCTCGGCCGTTTTACCCGAAGCTCCCCGAGGAGCGGTTCAGATTATGCCGATCTGTACTCATCTCAAGCTTCAGATAGCTGATCGCTGTCCGCGCGTATTCAGCGTTCTGTTGCATGCGCTGTGAAGAAGTTCAGATAAACAATAACGCTCAGCAACGAGATCATGAGTCGAGCGTGGAATGCATTTACCAAGCCTGGCGGGAACAACCCGTCAACGTCGGCGGGTACAGCTCGCAAGCTGCGCACTGTCAGCGATCTAGGCGGGACACTGGTCGCGGCCAGCGCGGCATCGGTGCGGGCCCGCGGGGGCTGAGTTCGTCGGCGTGGCTGTACGCTTGTCCGGCTTGAACTGCATACACTAGTGCGCCAGAGATCAGTGAGAGGACTCGAACGTCCGTGGCTCAGAAGATACAGACGCTGTTCATCGATGATCTTGACGGCAGTGCCGCCGAGGGAACCGTCCGTTTCGGCCTGGACGGCGCGGAGTACGAGATCGACCTGAACGCCAAGCACGCCCGGGAGTTGCGGGATGCCCTGGCCCGCTACGCGGGTGCTGCCAGGCGGGCCGGCGGCACTGCCCGGGGGCCGGCCCGCGGCGCGCGCCGCGGACCGGCAAGCGGGCTGAACACCACCGAGGTACGCGAGTGGGCCAAGGCCCAGGGCATTGAAGTGAAGGATCGCGGCCGGGTACCGGCTGAACTGGTCGTGAAGTTCAAGGCGGCAACCGGCCAGTAGGGTAC
>JBOHSB010000391.1:0-9271 GCA_050733015.1 Gemmatimonadales bacterium
GTGGCCGGGCGAGAAGATCTCTTCGTCCGGCCACCTTTCCGTCTTTCCGTCCTTCCAGCCTTCGTGCAACCCTTTCGACCTGCGCTCCGTCCAAGGGGGATCCTTCCTCCGGAGCTCTTGATGACGCGGTTGCCGATCTGCACCTCTCTCCTGCTTGCGATCCCGATCGCGCTGCCGGCCCAGCAGTCGGAGCGGTATACCCTCGAGGACGGCCCGGCCGCCGTCTACAACCTGGTGGGCAACGTCCGGGTCGAGCCCGGTGACGGCCAGGTGACCGTGCAGGTGACCCGCGCCGGCGGCCAGGCCGCACGGCTGCAGATCGGGCAGGGCGAGATCGACGGGCGGTCCACGCTCCGCGTGGTCTACCCAGGCGACCGAATCCGGTCGGGCAATCCGGGGAGCCACGGTTCCACCCAGCTCCGGGTCCGCGACGACGGCACCTTCGGCGACCATGACCGGTACCAGCACGGGCGGATGAGCCACGACCGGTGGGAAGAGGGCCACCGGGTGACGATCGCCGATGGCAGCGATGGTCTCGACGCCCGCGCCGACCTCGTCGTTCGCGTGCCCAAGGGCGCCAACGTGTCGGTCTATCTGGCGGTCGGGGCCGTCACGGTAGCCAACGTGGACGGGGAGCTGCGGGTGGACTCGCACAGCGCGCCGGTCACCGCCTCGGGGACACGCGGCACGCTCACCGTGGCCGTCGGCGCCGGGGACGTGCGGATCAGCCAGGCGCAGGGCGAGGTGGGCGTGGACACCGGGTCGGGCGCCGTGGACGTGACCGGGTTCCACGGGACGACACTCTCGATCGACACCGGCTCGGGCGACGTGACCGGCAGCGACTTCGAGAGTGACGAGCTGTCGGTGGACACCGGCTCCGGCGAGGTCCGGCTCACCGGAGTCACATCGCCCCGCGTCTCACTCGAGACCGGGAGCGGCCGCATCACCGCCGACCTCCGGCGGGACATCGCGTCCCTCCAAGTCGAGACCGGCTCCGGCGACATCGCGATCCGCGCCCCGGCGACGCTCGGCGCGGAAGTCGAGATCGAGACCTCGAGCGGTGACATCGAGACCGATTTTCCGCTGCTGGTGACCCGGCAGAGCCGGGATCACATGGTGGGGACCATCGGGGACGGGAAGGGGACGATCGCGATCGAGACCGGCTCCGGCGGCATCAAGCTGCTGAAATCGAACTGACCCCGAGCGCATCGGCGTAGTTGGTGCCCTGCGCCATGCGATCGTAGAGCGCGCTCAGGGTCTCGGGGGCGCCGGCCAGGAACCGGCAGCGGGCGTCGCCCCGGGACCGGCACTCCACTTCCATCACGGCCACGAGCCCGTCGGACAGGCGTCCGAAGAAGTCCGCCAGCAGCCCGCAGGTGAGGTGGCAGGACGGAAACTCACCGCGAGCCTCCTCCGATGCCTCGGCCCACTCGGCGGAATCCAGCGCCAGCACCGCGGGCCCGAGCGGGGTCACGGTCAGCGCTCCCCATCCCAGCTCGCTGAAGAACTGCGACAGGACCTCGCTCAGATACTGAACGTCGAGGTCGGCGGGCCGCTCGACGCCCCGGGTGGCGAGCAGCCATTGGGCGAACTCCGCGTACAGCTCCTCGCCGCCGGCGAAGCCCGCCTCCTGCAGATAGCTGGCGGCCTGCAGTCCGGTGTCGCGCTCGAGCGCGGCGCGCAGCTGATGGAGAACCTTGCGGCCGAGGCGGAGGCCGGGACGGGGATGATGGGACGGCTGAGCGCTCATCACGACACCAGGTCGAAGGTGGGTGGGATGCGCTCGAAGTTAGGCCGTGCGGCCGACGCGACGCAAGAGTTCGGCTTCGTCGATGATCTCGACGCCGAGCGCCTGCGCCTTCTCGAGCTTCCCACCGGCCTCCGCGCCCGCCACCACCGCGTCGGTCTTCTTGCTCACGCTGCCGGCCACCCGCCCGCCGGCGGCTTCGATCAGCTCGGTGGCCTGGCCGCGCGACAGGGTGGGCAGGGTGCCCGTGAGCACGTAGGTCGTGCCCACCAGCGGGCCGTCCGACGCGGCGGCGCGGGGCTCGGTGAAGGTGAGCCCCGCCTTGCGCAGGCGGCGGAGCAGCTCCTGGTTCCGCGGCTCGCCAAAGAAGGCGACGACCGCCCCCGCAATGGCGCCGCCGACGCCCGGCACGTCGTTGATGGCCGCTTCATCCGCCTTCATCAGCGCGTCCATCGTGCCGAACCGGCGCGCCAGCAGCTGGGCCACGGTCTGTCCCACGTGCCGGATGCCGAGACCGAACAGGAGGGCCGAGAGCGGGCGCTCCTTCGAGGCCTTGATCGCTGCGACGAGCTGGCCGGCCGACTGCTCCGCGAACCGGTCCAGCTCGACCAGGCAGTCAGCGGTGAGGTCATATAGGTCGGCGACGTTCTCGATCTGGTGGGTCTCGAGCAGCTGGCGCACCCGCTCGTAGCCGAGTCCGCGGATGTCCATGGCCTCACGCGAGGCGAAGTGGACGATGCCCTCGAGCACCCGGGCGGGGCACGAGACGTTGGGGCAATAGCGCATCGCCTCGCCCACGGGACGCTCCGCCGGCGTGCCGCAGACCGGGCACTTGTCGGGCATTTCGAATGGCGTCCCGCGCTGGTCGGCGGTGACCCCGTCGAGGATCGGCCGAAGCACCTGGGGGATTACCTCGCCTGCGCGAATCACCTCGACCTGGTCGCCCTTCCGGATGTCCTTCTGGGCGATCAGGTCCTCGTTGTGGAGGGTCGCGGCGCTCACCGTCACCCCCTTGATGACGACCGGCTCCAGCACCGCCCAGGGATTGAGCGCGCCGGTGCGTCCGACGTTGATCCGGATGTCCTCGAGCCGGGTGACGGCGACCTCCGGCGCGAACTTGCGCGCGATGGCCCAGCGGGGCTCGCGTCCGCCGATCGTGCCCAGCTCGGTGTGGAGATCCAGTCGGTCCACCTTGATGACCACGCCGTCGGCCTGGAAGCTGAGCTGCGGGATCACCTGCTCGTAGCGGGTGATGGCATCCTGCACCTCCGCCAGCGTCTCGAATCGCTCGCCGTGCTCCTCGACCTGAAATCCCCAGCCCTTGAGCAGCGCCAGCAGCTCGGTATGGGTGCGCGCGCCCAGCCGGCCCTCCACCGGCTCGACGGCGAAGGCGAACATCCGGAGCCGCCGACGCCGAGTGATGGTGGGATCGAGCTGCCGGAGCCCGCCGGCCGCGGCGTTCCTGGGATTGGCGAACAGCGGCTCTCCGTCCCGCTCGCGCTCCTGGTTGACCCGCTTGAAGCTCTCGTAGGGCATGTACACCTCGCCCCGGACTTCCAGCCGCCGGGGCCAGCCCTTGCCCTTGAGCGCCAACGGCACGTCGGAGATGGTGCGGATGTTGGCGGTGATGTCCTCGCCGATCACGCCGTTGCCGCGGGTGGCGCCCACGGCGAGCCGGCCGTCGGCGTAGGTGAGGCTCACGGCCGCGCCGTCGATCTTGATCTCCGCGGTGTAGCCGGCGGCGCGCACCTCGGGGACGATGCGGGCGTTGCGCTCCTCCCAGGCGGCCAGCTCCTCGGGGGTGAAGGCGTTGCCCAGGGAGATCATCGGGCGGGCGTGGGTCACCTTGGCGAGTGCGCTCGCCACCGGCGCCCCCACGCGTTGCGTGGGGCTATCGGGGGAGCGCAGCTCGGGATGGCGGGACTCGAGCTCCTGGAGCTCGCGGAACAGGCGGTCGTACTCGGCGTCCGGCAGGTCCGGCGCGTCGAGCACGTAGTAGGCGTGGTTGGCCCGATCGATCTGCTCGCGCAGCCAGGCGGCCCGCTCGGCTGCGCCCGCGGTCACCGCGCGGCGGACTCCTGGCTCAGGACGGCCTGCGCCACGCCCACGAGCCGCTCGATCTCGGGCGACACCCCGTCGGCGAGGCCCGGCTCGTCCGCGGGCGGCGGCGGGTAGGTCGCCAGCAGGCGTCGCATGAAGCCGATCAGGGCCGCCTGCTCCTGCTCCCGCTGGCGGGCATCCTCGTCCTCACCCTTGCGCTTGCGCAGCCGCTCGAAGCGGTGGGCGTTGCGGAGCGCCTTGGCCGTCAGGTTGGCCACGACCTGGCAGAACTGCAGGTCGGCCGCGGAGAAGCTGGGGCCGTCGCGGAAGGTGCGCAGGAAGATCGCGCCGATGGCGTTGCCCCGCCACGAAATCGGAATGACCGTGATGGTCTTGACCTTGCGCGCCGCGAGCGCCCAGCGGGCCGGGCCCAGGGACGGGTCGGTGGCCGCGTCGGCGATGAACACCGTCTCGCCGGTCTGGAGCGCGCGGCGGAGCTCGGGATAGCGGTCGAGGTCCACCACGTAGTTCCGGATGCCCGGATCCTCGTAGCTGGCCACCAGCCGCACGCTGTTGCCGCCGCGCTCCGCCAGGAAGATGGAGCAGCGGTCGAGCCCGAAGGTCTCCCCCAGGCGCAGGGTGACCGACTGCACGACCTCGGCGAAATGGAGCGACCCGCCGATGTCCTGCAGGATCTCGATGACCGCCAGCAGGTGCTTGCGCTCCTGCTCCAGCGCGGTGAGCCGGGACTGCAGCCGTTCCACCTCGTCAATCGCCATGGCCGTCGCTGACATGAGACATCCTGGATGAAGGGGCCGACCGGACCCCCGAGGGGCCCTGCCTGGAGCAGTATAAGAGGGGGGCCCCCAGCCGAAAATCCATGAAGGAATGTGCAGCGGATCTGTCAAAAGTCTATGGTGTCGCAATGGTTGACGGCTTCCCGGATGGGGATAGCTTGCAGGTGGTCGGGACGAGGCGGGCAAAACGGAGGGCGGGATGACCGACGACAGCGTGGATGAGGAGCGGAAGGAGACCCCCGACGAGACCGGTCCGGGGCTCGGAGGCTTCGCCGCCGGCATCGTGTTCGGGATGGTCCTGGGGGCGGGACTGGCACTGCTGTTCGCGCCCGAGCGAGGGGAAAAAACCCGCCGGCGGCTCCGGCAGCGGCTGGCGCGCCTGCGGGAGGACGCCGAAGCCGGACTGGAACAGGCCGGCAAACGGACCCGGCGGGAGCTGGCCCGTCGGCGCCGCCAGCTGGAGGAAGGCCTCGAGCGCGCCCGCGACCTGCCGTGAACGTCGGGGGAGGCCGCTACCGTTTGTCGGCGATCTTCTCGGCCAGCGCCTCGGCCTCCCGCCGGTAGACGCTGTCCATGATCTCGCGGTCGGGCAGGGCCTCCAGCTCCCGCAGCTGGGTGTGGGCGTCGTCGTAGCGCTTCCGATCGACGTAGATCTGCGCCAGCTCGAGGTGGTGGTAGAGGCGGGCGGGATCCAGCGCCACGGCCTGCTCCATGTTGGAGATCGCGCCTTCCCAGGATGCTTCGCCGAAGATCCCCGCGCCGAGGAGCGACTTCGCGAAGAAGCGGCTGAGTCCCGACAGCCGCATGATCTCCGCGTTCCAGCGTCCCAGGATGTGATAGGCCCCGTCGTGGCGCGGGTCGAGGGCGATGGCGCGCAGGGCCTCGTCGCGGATGACCCGCGCGCGGCGGATGCGGGCCTTCTTGCCCATGCTGAGTGAGGCGCGGCCCACGGCGGCCGCCACCGCGAAGTGGCCGTCCGCGCCGAGCGAGTCGGCCGCCACGGCCCGGCGGGCCAGGCGCTCGGCGCGGGCGTAGAGGGAGTCGCGCTCGGGGCTTCGGATGCTGTCGGGGATCTGCTCGCCCTGGTCCAGCAGAACGATCGAAGCCCGCCAGTTGGCCTCGTAGTCGGTCGAGTCGAGGGCCAGGGCGGCCTCGTAGTGCGCGAGGGCGGTGGGCAGGTCGTGAACCTGCATCGCCGACGTGCCCAGGGCGACGTGGTCACGCACGCCCTGCGCGTCCAGCCGCGCGGAGAACATCAGCAGGATCCCGGCGAGGCCGGCGGACAGGTGGCGCAGGGTCGATCCCGGTGGAGGGTGGTTCCGAATGGTGATTCCGGCGCTCATCGAGCACAAGCGGGACGGCGGGGCGCTGACTGCCGAGCAGTGGTCGGGCCTGATCCGGGCGTACCTGGCCGGTCAGGTGCCGGACTACCAGATGTCCGCGCTGCTCATGGCGATCTATTTTCGCGGTCTGGAGCCGGCGGAGCTGACCGCGCTCACCGACACGATGATCGACTCGGGCGACCGGCTGCGCTTCGACGGTCACCCTCGGCCGGTGGCCGACAAGCACTCGACCGGAGGCGTGGGCGACAAGGTCTCGCTGCTGCTCGCGCCGATGGTGGCGAGCTGCGGCGTCGCGGTCCCCATGATGTCGGGGCGGGGGCTCGGCCACACCGGCGGCACGCTCGACAAGCTGGAATCCATCCCGGGATTCCGCACCAATCTTTCCTTGCGCGAGGCCCGGGACCAGATCGATCGGCTGGGCTGCGCCATGCTGGGTCAGACGCCGGAGATCGCCCCCGCCGACAAGCGCCTGTACGCCCTGCGCGACGTCACGGGCACCGTCGAGTCCATCCCGCTCATCTCCGCCAGCATCATGTCCAAGAAGCTCGCCGAGGGCCTGAACGGTCTGGTGCTCGACGTCAAGACCGGAAGCGGCGCGTTCCTCACCGATCCGGCCAAGTCCATTGAGCTGGCGCGCACCATGATCGGTCTGGGCGAGGCGCGAGGCTGCCCGACGGTGGCGCTGCTCACCGCCATGGACCGGCCGCTGGGCCGCGCCTGCGGCAACGCACTGGAGATGGAGGAGGCGATCGAGGGGCTCCGGGGCAGCGGGCCGGCGGATCTGCTGGAGGTCACCTACGCGCTCGGCGCCGAGATGCTGGTGCTGGTGCGTGCCGCGCCGAGCCTGGCCGACGCGCGGGCGCTACTGGAGCAGTCCGTCGCCTCTGGTCGGGCGCTCGAGACCTTCGCGCGCGTGATCGAGGCGCAGGGCGGCAATCCCGGGGTGATCGAGGATCTCGGCCTGCTGCCGCAGGCGCAGGCGGTCGAAGTCTACCGAGCGGAGGCGACCGGTGTGGTCGCGGCGGTCGAGCCGCGCCGGATCGGGCGGGCGATCGTGCAGTTGGGCGGCGGCCGGACGGCGGTCGAGGACGCGGTGGACCCGACGGTCGGATTTGTGATCACGGTGAAGCCGGGCGATCCGGTGCGCGCGGGCGAGCCAATCGCCTCCATCTTCGCGCGCGACGAGGCCGGGATCGCGATCGGCACGGCGGCGCTGCGCGAGGCGGTGTCCATCGGCGACACGGGCCGGCTCACGCCCCTCATTTCCCATCGGATCACCAGCCGCGGGGTGGAACGGCTCGCGGAGGGCGCCTGAGATGCCGTTGGTGAGCGGGCCGGTGGGAACGCTGCTGGTCGCGGCCACGGTCGTGGCCGCCGTGGCGGTGTGGCTGATGCGCCGGCCGCGCCATCCGGGCCCGCGCCTGGTAGGCGACGACGGCATCGACCGCCAGGAGCTGGAGGCCGCGGAGCGCGAGGTGCGCGAGCTCGACAGCGGGCGGAAGCCGGACGATAGGTTCGAGGGCGACGACTGGGGACCCGGCGCCGCGCGGCCGCGTCCGCCGGTGCGGCTATAGGCAGCGGAGGAAGGGCGATGACGACCCGGTTGACCGACGAGTTCATGGGGGCGCAGCAGCGGTTCGAGGCCACCGCCGAGCTCGGCCCCCTGCTGGCGCTGTTCCACGACGACGGCGAGGCGCTGAACCTGGGTCGCGCGGAACCTGCGCGAGGGCACGACGAGCTCGAGATATACTGGCGCGAGTACCGGGCCATGTTCCGCGGGATCTTCACGGAGTTCACCCATGTGATCGAAGGCGATGCCGGGGCGGTGCTGGAGTGGGTGTCGCGCGGTGCGCTGGCGAACGGAGAGTCGGTGGAGTACAAGGGGGTCACGGTGCTCGAGACCAATGCGGGCCGGATCCACCGCTGCCGGAAGTACTACGACTCGGCGGTGTTCATGTCGGGGGGGCGCGGGGACCGGGCGGTGAGCGGGGAACGGTAGGCGGTGACGGGCGCTTGCTCACCCTCCAGGACTAGATCGCCTCACGAACGCCTTCGCGGTGGCTACGTCGGGTCGCCCCGCGTCTGCCTTCGCCATCAGCCGCAGGAATGTCCGGTACTCCGAGGCGGCGGCGGCACGATCTCCAGCCAGCTCCGCCGCCCGCGCCGAGCCGAAGGCACTGCGCGCCCGGCCCGGTTCCCTGGCCAACGTCGCCCGATATGCGATGCGCGCCTCCGACGGTCGCCCGACCGCCAACAGCATGTCCCCCTCGAGCTCGCGGGCCGGCAGCAGCTCGGCCGGCGTCACGGGATGTTTGTCGGTGATCTCCTCGCGGTCCGCCGCCGCCTTCGCGAGTGCCAGCGCGCCCGCCGTATCTCCGGCCGCGAGTCTGGTCCAGGCGTCGGCAGCATCGCGCTTGATGCGGGCGACGCGGGTCCAGTAGGGCTCGCCCTTGGCATCGAGCACCCGCGCGATCGAGTCGATGGCCCCGACCTCGGCGCGGGCCGCCTCGACGCGGCCGCTGCGGGCACTCCCGATCGCACGGGTGAAGCGGGCGAGCACGGAGGCGATCGGGGCCAGCGAGTCGGCGGGCGGCGGGAACGCCGCCGCCGCCTCCCAGTCACCCTGCTCGAGCGGGATCCTCGCGGCCATCGCGGTCCGGTTGTACGACGCGATGATCCCACGGGCGTTGGACGTCGTCACCCGGTCCGCCACCGCGACCGCCGCGCGCGCCGCCGAGTCCTCGCCGCGCTGGAGGTACCCGTAGACCGCGTAGTCGAGCGCGTGCAGCTCCTCCGGCGTGCCGTTCGGCAGCCCGGCGGCCTTGGCATACTCGGACCCGGCCCGGTAGGACTTCCAGTTGGACGCGATGGTCTCGTCCCACAGACCCAGGCGTACGAAGATGTGCGACGGCATGTGCTGCGCGTGCGGGGCCGCGGGGGCGATCTGGGAGTAGCGCCGCGCCGCCCGCAGCCCGAGATGGGCGAGGCGGGGGCTGTCGGTCGCGTGGATGACGTAGTGGGCGAGGCCGGGGTGGTCGGGGTAGCGCGCGAAGAGCGGATCGAGAATCGCGATGGCCCGCCGCTGCTGGGCGAAGGTCGTGTCGGTGCGCGGGGCCGTGGCCAGCTGGGCGAGCGCGTAGTAGATCGCGACCTCCACGTCGCGCGGAAGCTCACGGTACAGGCGGGTCATCGTGTCGGCGTAGGCCTGGAGCCGGGCCGCGTTGGGCGTGGACTCCGCGTCGCGGTAGAGCGCCCCCGTGGCGGCCACGAATCCGCGCTCCCGCTGGGTCCGCGCCGCCAGCGCCGAGGCGCGCCCCGCGGCCTCGGCGCCCTTGGCGAGCGCG
>JBOHSB010000392.1:0-2469 GCA_050733015.1 Gemmatimonadales bacterium
GACGGCGGCGACGGCGGCGACGGCGGGGACGGCGGGGACGGTGTCGCGACGGCGTGCCGCGGCGTGGGGCGTCGCCGCGGGGCTGGCAACGCTGGCCGGTGTCGCCGTGGTCCTGGCCTCGCGCCACGCCGAGCGGCCGCTCAAGCTCGGCGGCCGGACCCCGCTCACGGTGGACCCCGGCATCGAGGCCGATCCCGCTATCTCGCCCGACGGGCAGCTGGTCGCCTACGCGGCCGGCGATCTGAGCGACTCGCACATCTTCGTCCGGCAGATGGACGGCGGCCGGCCGATCGAGGTCGCACCCGACGTGCCCGGTCCTCAGCGCCTGCCGTACTGGTCGCCCGACGGCAAGCGGCTGGTGTTCCGGAGCAGCCGGGGCCTCGAGCTGATCCCCGCGCTCGGCGGGATCGCCCGGGTGGTCGTGCCGCGCGAAGCCGCCACCGTGCTGCTGCCGGGGCCCTGGTCCCCGGACGGACGGACGATCGCGTTCGTCCGGTCGGATTCCCTGCTCACCATGCCGGTCGCCGGCGGCGCGGCGACGGCGGTGACCACCGGAGGCGATCCGCACTCGCCCGCCTGGTCGCCCGACGGGCGGTGGATCGCGCTGGTGCGGGGGAACCGTCAGTCGGTGGACCCGGACACGCCCGCGTTCTTCGGCAATCTGGGCCAGAGCGCCCTGTGGCTGGTACCGGCGCGAGCGGGGGCGGACCGGCCGGTGCGGCTCACCAGCGAGGGCTCGATGAACTCGAGTCCGGTGTGGCTGCCGGGCTCGCGCGCGCTGCTGTACCTCTCGAACGCGGCGGGCGGAGAGGACGTCTACCGGATCGGGACCCAGCCGGGTGCGGCCCCGGGGCACGGGGAGCGGATCACGACCGGCCTCAACGCCCAGACCATCAGCCTCGACGCGACCGGCCACCGCGCGGTCTACGCGGTGCTTCAGGACCAGTCGAACATCTGGTCGATGCCGATTCCGGAGGGTGCCGCCGTCGGGACGACGGCCGCGGCGCCGGTGACCCGCGGCAGCCAGATCATCGAGACCCTCGACTTCTCCCCCGACGGCCACTGGCTGCTGTTCGATTCCGACCGGTCGGGCGTGACCCAGGTGTACCGGATGCCGGTCGCGGGGGGCGAGCCGGAGCAGCTCACCTCGGATTCCAGCGCGAGCTTCTGGGGCCGCTACTCACCCGACGGGCGGCAGATCTCGTTTCACCGGTACGCGGAGGACGGTCGGCGGCTGTTCGTCATCGGGGCGGACGGCGGCACGCCAACCCGGCTGGATACCGGTCCCGGCGACGCGTTCGTGGCCGAGTGGAGCCGTGACGGGCGGGGGCTGTTCTACCTGCGCGACTACGGCACCCCGGCCGGGGCGCTGGCGTTTCTGCCGCGGAGCGCGACCGGGGCCTGGGGCCGACCCACCAACCTGCTGACGCTCGATATGCTGAGCCCATCTCCCTCGCCCGACGGGCGGTGGGTGGCCTTCGGCTCAGTCAAGGGATTGATGATCGTCACGCCGCGGGGCGACTCCGCGCGGGTGGTCGTCCCGGGCGGGTATCGCAGCCGAGCGCTGCAGGCGAGCTACGCCACCTGGTCCGACGACGGGCGGACCATGTACTACCTGGCGCAGGACTCGCTCAACCGGGCCACCGTCTGGGCGGTCGACCCACTCAAGGGCGAGCCCACACTCCTGGTCCGGTTCGGGCCGCCTGGCCACGAGTGGCACCGGTACGGCTTCCGGAGCTGGCGGGGGCGGTTCTACTTCACGATGGGCGAGCGGGAAGGCGACCTGTGGAGCACGACGGTGGAGGCGGAGCGGTGAAGAGGTTGTATCGGGTGCGGCGGGGGGAGGAGTCCAAGCCGCGCGCGCCGATGGTGCCGTGAGGGCGGTGCGAGTCGTCAGGAGAGTCATCCTGAGCCGGGGAGTCATCCTGAGCGGAGCGAAGGAGCCATGCATCAACGCATGCCCCCTTCGCTTCGCTCAGGGTGACTCCCGGGAATCACCACCCTCGGCGGCGTGAAGCAGCACGTGCTGGTACTGTTCCACGCCGTGTCCAACCAGGGGCAGGGCTTCGAGCAGAAGGTCGTCAAGATCACGATCCACTAGGCTCAGATCGCAAAGTCGAGCTCCAACTCGGCTCCCTGGTTGTCGGCGCAGAAGTCGTATTGGGTGATCATCACCGCGCCGTTGAACTCGGCCTGGAACTGGTCCCCCCACGCCTCTGACGTGAACTGCACGTCGGCGCCATTCGCCTGGTACCGCCCGTGATCCTGAAAGCCGTCGGGGGCGCCCTGGTCGTTGGTGTAGCTGACCTCCATCTCGAATGTGCCGTTGGCGTTCAGGGTCAGGCTGCCGCTGGTGAACCGCGCCGGAGCGCAGATGTTCGAGGTGACGGTGGTCGGCAAGGTCTCGTTGTTGGCGCCTACCAGCTGGTAGTCACCATCGAGCCCGCCGCCCCCGCCCCCGCCGTTAGC
>JBOHSB010000393.1:0-13222 GCA_050733015.1 Gemmatimonadales bacterium
TCTGCCAGACGATCTTGCCGGTCTTGAGGTCGACGGCGGAGAAGAGCCCGTACTGCTCCTCGCCCGGGATGGCCACGAAGGCGGAGCCGAGCCACAGGCGGCCCTTCTCCCACGGCGCGGTGTGCACGATGTAGTTCATCGGCTGGTGGAGGGCCGCGACGAAGGCATAGCCGAGGGTCGGGTCGACCGAGATCGGCGACCACTCGGAGCCGCCGTTGGCGCCCGGCAGCATCCGGGTGCCCTTCTCGCTCGGCAGGGCGAACATGTTTTCCTGCGGCACGAACGCGTCGCTCCGGCGGACCAGCTTGCCGGTGGCGGCGTCCACCACGTAGAGCCAGCCGGTCTTGCCGGCATGGAGCACGACCTTTTGCCCGCCCACGGTCGCCACGACCGACGGCGAGGTGGCATCGAGGTCCCAGACGTCGTGCGGCACCGTCTGGTAGTACCACTTGGTCTTGCCGGAGGTCGCATCGATGGCGACGATGCAGTCGGTGTACAGGTTGTCGCCCGGTCGGATGCTGCCGTCGAGGTCCGGGGACGGGTTGCCGATGGTCACGAAAATCGTGTTCGACTCCTTGTCGTACGACGGACTGGTCCACATACCACCGCCGCCCGTCTTCCAGGCGTCCGCGTACTTGGCGCTGTCGCCCTTCTCCTTGGTGATATCGCGGTGCAGGTCGGCACCGTCGGGCGTGCTGGTGGGCCAGGTGCCGAACCAGCCGTTGGGCGCCTTGTCGTCGAAGGTGGAATCGCCCTTGGGAGCCGGGATCGAGTACCAGCGCCACACCTGGTCGCCGGTCATGGCGTTGTAGGCGGTCACGTGGCCGCGGATGCCGTACTCGCCTCCGGAGACGCCGACGATGACGTTGTCACCGATGATGAGGGGAGCGTGGGTGATGCTGTATCCGAAGGCAGGGTCGGCCACCTCCTTGTCCCACAGGACCGTGCCGTCCTTGGCGTTGAGGGCCACCAGGTGGGCATCCAGCGTGCCCATGTAGAGGTGGGCGCCGCCGTGGATCGCGAATCCGCGGTTGTTCGGTCCGCAGCAGAAGATGGTGGTGCCCAGCTTGTGCTCGTACCGCCACACTTCCTTCTTGGTCTTGAGGTCGTACGCGATGGCGGTGTTATAAGGCGTCGTCACGTACATCATGCCGCCAGTGACGATGGGCGTGTTCTCGAATGAGCCCAGCTTGGCGATGCCCGTCTGGAAGATCATCCGGGGCACCAGCTGCGACACGTTCGAGGTGTTGATGGACTTGAGCTGCGAGTAGCGCTGATTCCAGTCGTTGCCGCCGTATGTCGTCCAATCGCCGCCTTGGGCCGCTGCCGGACTGGCCGCGGCGAGGAGCACCGGGACCACCAGCCAACGCGTGCTCATGCGCATGGACACTCTCCCTTTGAGCTGGACCTTCGGATCGGAGACGGACCGTGGCTGGCCCGTGGAAGATCGAAGAGAGAGCCCCTTCGACCCAGTATTCCAACCGTCCGGCGGATCGTCCGCCTCGGACGCACGCCCCGACCGTTCGAGCGTGGCACCGGAGTGCCGTTCCCGGCCACGCTCCAGGAGCGGCGGGCAGGGAGCAGGCAACACTGCGGGGAGGCATCCGTGCCGTGGGCAGTCGCCCTAGCGGGCGTCGTCGAATGGGGGCGCTAAGTGTCGAACCGGTTACAATCTGCGAGCCATGGTCCGGGCGTCAAGACCCCAGATTCCCGACACTTCGCGGGTCCAAGCCCGTTTCCGCGATGCAACTCTATTCAATGCAAAGGTTTGCGTTGGTGGCGTGGTGTAAGGTTTTGCGTCGGTCGCCTATTTGAACAGGGCCGCCGCTTTCAGCAGCGTGTTCCAGACCCCCCAAAGCAGCGGAACTGCAACCAGGACCCACGCTAGCGCCACCGCCGCCCAACCCCCCTGGGCCCCCCCGGCCCCCGGCTCATGCTGGCTCACCGTGCGCTCCTCCACCCTCGGTAGATCCCCAGGCGCCCGCCGCGGCGGACTAAATATTCAGGACCGGGGGAGTTTATGCAATCAGTGGCCGGCCCGTCCAGCCGTGGCCAGACCCCGCTCCCGGGCCAGGTCCGCCTCCGACATATGGTAACGCTCCGGGACCGGCCGCACCGCGAGATTGGCCACGAAGCCGACCACCAGCAGGCCGGCCATCAGGTACATCGTGACATCGTATGAATCCGCCGGCGGCACCCCGTGATCGATCCGATACTGCCGGATGTAGTTCACCAGCAGCGGCCCGGCCACCCCGGCACAGGACCAGGCCGTGAGCAGGCGGCCGTGGATGGCCCCGACGTACTGGGTGCCGAACAGGTCGGAGAGGTAGGCCGGAATGGTGGCGAACCCGCCGCCATACATGGTGAGGATGAGCGCCGCGCCCGCCACGAACAGCTCCACGCTGCCGATATGCCCGGCGTAGGGAAGCGTGAGGTACAGGAGGGGCCCCAGCGTGAAGAAGATGCCGTAGGTCGCCTTGCGCCCGATCCGATCCGACAGCGAGCTCCACCCGAACCGCCCCGCCATATTGAACAGGCTCAGCAGGCCGACGAACCCGGCGGCCGCGCTGGGCTTCACCGCGCCCCGGAACATCTCCTGGATCATAGGCGACGCCTGCTCGAGGATGCCGATCCCAGCCGTCACGTTGAGGAACAGCACCGCCCACAGGAGATAGAACGACCGCGTCTTGATCGCGTTGTCCACGTGCACGTGGTAGCGCGTGATCAGGCCATGGCTGCTCTCCACCGGCGCCTCCCAGCCCGCCGGCTTCCAGCCCGGCGCCGGTACCCGGAACAGAAAGGCGCCGGACAGCATCGCCACGAGATAGATGAGGCCCAGGGTCACGAAGGTCTCGGCCACGCCCACCGAGGTCGGAGACTTGTAGTGGTCCAGCAGGAGCTGCGAGAGCGGACTCGCGATCATGGCCCCGCCGCCGAATCCCATGATGGCGAGGCCGGTGGCCATGCCGCGTCGATCCGGAAACCACTTGATCAGGGTGGACACGGGCGTGATGTAGCCCAACCCGAGCCCGCATCCGCCCAGCACGCCGTAGCCCAGGTACAGGAGCCAGATGTTGTGCAGCCTGACGCCGAGGGAGGAGATGAAGAAGCCGCAGCTCCAGCACACCGCGGCCACGAAGCCGCTTTTCCGCGGACCCGCGTGCTCCAGCCAGCGGCCGAACATCGCGGCGGAGAGGCCGAGGAAGACGATCGCGATGGTGAAGATCCAGGCCAGCTGGGTCTGGGACCAATCACCCGCCGCCGACTGGGTGACGCCGAGGACCTTGGTGAGCGGCAGCTTGAAGACGCTGAAGGCGTAGGCCTGTCCGATGCTGAGGTGGATGGCGAGCGCCGCCGGCGGCACCAGCCAGCGGTTGAACCCAGGCTCGGCAACGATGCGCGACCTCGCCAGAAGTTCCGCCATCATCATCCTCCCCGATTAAGTTTGCGACAGCAGGCCACTCAAGGTACCGACGACCGGAACAGGGGGCCAGACCGACCGATGGTGCGTCCGAGGAGACTTTTTGGCGTGGCGGCCGCTGCTTCCCTGGGGGCGATGGGACCCTCCGTCGGCGTGGCCGCGGCGCAGACGCCGGCTGCCGGTGCCCCGGTTCCGGCGGACGCCACACCCGCCTGGCTGGTAGTCGACGAATCAGCGAAGACGGTCACCCTCGCGCTCCAGGTTACCCGGGGCGCCGACGGCAGTGCCTTGATCAACGGGCACCGGAACGGCGAGCTGCAGGTCATCGTGCCGCTCAACTGGACCGTGCAATGGGACTGGCGCAACGCCGACTCGACCTCGCCCCACAGCCTCGTGGTCATGGCCGAGCGCGAAAAGCTCCCGACCGAAGGCGGCCGGCCGGCGTTCACCAACGCCATGACCCGCCTGGTGACCGCCGGCCTCCCGGCGGGTCAGGGCGATCGAACCACGTTCACCGCCGAGGAGGCCGGCTGGTATTGGCTCTTGTGCGGGGTGTCGGGTCACGCCATCGCCGGCGAGTACCTGGGCTTGAGGGTCGATCCGGAGGCCAAGACCGGCTCGGTCAAGACCAAATGAGGACTAGCTAGACAGCGCGGTCATCCCTTCTCCGCCAGCAGCCGCTCGACTTCCCGCTCCATCTCCGCGACCAGGTGCTCGTGCTGGGCACCCATGGCCGGACCGTAGAATCCGGCGCGGACCAGCCGGACGCGTCCATCGCGTCCCAGAAACACCGTGGTCGGGAACGAGGTGAAGCCGTGGAGCTGGGGCAGGGTCTCCGCCGCGGCATCGGTATCGTTGATGCCGGCGAGGAGCAGCGGGAAGGGGATGTGGAATTTGTCGCGGTAGCGTCTCACCTGCCGGGCGTCGATGGCCGAATCGCCCGTCACTTCATACGCCAGGCCCACCAGCTCGAGACCGCGCGAGTGGTATTTCCGGTAGAGGCGAACCAGCGCGGGGGCGGCATCGTGACACGTCGGGCACCAGCTGCCGAAGATGTCCACCACGACCACCTTGCCCCGGAATCGGGCATCGCTCTGGGTCACCACTCGACCGTCGAGATCCGGAAACGCGAACCGGAACGCCCCGCTGGTGTCCGCCGTGGTGATCTCGGTGGGAGCCTTGAGATGCGGCGTGCCGGTGCTCCTCAGGGCGATCCAGGGCGTCTGGGTCCTGAGCCCGGCGTGGAACACGCCGCGCAGCGTGTCGCCGTGGAGCGCGCCGGTCAGGAGATAGACGAACGAGCCGTCGAAGTGGGCCAGCGCGAAGCTGTCGCCGCTTACCTGGCCGGCGAAATGTCCGTAGTCGCCGGTGTTGGAGATCATCGTCCCTTCCAGACCGATGGGCCCGTTCCTGAGCTCGAATACCCGAGGGCTCGACCCGAAGTCCGAGAAGAACGTCGCATCCCAGCGGCCGACCAGCGTCGCGGGCGCGGGCGTCGGGGGCCACCGTCCACGGGAGGCGCGGAAAGGAATGACGCGCGGCCCGCGGTTGCCCACGTTCCGGTACTGGCCAGTCAGCGAGTCGCGCTCGAGGCGGGCGCTGATTGTCGCGGCGTAGTCGGCGATCTCGAGCACGACGCTGTCCCCGCGAACGGTCACCCGGGACAGCGGTTCGCACCGGCGCCCGTTGCACAGGCGAGCCCGAAGCCCGCCGGCGCCACGGGTGATCTCGAGGCCGAACGGGAGCGTGCCGCCCTCGAGGTCGAGTACGGCGCGCCACGGCCCGGCGGGCGACGGTGGGGATGCCGACAGGACCAGCGCCAGCGCCGCCGAAATCGCCCCCCTCATCGGGTCCCCGGGGTGCGGGGCGGAGCGGACAGGCCGCCGCCGTCGTAGCGCTCGCCGGCGGTGACCGCGGCCGGAATCGTGTTGCCGCGCCACGGCGCTGGGCACGGGTAGGCCGAACTGTAGGCGCAGTACGGATTGCGCGCCCGGTTGAAGTCCAGGCGGTAGCGGCCCGCCCCGGTCGGCACCAGCGATACGAAGCGGCCGGCCGGATAGGTGCCGTGTCCGTTGGTCTCGTCGCGAAAGAAGATCTCGAGCTCCGACTCTTCGCCGCCCGGGAGCGGCATCCGGAGCACCCGCAGCCGGACCCGCGCTGCGCCGATCGGAACCAGCACGCTGCCCGCCTCTGCCGCCTCCACCTCGATCCCGTCCATCCCCAGGACGCGACTCGTGCCCTGGCGATCGGGTGGCGCGAGCGGTCCCACGAACACGTAGGACCATGATGGCCCGTAGTAGCGGGTGGACGTGCTCGGGCGAGACGGCCCGAAGACGGTGAGCACCTCGCGCCCGGCCGGGCCATCCACCGCGAGGGTGTAGTCGCCCAGCTTGACCGGAGCGCCCCGTGGCAGGATCCGCGAGCCGGAGGGGCCCTCGAGACGTACCCCACCCGGACGTGTCAGTACGCGGTATCCGCCGGCGCCGGGAAGCGGCACGTCCGCGTCCGCCGGGCCGAGCCGGAGACCGGTGCCGATCGGCTGCAGGGCCACGGCGGCGAGCGGGGATGTGGGCGATGACGCGAGCCAGCGGAGGTACTCGGCGCGCTCCACGGCGAGGCTGACCTGCGCGCAGACCGGATGGGCCGTGAGCGACACCAGCCACACCACAACGCCGACCCCGAGTGCGCGCCGTCTCAAGACTGCTTCAGTGTCCCCACCAACAGGACGGGCGTGGTCGGCTGGGCCGAGCCGCCCTCGGGCTCCACCGTGATGGCGGCGGCGCTCAGCGACCCGCCGTCCGGGACCGGAATGCCCTGGATTTTCGCATCGCCGTCGGCCTCGGGCTTGAACGTTACCGAGGGGACCGGTGCGCCATCCTTGATGAACCAGAGCTGATACGCCTTTCCGGCGGGCACCGGCTTGAGCCGGAAGCCGTGCACGATGGCCTCGTGTCGCTGGCGATTCCAGAACAGCTGGATCCCGGGCTCGGGGTCGCCGCTGGAGGTGAGCTGGAACATCTGCACGCCCGGCGCGAGGATCGAGTTGAGCGTCGCCTCCCGCTCGCTGAGCTTCTGAGCGGCCTGGGCGAGCGCGGTGTTCCGCGCCGCGAGCTCGGTCTCGACCGCCGCCAGCTTGCCGCGGGCGGACACGAGGCCGGCCCCGAGGCCCACCGCGAGGAGCAGGCTCGCAGCCAGGGCCACCCACACGGCCGATGACGGCCGGCTGGCCGCCGCACGGGGAGCGGCCGGCAGGGCCCGGGCCTTCTGATCGGCCACCCGCGCGAGCACGCGGTCGCGGAGGGCGGCCGGGAGCGAGGACTGGGCCGCCGACTCGGGCCCGCCGAGCGCCAGCAGCGCGGCCACCTCGCGGTACTCCTGTACCTCGCGCTGCGCCTCCGGCGAGGTGGCGAGGAGCGCCTCGAACCGCCGGGCCTCGTCGGCCGAGAGCGCGCCGAGCGCGTACGCGGCGGCGAGGTCCAGCGGGGAGTCCTGGGCGGGGCCGGTCATGTGCCACGCTCGAAGTAAAAGGGACGCAAGCATTCTCTGAGCTTCTGCATGCCCAGGCGCACCCGCGTCTTCACCGTGCCGAGCGGCTCCTTGAGCCGCTCGGCGATCTCCGACTGCGAGAGACCCTCGAAATACGCCAGCTCGATGGCCTGGCGCTGGGGCGGACTCAGCGTCTCGAGCGCCTGCCGGACCTGGCGCCGCCGCTCGTCGTGTTCCAGTGCGCCGCCGGGATCGGGGCGGAACTCCCCCATGGCGGGCGGCGTCTCGGGCCGGTCCGCCGCCGCCGAGGCCGTGATCCGGTCCCGCCGGCTCCGCGCCCGGACCAGATCCAGCGCGCGGCTTCGCGCGATCATCGTGAGCCATCCGGCGACCGAGCCACGGCCGGCCTCGAAGCGCGGCGCGTCCCGCCAGGCCTGCGAGAACGCTTCCAGCACCACTTCCTCGGCGTCGGCCCGCTGACCGACGATCCGATACGCCACGGCGTACAGCACCGCCCCGTACCGGTCGTAGAGCGTCCCGATGGCCCGCTCGTCGCCCTGCGCGGCGCGCGCGACGAGATCGCCGTCGGCGGCGGGCGCCGGGCGTGAGGCCGCGTCAGGCATAGACCATGGATCGAGGAAGCTCCCGATGGCGTGAAGAACGGTCGGAACGTCAGACAGTCTACACGCCAGCGTGGAAGGTCCACAAGCATGCGCGATCATGGCAGGGCCTTGGACGACTCTCCTCGGGTGAAGAGCAGGGTCTCCGTCCGCCCGGGGTACGAGGCCCGGACCACGTTCACCTCGTCCTCGAACCGCTCACACAGGACCAGACTGGTCACTCGCGCGCCCGCGAGCCCGCCGGCCAGCTCTGCCCGGAGCCGCAGCAGGATCACGTCTCCCCTCCGCTCGGCGCCCGCCCACGCGAGCCGCACCGGCCGGCCGCGCCGGTCGGCCAGCGCGAACGTGCCGCGGAGATAGCGCGCCATCGCGGAATCCGCCGCGCCCGCGTCGGCCGGCAGGGCGACCGCCGCCTGAAAGTCATCCGCGAACACCTTGATCTGGACCGTGGTCGTCCCACGGGCGTCCTGCTGCGTCAGCTCCGCCACCGCGGTGTGCATCGGGTGCGCACCGGCGCCGGACAGCGCGACGACGAGAAGGGCCAGTCGCGCGGCGAGCATGCTACCAGGGGGCTCGGATCGCGGCCATGCGGGCCGCCACGAGGACGACGATACCGCTCACCGTGACCACGCGGAGCCGGAACACCGAGGGCGTGGCCTCGGGCGACCGGAGCTGCGCCAGCAGGCGGTCGAGTGCGGCGAGGCCAACCCCGGCGAGGCCAAGCACGACCAGCTGCCCCAGCTCGATCCCGACGTTGAACCCGAACAGCGGCAGCGCGATCGAGCCGGAGAACAGGCTGGTCAGGTAGTTCGCGAACCCGGCGCCATGGACCAGCCCGAAGACGCCGGCGAACACGGGGCGGTAGCGACCGCGCAGTGGCGCCCGGTCGCGTCGGCGGACCACGATGTTCTCGATGCCGGTCGTGACGATCGTCACGGGGATCAGGAACTCGATCAACGGGGTCGGCAGCCGCAGCGCGCCGGTCACGGCGAGCGCCAGGGTGATCGAGTGCCCGACGGTGAACGCGGTGACCACCCACAGCGAGTCCCGCCAGTCGCGCCCGCGATAGATGGCTGCGAGGGCGAGCAGGAACAGCATGTGGTCGAGGGCTTCCGGATCGGTGATGTGGTGGAAGCCCAGGTGTACGAAGGTGAGCAGCTCGGACATGGTCGCGTCTACCGGGAGAGGGAGTCGAGCACCGCCCGAGCCCGGGCCGGCTGGGTCGGGTGCCACGCGGGGTTGATTGCCAGCGCGCGCTCGAGATGGGAGCGGGCGGCCGCCGTGTCGCCGGTCGCGAGATCGATCATGCCGGCATGGTAGTGCAGCATCGCGTCCTGGGTGCCCAGGGCGAGCGCCCGGGCCATCGGGGCCAGGGCGTCCTGGTCGCGGCCGGAACCGTGCAGGGCCCACGCGAGGAGGTCGTAGCCGTAGATGTCGCGCCGGGTCTCGAGTTCGTGGCGCACATTCTCCAGCACGGCGGCCACGTCCCGCCCGTGTTCGAGCAGGTGGAGGCTCCAGGCCCGGTGATAGGCGCCCGGCTGGCGCAGGACGCTGAGCGCCATGGCGCGGTCGTATTCGTTCGACCGGGCGGTATCGCCCAGGGCGCGCCACGCGTCGCTGAGCAGGCCGAGTGTGGCCGGATCCAGGGCGTGAGATACGGCGAGCTCGCCGGCCGCGACGGCGCCGCGCCACTGGTGCCGGACGGCTTCGAGGCGGGCCAGGGTGCCCAGCAAGCGGTAGTCGCCGGGCAGGATGGCGAGTCCGGCGTCGAGCTCGCGTTGCGCCTCCGACAGGCGCCCGGTCCGCAGCGCCAGATCGCCCAGGCGCAGGTGGAACCAGGCGAGCTGTTCGCGCGGCATCCCGTGGCGGCGGGCGGCGTCGTCGAGCGCCTGCCGCAGCAGCCGTCGCGCCACGTCCGGCCGGCCACGCAGCTCGGCCCAGCGCGCCAGTCTCGGGGCCGTCCCGAGGTCCGCCTGATAGGTCTCCAGCATGCCGAACAGCCGGGCCGCCTCGTCGTACCGGCCCAGCTCCATGGCGGCTTCGGCCACCAGGCCGCGAGCGGGCACCGACGTCGAGTCGGAGCGCAGCAGCTCGAGCGCCGCATCGTGCGCCTCCGCGAACCGGTGCTGCCCCATGAGGCTCGATGCGAGCACTCCGACGGCCTCGTCGTTGCGCCCGCGGCGGAGCGCGAGCGAATGTCGCGCCGTCTGCTCGGCGCGCTCGAGGTCGGCGTTGTCCGCGGTTTCCCGCGCCCGCTGGAGGTAGAGCCCCGCCAGCTGGGTGAAATCGCGGGCGCTGCGGGGGTCGCGCACCGTTCGAGCCCGATAGAAGTCGATGTCGAGGTCCCGGATCCGCGCCGGCGACGGCGCCGCGACCGCAGCGCCGGTTGGCGCATGCCCTCCCGCGGCCATGGCGATGCCGCCGGCCGACGCCAGGGCTGCAACCGCCGAAGCGGCGTACCACAGGCTCCGATGCATGCGAGCTCCCTTTCAGCTGAAGAGCGCCTCCGGCCGCCGATCGGCGGCCGGAAACGCCGCGCCATCAGTTCGGCGGCGCGAGGTACGGGAACGTGCTGGTGACGTTGGGAGAGTCGAACCCGACGTTGTCGGTGGTGAGCTCGGGCGTGGCGTGCGCCGCGTCGCCCAGCGCGCTGCCGAACACTGCGGTCAGCGCGAGGTCCACCACGTCGTCCTGCAGCGTGCGCCCCCCGTAGCCGCCCGACAGGGTGGTCGACAGCCATCCGGCCGTCGAGGGGTCCTTGCTGGTGTCCACCACCAGCACGTCGGGAATCAGCGCCGGCGCGATGGCCTGGATGTAGGCCGGATCCCGGCCCGCGACGGTGGTCATGAAATCCACCACCAGCGGGGCCACCAGGGTGGTGTCCTGGTCCGGCCCGATCGAGCCGTGGACGGGGTGGTCGCGCTTCGAGAGCAGAACCTCGCTCACGAGCGGGTTTCCCAGCCGCTGGACCTGGTTGTACATCCGGGTGCCGGGGCCGGTCCCGCCGTTGTTGTTGTCGCTGCACGCGGCGGCCAGCAGGCTCACCGCCGCGAGGACAAGAGTGCGGAGCTGCATCGTGGACTCCTTCGGAGTTCGGGTCGCGAGAGTGATCACTGGCTGATGGTGCCCCAGATGCCGAGCCGCCCGGGCGCGCTGCCCTCGATCATGGAGGCAGGTAGCTCGATGACGATCGAATTGACGTTGAAGCCCGCGACGTAGTTGATGCCGGGATTGCGGAAGTAGAACGGCGTGCCCGGCTGGCTCGGCGTGAGCGCGCACGAGCTCGACAGCGCGCCGGTCACGGGGCGGCGGTCCGGCAGGATGCAGAACGCGGCCTCGAGATCGATGAAGAACGGATCGTCCCGCGGCCCGGCGAATACCTGGATGCCGCTGGCCGAGCCGAGCGTCGTGTTGATGGCGCCGGTCACGGCGGGCGATGCGTCGGCCACCTCGTTTTCCATCGCGCCCGAGACCGGCGGCGCGACCGGTCCGCGCACAGCGACCTGCTGGCTCGCGCCCTCACCGCTGAAGGTTACCTGAATGACCTTGTCTTCGTGGGCATCGCCGTCGGTGTCGATCTTGAACTGGTAGAGCAGGTTGGGATCGAACGACGCCTGCACGGGATCGGTCGCGCCGGCCGGCGTGAGAAACGCGCGCGTGTCCAGGGCGAGCACGATGCGTCCGGCACCGCCCGGAAACGCGTAGACGTCGGTCAGGTCGGTCTTCGGATTGAGCTCGACGAACGGCGTGTCCTGGTGGTCGGAGGCCCCAACGACGGCGATGGCGATCGTGCCGCAGAGGCCGACGGCGGCGCCCGCGGCCAGCCACAGCCGGCGGGGAACCGGTCTGGTGATCATGGCGTTCCTTCTCCTTTGCTTGAGGGACGGACCTTGCATGCAGCTGTGGTACGCCCCGCGGAAGGATTCGGATTGCTCGGACGGGAGGTCAGCGAGGAGGCGGCGCCGGGCAGCGGGATGAATCCGGCCCGTGCGGCGTTGGCGTAGTTGGTGCGTGAGGGAGGGGAGACAGCACGGTCCGGCGTCCGCGCGACCCAGTCGCCGGCTATCGGGCTGCAGAGGGTGCAGGTTCGTTCTACTGCTCTACTGACCTCTGCCGTCCGGTAGTCGGCGACTCACGTCTTCGTTCCGGGTATCGGTCACCAGGACCAGAATCGCGTCGGCGCGTACGCGTCGATGTTCTGGACCGTCGGCTCTCCGTCCAGGAGTTGCCGCACGATGACGCCGGTGATGGCCGCCAGGAGAATGCCGTTTCGCCCGTGGCCGGTGGCGTACCACAGCCCCGGGAGCCGCGGCTCCGCGCCGATGATCGGGCGGCCGTCCGGTGTCACCGGCCGAAGTCCCGCCCAGGTGCGGCGGACACTGGCCGAGCTCAATGAGGGACACAGCGCCGTGGCCGCGCCGAAGATGCGCGCCAGCCCCGCCGATGTGGTCTCTGGGCGGAACCCGACGTACTCCATGGTGGATCCCAGAATGGCCTCGTCGCCTCGCGCTACCAAGTAGCAGCCGTGGCCGTAGACGATGGCCCGACGGGCGCTGGCGGGCCACGGGAGTGCCGCCATCTGTCCGCGCACCGGCGCCACCGCGACTGGACGCGGCACACCGTCGATCGTGCCGGACCACGCGCCCGCCGCGATCAGGATGTCGGGGGCGCTGTAGCGAGCCTCGCGTCCGATCACGCCGGCCGCCCGGTCGCCCCGCTGGTCCACCGCTACGACCGTGTCCCGCAGGATCACGGCCCCGAGGCGCTCCGCATCCGCCAGCAGCGCTTCAACCAGCTTCTCAGGCTCGAGCGCGCCCTCGCGCGCCGCCCAGAGGGCGCCGGCGGTGAGGCCCAGCCACGGCCAACGGGCCTTCACTTCCTCCGCATCGAGCCAGTCGCTCAGGAAGCTGTGCTGCCGCTGCCATGCACAACGCGCGCGTAGATCGGTGGCCTCGGCCTCGGTCGCCGCGACGTGCGCGATGCCCTCGCGCCAGAGACCGATGTCGATGCCCGTGCTGTCGCGAAGCGCGCCCGCGAGGGTCGAATAGAGCTCGCGGCCCGCGAGTCCCAGCTCCAGCAGCGGGTCGTCGGGGTCGGCCTCGATCTGCGGCGCCAGCATGCCGGCGGCGGCGCGCCAGCCCTGGCCCATGTCACCGGTCGAGTCGAGCACCAGGACGCGGCGGCCGGCCAGGGCGAGCTCCCGCGCAGCGGCTGCACCTACCGGTCCGCCACCCACGACGATAACATCGTAGTTCGCAGCCACTTATATTTCCTATGAAACTTTTTGAAACGTCCGGCCGTAGGACGCGCTGACCTGACACCCGAGGGAAACTACCATGTTCCGTAACCTGCTTGGGTTCGCGATCTTCGCCGTCATCGCGATCTTCCTGCTCAAGGTCTTCTTCGGCCTGTTCGGGCTGCTGATTGGGCTGCTGGTGACGATCGCATGGTTCGCGCTCGTCGGCTTCCTGATCTATCTGGTGCTCAAGGTGATCGCGCCGGATACTGCCGCCCGGGTCCGCGAGATGATCGCGGGGCGGCCGGCGGTGTAGGCCGGCGGTGTAGCGCGGGGCAGGTAAGGCGCGCTAGCCGCCATCGCGAGCGCATTAGCCGTCGTCGCGAGCGCCAGCCGTCATCCCGAGCGCAGCGAGGGGTCTTGCCAGGGTCAGGTCGATCGATTCCCGGGCAAGATCCC
>JBOHSB010000394.1:0-6895 GCA_050733015.1 Gemmatimonadales bacterium
CGACCCCACCGCCGGTACGCGCGCCCCGGGCCGCCGCACCGAGATCACCACGCTGTCGCGCCCCGCGCCGCTCGCCGCCGCCACCAGGACGCGCCCGGGCCGGATCGCGTGGACCCGTCCGGTGGCGCGGCCTACCGCCGCGATGGTCGAGTCGCTCGAGGACCACACGATGGGCGCGCCGGGCACTACGTGGCCGGCCGCGTCGCGCGCCTCCGCCACGAGGTTGGCGCCGCTATCGGGCCGGAGCGACCGCGAGGGCCGCTGGGTGATGACGACCGCGACGGGCGGCGACGTGTCGACCCCGACCGCGCCGCTCGCATACGCCGCCGGGGCCGCGCCGCCGCGATCGTCCAGCGGCGAGGGGCGGAACGCCAGCCAGAGGCCGCCGGCCGCGAGCACCGTGGCGCCGGCCAGCACCGCACGCCGCCGAGCCCGGCGAGAGCGGCGGCGCGGCGCGACTCGCGGCCGCGCCGGCTCAGTCGGCGCGGGCGTCTCGGCCATCACCCCGATGCGAAGAATGGCCCGGACGTCGTCGCAGGTAGCGGTGAGCACGGCCGAGCCCGACCGCACGGCCGTGACCACACCCCCGCCATTGACGGCGACGATGGTCGGGTCGCTCGAGCTCCACTCGATCGGGCGACCGGGGAGCGGGGCATTGACTCGGTCCAGCGGCGTGGCCCGGACGGCCAGAGTCTGCCCGACCATCAGCGAGCTGGGCGGGTCCACGATGTCCACCGCCGCCACCCGCGGAGGCAGCACCGGAATGACGACGCTCGCGCGGGCGTCATCCACCGCCGCGGTGAGCCGGACGGTCCCGGGCGCGCGGCCCGCGATCGTCCCGCTCGGCGTCACCTCGGCGATGCGCTCGTCGGCCGAGCTCCAGGTGACCGGGCGATATACCGGCCAGCCGTGCTTGTCCCGGGGAGTGGCGTCCAGCCGGACCTCCTCCCCCGCCTGCAGCGGCTCGAGCAGCGGCTCGATCACGATGTCGTCCGCCTTGGGCGCGGTCACGTCCACCCGGAGCCGCGCGCTCACGTTCTTGCACGTGGCCGTGACCACGGCCGTGCCGGGAGCGAGCGCGGTGGCGAGCGCCGTGCGGTTGTCCAGGCGCAGCACGGTGGGATCGTCCGTGGTCCACTCGACGGCCCGAGGCGGGAGCCGGGTGCCGTGCTGGCCGCGGAGGACGGCGACGAGCGTGAAGCTGTCGCCCACCTCGAAGCCGGCCGGCGCCGGCATAATGGAGATCCCGCCCACCGACCGATAGGGAGCGCTGATCGAGCCGGACCGCCGGGTCCGCGGCGGCGGGCTGGTCGGCGTCGGCGAGTTCGACGGCACGGTGCCGGCGCCGGCGGCGTACCGGGCCAGCTCCGAGCGAAGCGGATGCTCCTCGGGCAGCGCTTCGGCGCCGAGCGCCGTCAGCGCGTCGACCATCCGCGGCCACCGGGCCGCCGGATCCTTCTCCAGCATGCGGTGAATGGCCGCCGCGACCTCGGGCGGACACTCGGCGCACAGCTCAGGGATCGGGCGGGGCGCGCGCTCGACGTGCGCCTGCATGACGGTGAGCGTGGAGCCGGCGAACGGCGGCTCGCCGGTGACCAGCTCGTAGGCCACCGCGCCGAGCGAGTACTGGTCCGACAAGCCCGAGACCTCGCCGCCGGCGCACTGCTCCGGGCTCATGTACGCCGGTGTGCCCACCAGCGCCCCGGTCAGCGTCCGAGTCGGCCGCTCGGCCGCCTTCGCGATGCCGAAGTCCGTGACGACCGCGTTGCCGTCCTGGTCGATGAGGATGTTGGCCGGCTTCACGTCCCGGTGCACCACTCGGGCGCGGTGAGCGTAGGTGAGCGCCGACCCCACTTGGTACAGGATGGACCGTACGATCGGCAGCGGCAGCCGGCGTGCCTGCTGGAGCACCTGCTCGAGCGACCGCCCCTGCACATACTGCATCACGAAGAAGTGCAGACCCTCGGCCTGCCGCACCGAATACACCGACACGATGCTGGGGTGATGCAGCTGGGCGACGGTGATGGCCTCCTGCTTGAACCGCTCGGTCATGCCTTCGCCCAGCACCAGCCCGGGCGACATCACCTTGATCGCCGCCTTGCGGTCGAGCGCGAGGTCGTGCGCGTAGAACACCGCGGCCATCCCGCCTCGGCCCAGCTCGCGGCCGATGTCGTACTCCCCCAGCGTCGCGCGCCGGAGCCGGGCGACGATGTCGTCGAGATCGGCCGACACCTCGCCGGGCGTCTCCGCCGAATCGGCGCTGACGGCATGCTCGGCGGTGGTGCCGCAGTGCGGACAGGTGAGATCGGTGGGGAGCAGTTGCTGGCTGCAGGACTTGCATCGGAGCGACTCGACCCCGCATGCCGCGCAATAGCGATCTCCGTCGTCGAGATCGCCACCGCATCGCAGACAGGTCAGGGTCGTTGCCATCGAACCGCCGTCGGAAGCCAAGGGGATAGTACCCCAATTCTGCAGGCTATCCCACCGGGGCGCAACGTGATCGCCGTCACTCTGATACCGGCTCTTGAGATCTGCTTGACGTCCGCCATGCAATGTGTGGCACGACGGCTACGGTCAACCCGATCGAGGAATTCGGTCCCATGCACGCCCGCACCGCGACGCTGTTCGACTCCTCCCGGTCCGCCCTGCTGCTGCGGTCAGATCCCGGGAGTGACGCCATTCCGTCTCATAGTCCGGCACTCCCGCCCAACACCATGCGCGCGAACGACTTGTCACGGGGTACCCGGCTCGCTCCCCGTGCGTCCACTGTTGCAACGTATGGAATCGACCGGGAGCCTTCGCCATGGAAGCCCTGATGGACGCGCCCGGCGCCCGCCCCGGCAGCGCCCTCGGCACCGAGCCCCGTGAGACCCGGGAGCCCGCGCCAACCACGTTCGTCCTCCGCCGCCTGTTCGCGGAACGGCTGACCGACGCGCATCTCCCCCTCCTGCGCAGGATGGACAACAACGCCCAGATGATGGCGAGTCTCGGCGGCGTCAGGAGCGACGCCGAGACCAAGGCCTACCTGGAGCGCAACCTGGCGCACTGGGAGGAGCATGGCTTCGGAATCTGGATCCTGCGGGACCCGATGACGGGCCGGGTGTTCGGACGGGCGGGGCTCCGCCACCTGAGCGTGGAAGGGACGCCGGAAGTCGAGCTGGCCTACGCGTTGCTCCCGGAGTTCTGGGGGCGGGGCCTCGCGACCGACGCCGCGCGGGCCTGCGTCACGATCGGCCGAGAGTGGCTGGGGCTTCCCTCGGTCGTGGCCCTGAGCACGGCCGACAACCTGGCCTCGCGGCGGGTGCTGCTCAAGGCCGCGCTGGCGCCGGAACGCGAGGTTGCCCACGGCGGGCGGCCTCACATTCTGTACAGGACGGATTGAGCGGTGAGCGGAAAGAGGTGAGCGGAAAGAGGTGAGCGGTAAGCGGTAACCGGTGGCTCGTGAGCCAGGCTTCCTCCACTCACGACTCGGCGTCTACTGCTTACCGCTTACCACTACCGCTCACCATCTACCACCAACCGCTTACCCCTTACCACTACCGCTCAGCACCGACCACCGACTACGGACCACTCACTACTTACCGCTTACCGCTCCCCGCGTCGACGACGTACGCCTCCATCGCGAAGTACTCCGCCAGACCCAGCTGGTCCAGCTCCGCCGCCGTGCCCATGTTGCGCGCCTCGACCCGTTGCCAGAACTCCCGCTCGTCCGGTCCCGGGAACGGCGCCGAGTCCTTCTGGCTCTGGTGCTTGAAGATCGCCTGGATCTTGAGCCGCAGCTCTTCCTGGGACAGGGGCACGAGCCAGGTGGCGTCGGTCACCGGCCATTCCTGCCAGGCGCCGCGGTAGAGCCAGACCTCGGGCCGGCGCCCGCCGGCGGCCTCGTGCTCGGCGAGCGCCCGGTCGATCGCCTCCTTGCACATGCGGTGGGTGCCGTGCTGGTCGGAGAGATCGCCGGCCACGAACACGAGGTCGGGCGACAGCTCCTCGAGCAGAGCGCGCACGATCGCCACGTCGGCCGGGCCGACCGGCGCCTTCTTCACCATGCCGGTCTGATAGAACGGCAGGTTCAGGAACCGGGCGGCGCTGTCGTCGAGCCCCAGCGTCCGGATCCCGGCCACCGCCTCGGTCTCGCGGATGATGCGCTTGGCGTCGAGCACCTCGGCGATGTCCACGTCGCCGGGGCGCTTGGCCGCGAGGAAGTCGTCCACCCGGCGGCCCAGCGTGTCCACCGCCGCGCCGGGGATGTGGCGCTCGGCGGCCAGTCGCCGGAGGAAGTCGAGGTGGCGGCGCACGTCGTGGTCGAACACGGCCACGTTGCCGCTGGTCATGTAGGCGACGGTGATCTCGTTCTCGTTCTCCACCAGCTTGTGCAGAATGCCGCCCATCGAGATCACGTCGTCGTCGGGGTGGGGCGAGAAGCAGATGACCCGCTGATCGCGCGGGAGCTTCGAGCGCCCCCGGATCTTGGCGCCGAGCGCGTTGAACACCAGCCCGTTGAGCGCGCCGGGCGAGCCGTACCGCGCCACCAGGGACGAGAGCCGGTGCTCCGCGTAATCCCGCTGGGTCAGCTTGAGGATCGCCTTGCCCGCCCGCTGCGACAGCCATACGACGGCGCGCACCACCAGGTCCGGCGTCCACTCCACCGCCCCGAGCAGCCACGGGGTGGCCTCGCGGGTGAGCGCCGCCGCCGCCGCGCGGTCGAGGTAGAACGTCGTGTTCGGGTGGCGCTGGAGGAAGGTGGCCGCGACCTCATGGTCCACCTCGCCCTCGACAGCGCGGCGCACGATGGCCGCCTTGTGCTCGCCGGTGGCGAGGATGAGGATCTCCCGCGCCTCGAGGATGGTCGCGACGCCCATGGTGAGCGCCTCGCGCGGCACGTTCTCCTCGCCGAAGAAATCGGCGGCCGCGTCCTGCCGGGTGACGAGGTCGAGGGTGACCAGTCGGGTGCGGCTCTCCGCGCCCGACCCAGGCTCGTTGAACCCGATGTGCCCGGTCCGCCCGATGCCGAGCAGCTGGAGGTCGATGCCGCCGGCGGCGCGGGCCGCCTCTTCGTAGCATCGCACTTCGGTCTCCACGCCGTCGCGCGGGACGTTGCCGCGAGGGAGGTGCACGTTCTCGGGAGGAATGTCGAGCTGGGAGAACAGGTTCTCCCACATGAACCGATGGTAGGAGTGGAGGCTCCCGGGGTCCATCGGGTAGTACTCGTCGAGATTGAAGGTGACGACCTTGGAGAAGCTGAGCCCTTCATCCCGATGCATCCGGATCAGCTCGCGGTACACGCCGATCGGCGTGGAGCCGGTCGCGAGCCCGAGCACGGTCCGCCGGCCGTCCGCGTTGCGGGCGCGCACCAGCTCCGCGATCCGGCGCGCGATCATTCGGCCGAGGTCGTCGTGATCGTCGACGATGATGGTGCGGAGGCGCTCGGGGGACATGGTCCTCAATACTACGCGGTCGGTCGGGGCCGTCCAACGGGGCGAGGAGTACGGTAGTGTCCGGGGGACACCACCGGCGTGCACCGCGAGCTTGACGGTGACCGGTGCGCTTCCTACTCTAGTCCTGCTTCTCGTTCACATCACCGCCGCACCGCGGGTCGTCGTCTCCTTCGCGACGCCTGCCCAACGGGCCTCGACCTAATCGTGGGAGGCGCAGCCGCATCCGCCATTTCCTCGATCTGTCGGGCATCGCCGTGTTCGCCGTCAGCGGCGCGCTCGCGGCCGGACGGAAGAGCCTGGATTGGCTCGGGGTCGCGGTCATCGCCGTCGTCACGGCGATCGGCGGCGGGACGCTGCGCGACGTCCTCCTGGAGCGGCATCCGATCTTCTGGATCGCCGATCCGAACTACCTCATCGTCTGCCTGGTGGCGACGGCGGTGACCCTGCTCTACGTCCGGCTGCGGGTTCCCCCGTTTCGCGCGCTGTTCGTCGCGGACGCGCTCGGGCTCGCGTTCTTCACCATCGGCGGCACCCAGATCGCGGAGCAGGCCGGCGTATCGGGCCTGCTCGCCGGGCTGATGGGGATGATCACGGGCACGGCCGGCGGCGTGGTGCGGGACGTGCTGTGCGCCGAGATCCCACTCATTCTGCGCCGGGGTCAGCTCTACGCCAGCGCCGCCATCGCCGGCGCGGCCGCCTACCTGGCGCTCGAGCGCGGCGGCATTCCGCGCGACGTTGCGGCACCGATCGGGATGGCCGCCATCGCGGCGGTCCGCTTCGCGGCCATTCTCTGGCGTCTCGAGCTGCCGGTGCTCCACCTGGAACAGGAGGAGTCGGGGTGAGCCCTCGAGCGGCCCGCTCCAGCGCCTCCGCGTCACCTACGGCGCCACGTAGATCTCCCCGCCGCCCCTGCGAAACTCCTCCGACTTCGCCGCCATCTCCGCGGCGTAGTCCCGCACGTCCTGGGTGATCTTCATCGAGCAGAACTTGGGTCCGCACATCGAGCAGAAGTGCGCCAGCTTGGCGCCTTCGGCAGGCAGGGTCTCGTCGTGGAAGGCCCGCGCGGTGACCGGGTCGAGCGCCAGGTTGAACTGGTCCTCCCAGCGGAACTCGAACCGCGCCTTGCTGAGCGCGTCGTCCCAGGCGCGGGCCCCAGGGTGGCCCTTGGCCAGGTCGGCGGCGTGGGCCGCGATCTTATAGGCGATCACCCCGGCCTTTACGTCGTCGCGGTCCGGCAGGCCGAGGTGCTCCTTGGGCGTCACGTAGCACAGCATCGCCGTGCCGTACCAGCCGATCTGCGCCGCACCGATCGCGCTCGTGATGTGGTCGTAGCCCGGCGCGATGTCGGTGGTCAAGGGCCCGAGCGTGTAGAAGGGCGCCTCGTGGCATTCCTTCAGCTGCAGGTCCATGTTCTCCTTGATCTTGTGCATCGGCACGTGGCCGGGGCCTTCGATCATCAC
>JBOHSB010000395.1:0-23669 GCA_050733015.1 Gemmatimonadales bacterium
GTACCCCGGTCTCCAGGCGGGCCGCTGGCTCATCGTGAGCGGCGAGCGCGCCGACGTGAGCGGAGTTTCGGGTCTGTCCGACGCCGAGCTGGTCATGATCGCCGGAGTGGAGCACGACACCCCTTCGACACCGATTCCCAATGACGGACGCCCCAGGGGGGGCAGCCGCACGGTGATCACACTGGCAGGCGGCACGGCCGATCGGCCCGGCCTGGCGTTCTGCTATTGGCGTCCCACCGTCTCGATCTACGCCAACGTCGCGCACGCGACCCACGGCGAGACCCGACGTGAGGTGCTCGGCAGTGGGGACGCCTCCAAGACCTTCCAGGAGTTCGCCCTCAAGCAGAGTCCGCTCACGTTCGTGTCCGCGCCGACACCCGACGGCGCCGAGAGCACCCTTCATGTGCGGGTGACCGACGTGCTGTGGCACGAGACCGACGGGCTCGGATGGGCGGGTCCGAGGGACCGGGTGTACGTCACCCGCACCGACGAGAAGGACAAGAGGGCGATCGGGTTCGGCGACGGCCTCCACGGCCTCCGGCCCGCAACTGGTGTGGAGAACATCCGGGCGCAATACCGGAGCGGCATCGGCCGGCCGGGCAACGTCGACGCGGGCCGGATCAGCCAGCTCGCCACCCGCCCGCTCGGCGTGAAGAGCGTGGTCAATCCGCTGCGATCCAGCGGCGGCGCGGACGCCGACCGTCCCGCTCAGATCCGCCGCAACGTGCCGCTGGCCACCTCGCCGCTCGATCGCCTGGTCTCGGTCGAGGACTATGCCGATTTCGCGCGCCGCTTCGCCGGCATCGGGAAGGCCAGCGCGGCGCGGCTGTCCGACGGTCACTCTCAGATCGTGCTGGTCACGATCGCGGGCGTGGACGACATCCCGATCGATTCGACCTCCGACCTTCTCAGGAACCTGCGCGCCGCCTTCCACCGCTTCGGCGATCCGTACCAGCAGGTACAAGTGGTTCCCAGGGAGTCGCGCCTGCTCGTGATCAGCGCGGGAATCCAGCTGCTGCCCGACTACGAGTGGGAGTCGGCCGAGCCGCGCGTCCGGAGCGCCCTGCTCGCGGCCTTCGGCTTCGACCGGCGCGAGCTCGGCCAAAGCGTATTCCTGAGCGAGGTGCTCGCCGTGGCCCAGGCCGTCCCGGGCGTGGCCTACGTGGACGTGGATCTGTTCGACGCGATCGGCGAGGGCAACGAGGTGGCCGACCTCGAGAGCGTGGCCAAGCACCCCAAGCGGAACGACCGCATCTCGGCGTGGCCGGGTCGGCCCAACACCGATGCGCCCGACCCCGATCCCCGGCTGCTGCCGGCGCAGCTCGCGTGGCTCACGCCCGACGTGCCGGACGCGCTGCTGCTGAAGGTGCTCCCATGACCGCCCCCACCGACCGCCTGTTCGAGCTGCTGCTCGTCGTCTATCGCACGCGGGACGCGGCGCAGGGCTATCCGCTCCGCGACCTGCTGCGGGTGATCACCGAGCAGGTGCAGGTGGTGGAGACCGACATCTCGCAGCTGTACGAGAACTGGTTCATCGAGACCTGCGAGGACTGGGTCGTTCCATACATCGGTGACTTGGTCGGCTACCGCGCGGTTCACGAGGCGGGCGAGCCTGGCGGAGACGCCGGCGCGCGCGGGAGCCTGCGCGACCGGACCCTGGTCCCCCGGCGCGACGTGGCGCACTCGCTCCGGGACCGCCGGCGCAAGGGAACGCTCGCCCTGCTCGAGCTGCTGTCCGGAGATGTGGCGGGGTGGCCCGCGCGTGCCGTCGAGTTCTACCGCGAGCTGGCCTACGCCCAGGCGCTGGCGCACCGCCGCCTGGACCGCGGCCGGACCGCCGACCTGCGGTCCGGCGACGATCTGGATCTGCTGGGCGGGCCGTTCGACCGGATCGCGCACTCCGTGGACGTCCGCCGCCCCGGCTCGACGCGCACGCCGGGTCGGTTCAACATCCCCAGCGTGGGACTGTTCGTCTGGAGGCTCCGGTCGTACTCCTCCGGCGGCCCGCCCGAGGGCCGGATCGAGCCGCGCGCCGTGCCCGCGCTCTGCCTCGAGCAGGCCGGACCACACTGCTTCACGTTCAGCCCGCTCGGGATCGACACTCGACTCTACAACCGCCCGCGGCCCGAGCCGGAGCCGACCAACATCGCGGAGGAGCTCAATCTGCCGGTGCCGATCCGGCGGCGTGCGCTGGAGCGGTCGCGGTCGGCCTACTACGGCACGGACGCCAGCCTGGCCGTCTGGACGCCCGAGTGGCCGCGGAAGGACGCACCCCAGCCGGTCCCCGCGGAGGCAGTGCTGGTCGCGGACCTGACCGGCTGGCGGTACCGCCCGCCCAGAAACCGTGTGGCCATCGACCCGATCCTCGGACGGATCGCGTTCCCCTCGGGGCAGGTGCCCCGCCAGGGTGTCCGGGTGCTGTACCACTATGGCTTCAGCGCCGACATGGGCGGCGGCGAGTACCGGCGCGACATCCCGGGGCTTTCCATGTACGCCGTCTCCCGGCTCCACGAGGACGACGTGCTCGACTGGAAAGCGCTGGCGCGCTCGCTCCGCGATGCACCGGACGAGGCCACCCAATACCTGCGCGACCGCCTGCCCACCGGGACCCAGGACCTGCTCCGGGACTACGACGACGCGGCCGACCCCTCGGCGGAGCTCCAAACCGCGCTCCTGGCCGGGCTGAACGAGCTGTTGGGCGACGACCAGCTCTACAGCCCGCAGCGATTCGACGACGCCCACGTCCCTGCCGAGGCGCGCGCGCTGCTCGCGCAGGCGCCGGTGGGCGAACGACGTGTCCGGCTCAACCGGGTCCTGCTCGAGGGGGCGTATCCCGCGCTCCTCGCCCTCAGCTTCCGGAAGTACCGAGTGGGCGCGGCGAAGGGCGAGGGAGTCGTGGCGAGGCTCAACGACGCCTTCCGGCAGTGGGAGGCCGATCGTCCCCGCCACGCGGTCATCGAGATCCGGGACAGCGAGGTGTACGTCGAGCCCGTCAACCTGACCTTGGCGGAACGGCAGACGCTCCAGATCCAGGCGGCGAGTGGCGCGCGCCCCGTCATTCAGCTCCTCGACTGGCGGACCTCGCTTCCCGACGCGCTCAGCATCGTCGGAAGGGAGGGGAGCCAGGTGACGCTGGATGGGCTGCTGGTGGCGGGCCGCGGCGTCCAGGTCTACGGCGGGTCGGGTGGGCACGAGGAGCGGAGGCACGGGAATGGTGGCGACCTGTGTGACCTGACCATCCGCCACTGCACCCTCGTTCCAGGATGGGCCCTGGACTGCGATTGCGAGCCGCTTCACCCCACCGAAGCCAGCCTCGAGCTCATCAACACGCGCACCGAGGTGCGGATCGAATCGAGCATCGTCGGCTCGATCGAGGTGGTGGCCGACGAAGCCGCCGAGGAGCCCCTCCGGATATCCGTGAGCGACAGCATCGTCGACGCCACCGACGACGAGCGGGCGGCCGTGAGCGGGGGCGAGGCCAATATCGCGTACGCCGAGCTCCGCATCGCGCGGACGACGGTGTTCGGCCGGATCGCGGCCCACGCCATCCGGCTGGCGGAGAACTCGATCTTCACCGGAGCCGTGCGAGTGGCGCGGCGGCAGCTCGGCTGCGTCCGATTCTGCTCGGTGGCGCCCGACTCCCGGACTCCCCGGCGCTACCACTGCCAGCCCGATCTGGTCGAGGGGGCAATCGAAGCCAAGCTGCGGCCTGTCGTGACCGCCGGAAAGGCCGGCCCTGCCGACGTCGCGGCGGCGCGCGCGCGGGAACGGGCGCGGGTGCGGCCCCGATTCAACAGCACGCGATATGGTACGGCCACGTACGCGCAGCTGGCCGACGCCTGCGCCGACGAGATCACGGGTGGCGCGGAGGACGAGGCGGAGATGGGCGCGTTTCACGACCTGTTCCAGCCCCAGCGCGAGGCCAATCTGCGGGCCCGGCTGGCGGAATACACGCCGGCCGGCAGCGACGCCGGAGTGATCCATGCGAGCTAGGAGCGCCACATGAATCCGGATATCACGCGCGACACTTTCGACCGCGAGAAGCACTTCGCCCGGGTCCTGCTCCAGCAGGGTCGGGTGATGCTGGACGCCGACGGGAACGAGCAGACGGCGATCCTGCTGCACCTGATCCGCACGCTCGCACGCGACGTGTTCGGGGCGCACGGGGGGCCGGACAAGGACCACAGCGGCTTCCTTATCGAGTCGATACCGGGGAACGGGAAGGATTTCAAGATCGGCCCCGGCCGGTACTACGTGGACGGCATCCTGTGCGAGAACGAGCCGGCGGGGCGGTGGGAACCGGGAGGGGGCACGGGGTGCACCTACCTCCACCAGCCCGACTATCAGCCCGACGAGGCCGAGCTCCCCGCCGGGTCCATGGTTTATCTCGATGTCTGGGAGCGGCCGGTGAGCTACCTGGAAGACGGCTCCATGCGGGAGATCGCGCTCGGCGGTCCGGATAGCGCGATCCGCTCCAAGGTGGTGTGGCAGGTCCGGTTCGCCAAGGGGGACCCCTCACCGGAGCAACTGGTGGCGGGGCTGCAACCCGCGTACCGTGGCCTGCTCCGCGCGCGCGTCGAGCCCTCGGACGCTTCCACCGACCCCTGCATCCTCTCGCCCGAGTCCCGCTACCGCGGTGCGGAGAATCAGCTGTACCGGGTTGAGGTGCACACCGCGGGCAAGGCCGGCGAGGCCACCTTCAAGTGGTCGCGGGACGACGGCTCGGTCTGCTTTGCCATACGCACCCTCGGTAACGGGGTCGCGCAGCTCGAATCGCTGGGCCCTGACAACCGGCGTACGCTCAAGGTTGGTGACTGGGTCGAGGTGGTGGACGAGCTGCTGGTGCAGCGGGGAGAGTGGTGCCCGCTCGCACGGGTGACGGACGTCCAGCCCGACGACGTTTCGGTCTTGCTCGAGGCCACAGGCGATCTGCCCGGCCCCGACTTGAAGAGATCGGTGCCACTGCTGCTGCGCCGCTGGGACTATCAGGGCGGTGATCCGGCCTCAGGTCGCCCGGCGCTGGCGGACGGCGACGGCGCGCTCGAGATCACGGAGGGTGGCTGGTGGACGTTGGAGGACGGCGTGCAGATCCAGTTCGTTCCCGCACCGACCAATGAGGCGAACACCTACCGGACCGGCGACTACTGGCTGATTCCGGCCCGGGTCGCGACCGGGGACGTCGAGTGGCCGGTGGATCCGAAGCAGTACCCGCCCCCGAACCCGCCTCAGGTCCCCCAGCCCCCTCACGGCGTGTGGCATCACTACGCGCAGCTCGCGTACTACGACGGCACCAATTTCAATCCGTTGCGAAGCTTCCTCCACTAGTAGGACGGTCGCCCCATGTTCGGACTCCCCATCCTGGACGTCGCCCTCGGGCTGATCCTCCTGTACCTGGTGCTCGCGCTGGCGTGCACGTCCCTCAACGAGGTTCTCGCCGCGATCTTCAATCTTCGCGGGAAGAAACTGTTCCTCGGAATCGAGAACCTGCTGCTGGCGGGCTCCGCCGAGCCGCCCTCGACCGGACACACCCGGGAATTAGCCCCGGCCGATATCTACGCGCATCCACTCATCAAGAGCCTGTACCGGCGGCGCTGGCCGTCCTACATCCCTTCCTCGCGGTTCGCGCAGGCGGTCCTGGATTCCCTGCTGCCGGCCGACTCGCCGGGTCCGCGGGGCGCGGCGCAGCTCAAGGCGGCCGCGCTCGACCTGCAGAATCCCGATCTCCGGCGCGTCCTCCTGCTCGTGATCGACGGAGCCGGCGACGATCTCGCGCTGGTGCAGAAACGTCTGGAGGAGTGGTTCGACCAGTCCATGGAGCGGGTATCCGGGTGGTACAAACGGCAGACCCAGTGGCTCACGCTGCTGTTCGCGTCCGCGCTCACCTTCGCCGCCAACGCGGACACCATTAGCATCGCGAACCGACTCTCGTCCGACGCGGCCCTGCGGGATGCGCTGGTGGCCCAGGCCAAAGTCTACGCCGAGGGGGCACCGGCGCAGGCCGCGCTGGCCGGACCTCCGACCACGACCGGACCGGGCGAGCCGGATTCGGTCGTGAATGCCAAGGCGCGTCAGGTCGGGGCGAGCATCGGCGAGCTTCAGGCGCTCGGGCTGCCGCTCGGCTGGGGCGAGGCCGGCTTCGCGCAGGTCACCTGGCCCAAGGCCCTCGGTCTGGTGGTAACCGCCCTCGCCGTCTCGTTGGGCGCGCCGTTCTGGTTCGACATGCTGCAACGGGTGATGGCAGTGCGGGCGTCGGGCAAGCCGCCGGACGAGGCGAAGGCCAAGGGCGTGCCCGGCAAGTAGTGAAACGAGGTCGTGACCGACGGGGACCGTCCATCCCGCGGTCGGATGTCAAGTCCGAGACCCCCTATGTCGCGGCCTCCCCCCACACCCGCCGGATCTCGCTGGCCCCCCGCGCATTCGGCTCGATCATATTCCGGCGCCAGTACCACCGATCCGCCTCGGGCGCGCTCACGCCGTGCCCGAGAAAATGGCGGTGCACGTCGGCCAGCAGGGTGTGCTCGCTCTCCCGGGCGAGGCTCCGCACCCGCTGGTTGAACCGGTCGAGATACTCGAGCGGCAGGCATCCCAGGGACTCGAGCCCGGGAAGCCGGCCGGTGCCGTCGGTCGGGTCGTATACGGTGGTGAGCACCAGCGTGGCGGCCGGCAGCTCCTCCCGCACGGTGGCGACCAGATCGGCGTACCCCGCCTCGATCTGCCGCACCGCGTGCTGCAGCGACTTCCCCGATGCGAGCGCGTCGAGCAGGTCGTTTCCGCCGGCGGTGAGGGTGAGCAGAATGCCGGGATCGTTCGAGTCGTGGCCCAGCCGGGCGAGCTCCTCGGTCGCGACGTCGTCGATCATCGCGCCGTCCTCGGCCAGGTTCAGGAACTCCACTCCGTGGAACAGATGGTCCAGGTCGTGCCCGCGGAACTCGGGCCAGCGGGCGTCGTCGTTCGAGTGGAGCAGGGCGGCCGCGCCGAGCGGGTCCAGCCGGGCCGGCGGCGCGTCGAGGTTGCGGACGTCGCAGGTGGGATAGTGGTCGGTGGTCATCGAGTCGCCCAGGGCGACGTAGAGGGAGTACGCCATGGACGTCCCCATCACCTCGGCTCGCTCGTCATCCTCGCCAACCCCTCCCGCGCCTCCGCCACGTACGGCTGCAGCTCGGGATCCGCGTGCCGCCACACGTTGGCCACGTACTGGTACGACTGGGCCGCCTTCTCCCGATTCCCCATTCGTTCGGCCACCCGCCCGCGCTCGAGCGTCCACAGCACGCCGCTCGGCAGGGTCAGGTCGACCAACCACTGGTCGAGCAGCGTCGCCGCCTGCTGGTCCTCCTGCCGGGCGGCGAGGAGCTGGGCCAGCGTCATCCGCTGGATATAGCACAGCGCGCAGAGCGAGTCGGGCAGCGACTCCAGGATCCGGACCGCCGCGGCCGTGTCGTGCCGGACGAGCGCGAGATAGGCGGGCGCCGCGTCCGCGGCGTAGCGGACGATGCCGCGGTTCACCGGGTTCGGCGTGACGCGGGCGACCGAGTCGGCGGTCCGCTCGATCCGGCGGATCGTCGCACTGTCCCCGCGTGCCGCCCAGACGGGCAGGGTGGTCCCGAGGGCCATGAGGCGGTCGCCGCCGAGCATCCCGCGCAGCACGCCCTCCGCGTTCTCGGGCAACGAGGAGCTCACCAGCGCCGCCTCGGTCAGGTGGATCGGAAGCGCCGCCGGATTCCCGAAGACGATCTTGGCTCCCTCCCGCACGTGGCCCCGAAACAGCAGGAGGACGCCGAGACTCAGCTCGCGCTCGGCCCGGCCGAGCCACGCCGCGTCGCCCTCGGGCGCTTGGGCCAGGGCGCGCGCGACCGCCACCGCCGCTTCGGCGGAGTCGGGATTGTCTTCCAGCGCGAGCCGCGCGTCCCTGAGCGCCGAGGGCGGCGCCGCGCGCAGCAGGCTGTCCACGTTCGGCCGCGATGTCCCCGGGCGATCCATGAGCTGGTCCGCCAGGCGGACGCCTGCCGCCTCGGTGTTCGTCGACCCCAGGGCGAGATACCGCTCGGCATAGTGGTGTCCCGCCTCGGGGCCGTCGAGCCACAGCGCCAGCTCGACCGCATGGATGTAGGCCGGGGCGAAGGCCGAGTCGAGCTGGATGGCGCGGTCGAACGCCTCGAGCGCCTCGCGCGGCGTGCGCCGGGCGGCCGACCCCCAGTGAAAGCGAACCTCGCCCGCGAGATACCACGACTCGGCGTCGTCCGGGTAGCGCCCTGTGAGGCCCTCGGCGATCGCCTGCACTCGCCGGATCGCGGCCAGACTCACGCGGGGTGCGTCCTTGTAGAGGCCGGCCAGGATGGAGTCGGCGGTGAGGCGCAGGCTGTCGCGCGGCGCGAGGCCATGGGTCAGTGCGCCCGCCCGGGTCACGCGCGCCACCGACACCGAGTCGCCCGCCTCGTGGGACCAGCCCAGCACCAGGCCCGAGCGCCAGAGCGGCAGCGGGAACTCGCTGTCGAGCGCAATCGCCGCGTCGTATGCGGCCATCGCCGAGTCCCACGACGCCCCGCGGAACCACTGCTCGCCGCGGAGGAACGCCTTGAGCGCCGGCAGCGAGGTGGAGCCCATCGCGGTCGCGCGGAAGACCTCGATCCGCCGGGTCCGCCCCAGCTCGCGCAGGAGCCGCACCGTGAGCGAGTCGGCCAGGCGGTCCACCCGGTCGGCCGCGTCGCGGAGCTCGAGGTCGGCGAGCGGACGGCCGTTTGATACGTCGAGCGCCGTGGCCGTGAGCCGAGCCGAGTCACGCCCGGCGCCGAGCAGGCTCCCGAAGACCACGACGCCCGCGCCCGTGCGACGGCCCAGGTCGGTGGCCGACGGCCGGTCGGCACGCCCGCGCCAGCGGTGGATCACGGTCGTGGGCGGCACGCTCCGGACCGGCCCCGCGCCGTCGAGGTTGCGCGAGAGCACGTCCACCAACCCCTCGCGCCAGAGCGCGAGCCTCGCGTCCGGCACGTCGAACGGGGCGACGGCCACGAGGTCGGCATCGAGCGGCACGGCGCCGCCGGAGCGGCGGAGCATAAGCCAGCCCGCTACGCCGGCGAGCGCGGCGAGTGCAAGCGAGAGGAGGGCGACGCGCAGGCGGCGCGAGGCCTCGGGCCGGTGGAACGGCGCCGCCGATGACGTCGTCGAGCCGTGGGCAACCGAAGGCGGATGGCGAGCGCTTCCAGCGGGAACCCGGAGCCCGGTGCCCGGAGCGGCCCAATCCCGAACGGCCGATCCAGGCGCCGCCGGCCCGCGACCGATCGAGCCACCCCATCCGCTTGCCGGCTCGAGGCCGTTCACCGGCGCCGTCGAGAGTTCGAGCGTGTGCAGCACCTCGGCCGCGCTCTGCGGCCGATCGGCTGGGCGCTTCTCAAGGCAGCGCATCAGCAGCGCCGCGAGCGCCGGCAGAACGCTCGGCCGTAACGCCGCGAGCGGTGTCGGCGCCTGGAGCATGTGCGCCGCCGCCACCGCCTGCGCGGTCGGCGCCGTGAACGGCGGCCGGCCGGCCAGGATCTCGTAGCCCAGCACGCCGAGCGCGTAGAGGTCGGCGCGATGGTCGGTGTGCGGGTCCGCCGCCGCCTGCTCGGGCGCCATGTAGGCCGGCGTGCCGAGCGCGAGGCCGGTGCTCGTGAGGGACGACTGCCGCGCCTCGTCCAGCGCCTTGGCCACGCCGAAGTCGGTCACCAGCGCGTGGCCGTCGGAGAGCAGCACGTTGTCGGGCTTGATGTCGCGGTGCACCACGCCGTGCCGGTGGGCGTAGCGCAGCGCGTCGGCCACGTCGCGTAGGATGCGCACGGCCTCGGGCACGGGCAGCTCGCCGTCGCGCCGGAGCCGAGCGCGCAGCGACTCGCCCTCGACCAGCGGCATGGTGTAGTAGAGCAGCTCGCCGGCCTGGCCGGCGGAGAGTAGCGGCACGATGTGGGGGTGCTGGAGCGACGCGGCCAGGTGGATCTCGCGGCGGAAGCGGTCCAGGCTCAGGCTGGCCGCGAGATCCGGCGGGAGCACCTTGATCACCACCTGCCGGCCGAGGCCGGTCTCCTCCGCTACGAACACGCGGCTCATGGCACCGCCGCCCAGCTCGCGGCCGAGCACGTAGCGATCGGCCAGGGCCGTGCGGAGGGGGTCGAGCGCGTCGGTCAGGGAGAGGCTCGCATCGGGGCGTGCTCTAGGCTACTGCCATGGCGGGGGATGAGCCAGTGCGGCCGGACATCCCATCGGGCGCGCTCGGATCCTACCCGTGCCGGGTGCGAGGACCATAGATCCTACAATCGCACGCGCGAGGTCATGAGCCGTTGGCCGAGGGCCGGCGTGGCGGCTCTTGCCAGCTTTGGCCGACCTCCCCAAGACCCTGAGCTCCTCGCGGAAGGCGAGGAGCTCAGGGTGTGTCACGAAGGTAAAGGGATGGCGAGGTGGTACTGCAGGAGACGCTGCTGCGAGGGCTCAAGTCGCGGATCCGAGACGTCCGCACGGGGCCGGACGGTTTTCCTTTATCTAGTGGTGGACGACGCGAACGGCGCAGTGCTCCGGCTCAGGCCGCGCCGCTAGCCTTCGGCGCGGACGAGGCCGTGAGCGGCTGAGCGCGACCAGGCGGCCGCGCTTGCTGATATGAGTCACCCCTCGCGTTCAGGTATGCACCGCCAATCGCCGTCCCCGAGCCAGCCCCGGCCATCCTGGCCAGCCCCCATCGCCGGGTGCCTCGACCAGCGAACCCCCACCACGCATGAACGCACGCAGGTCCTCGATCATCTGCAACCGGGTGATGGCGCCTGCGGAGAGATCGAACACCAGCGCAAAGTCACACCGGCCTTCGAGCCCGCAGTGCTCCACCGTGTAGCTCTCCCTGCCCCACGCGACCACCTGGTTGCCCCTCGCGGTGTAATCCATTTGCCAGAACGCCACCAGCCCGCCGAGCGCGGTGAAATAGTCCGCCACCGCCCGTTTGCCACATTCCTTACTGCTGTCCGGCTCAGCTTCCGCGCCGGCCAATTCGAACTCCACTTCCTCGGCGAGGAGGTCGAGCAGTGGCCCAAGCTCTCCCGCCAGCAACCGGTCCACCGCCCGCCTCACCGCAGTCATCTCGTCCATCGCGTTCTCCGTTCGCAAGCGCGTTCTCCGCTTAGCCGTTGAGCGCCGCCATCATCGGCTCCGGGTAGCGCAGGCCCAGAGCGGCCCCCACGGGCGCGATCACCTCCAGCCGGTGGAGCTCGTTCTCCGTCAGCCTGATGTCGGCCGCTTCGGCATTCTCCTCCAACCGCTCGATCCGGCGGCTGCCCGGGATCGGCACCACATTCTCACCCCTGGTCAGCAGCCACGCCAGCGCGAGCTGCGCGGCCGTGGTGCCCTTGTTCCACGCCATGGCCTGGAGCTCCTCGACCAGCTCCAGGTTCTTCTGGAAGTTGTCGCCCTGGAATCGCGGGTTGAGCCGGCGCCAGTCGTTCGGCGCCAGGTCGTCCGGGCTCTTGAGCGCCCCGGTCAGGAAGCCTCGGCCGAGCGGACTGTAGGCCACGAAGGTGATGCCGAGATCCTGGGTCAGCTGCAGCACCTCGTGCTCCGGGTCGCGGGTCCACAGCGAGTACTCCGTCTGCAGCGCCGCGATGGGATGCACCGCGTGGGCCCGCCGGATGGTCTCCGGCGCGGCCTCCGACAGGCCGAGGTAGCGGACCTTGCCTTCCTTTACCAGCTCGGCCATCGCGCCCACCGTGTCCTCGATCGGCGTCCTGGGATCCACCCGGTGCTGGTAGTAGAGATCGATGGTCTCCACCCCCAGCCGGCGGAGACTCGCCTCCGCGGCGCGCTTCACGTAGGCGGGGCTCCCGTCGATGTCGTAGCCCTTGCCGTCCGCCCAGCTTCCCTTGATCACGTTGCCGAACTTGGTCGCGAGGATCACCTGGTCGCGCTTGCCCTTGATGGCGCGGCCGACCAGCTGCTCGTTGCCGCCCGTGCCGTAGATGTCGGCGGTGTCGAGGAAGGTGACCCCCAGCTCGATGGCGCGGTGGATCACCGAAATGGAAGTGGCGTCGTCCGCCGGGCCGTAGACCGAGCTCATGCCCATGCAGCCCAGGCCGATGGCCGAGATGTCGCCGCCCGTGGTGCCGAGTTTCCGAGTCTTCATGCCATCCTCTTGGTGCTTCGTCGTGAGTACCACCGCGCGATGTCCTCGGTTTCGGCCCCCTGTGCAACCGGGAGCCGCGCGGTGAGGTTCCGATCCGTGGCCTCCTGCGCCCTTTGCGCTCCTGCCGGATGCACACTAGCATCCGGGTATCCGGGGATAAGGAAGTGGTTATCCTGGTATTGGTGGTCCCTGGATGACCGAGGACCGCACCGCCAGCGTGTTCAGGAGGGTGGACTCGGTAGGGCGCTCCGGACCCTAGCGACCGTTGAGCCCCAGGACCCGCAAGAGGGTGAAGCGATGCTGAGCGACGAACGCAGACGCGAGATCGCCGATTTCCTCAAGACCCGCCGCATGCGGCGCCAGCCGGAAGAGCTGGGCCTCCCGCGCGGCCGCCGGCGGCGCACGCCCGGCCTCCGGCGCGAGGAGGTCGCCGCCGCCGCCGGAGTCAGCGCCGAGTGGTACACCTGGCTCGAGCAGGCGCGCGAAGTCCGCCCCTCGGCGCAGGTCCTGACCCGCATCGGCGAAGCGCTCCGGCTCGAGCCCAACGAGACCCGCCACCTGCTCACGCTGGGCGGCTACGCGGTTCCCGCGAGTGGCTCGGACCTGCCCCGGTCCGTGTCGGTGAGCCTCCGGCTCCAGCGACTGATCGATCAGTTGGACTACGGCCCCGCATGGGTATTCGGCGAGCGGTGGGACATCGTGGCCTGGAACCGCGCCGCCTCGGTCATCCACGGCGACCTCGCGCCCCTCCAGGGCATCGAGCGCAACGCGCTCTACCAGCTCTTCCTGGGCGACCGGATGCGGTCCATCCTGGTGGACTGGGAGCTGCACGGCCGGCGCTGTGTCGCCAAGCTGCGGGCCACCTACGCCAGCCGGGTGGACGACCCCTGGTTCAACGAGCTGGTGACCCTGCTGCGCAGCCGGAGCGAAGAGTTCGAGCGCTGGTGGCACGAGAACGAAATCGAGACGGCGCAGGAGGGGGTCAAGCACTACGAGCACCCGGAGGCGGGGCGGCTGGTGTTCGACTACAGCGTGCTGGAGGTGCTGGACGAGCGGATGTCGTCGCTTCGGCTGGTGGCCTATGTGCCGGCGCCGGGGACCGGGACGCGGGAGAAGATGGAGAAGCTGCTCGGGGTTCCGGAGCCGGTGCTGGACGGGTCGCTGGAATCGGTCTGAGCCGGCGATTCGAGCCATCCCTGAGCGAAGCGAGGGAGCCATGCGTCTGGGCATGGCTCCTTCGCTTCGCTCAGGATGACTCTTCTTCCCCCTGCTCGCCGCCGGGCACCCAAGCTTCCTAAGCGATTCCCACGAAGCGATGTTCACAATGGCGAGCCCATGAGCCTCCCCAACGTCATTTCGGCAATCGCACTGGTGCTGTCGGCGGCGACCTCCTTGTCCGCCCAGGCGCCCCGCGCCATCACCGGCGCCACGCTCATCGACGGCACCGGCGCCCCGCCGGTCGCCGATGCCGTCGTCCTCGTCCGCGGCGACCGCATCACCTGCGCCGGACCCCGCAAGGCCTGCCCCATCCCCGCCGGCGCCACCCGCACCGACGCCCGGGGCGCCTGGCTCATCCCCGGGCTGATCGACGCCCACGTTCACTTCAGCCAGACCGGCTGGTTCGACGGCCGGCCCGACACCGCGGACCTCCGGGACACCTATCCCTACGCGAAGGTCGAGGCCGGCCTCGAGGCGCACCCCGAGCGGTTCTTCCGCAGCTATCTCTGCACCGGCATCACGTCGGTGTTCGACGTGGGCGGCTATCCCTGGACCTGGGCCCTGCGCGACCGGTTCGCCAACGATCCCCGCGCGCCGCGCATCGCGGCGGCCGGCCCGCTGCTCTCGACCATCGACTTCTGGCTCAACCTGCCCGCCGAGCGCCAGTTCATCTATATGGCGAGCGACTCGGTGGTGCGCGACGCGGTGCGCGCCCACGCGGCGTTCAGGACCGACGCGATCAAGATCTGGTACATCATGCCGCCAGAGCCGCCCGATACCACGCGAGTCCAGGCGCTAGTCCGCGCGACGGTCGAAGAGGCGCACCGACTGGGCCTCCGCGTCATCGTGCACGCGACCGGGCTGTGGGAGGCCAAGGACGCCATCCGCGCCGGCGCGGACGTGCTGGTCCACAGCGTGAGCGACCGGCCGGTGGACGACGAGTTCCTCGACCTCGCCCGGTCCCACAAGGTGGTCTACATCACGACGATCACGGTGATCGAGGGGTACCTGGAAGCGGGAAAGGGGACGGTGGATGGCCGGCTGTACCCGCTCGCGTGCGCGGACTCCACGTCGCGCGCGCTGGTTGCATCCGGCCCGGTGCATCCGTCCCACGGACGAGCGTGGTGGACGGACACGGCGACGATCCGGCGGTCCGACGAGGAGACCGCGACGGCGAAGGCGAACGCAAAGCGAGTGCAGGACGCCGGCATCACGCTCGCGGCCGGGACCGACGCGGGCAATCCCGGTACGCTGCACGGGCCCTCGTTCTACCGCGAGCTGATACTGCTCGCCGAGTCCGGCCTGTCACCCATGGAAGTGCTCGTCGCGGCCACGCGGAACGCGGCGCGCGCGATGGGACGGGAGGCTGAGCTGGGGACGATCGAGCGGGGCAAGGCGGCCGACCTGGTCGCGCTCGGCGCCGACCCGCTGGCGGACGTGCGGAACTACCAGCAGGTGAAGTGGGTGATGAAGGGCGGGGTCGTGACCTTCACTGCTGCCCGGTCACCGTGACGAAGCCGATCCCCGAAACCACCAACGCCGCGGTGCTCCGGACCGACTTCTCGGATGAGGCCGCGTGGGCCGCGATCTGTGGCCAGATCCGCGCGCCCTCCGGCGACTTCATGGCCACGGTGGACTGCCTCAGCGATCCCGAGTTCGAAGGGCTCACGCCGTCCGAGGTCCCCGAGCTCGTCCGCCCCGGCTCGCGGCACACGTTCCTCTTCCTGGTGGACCGCCACACCATCGCCGATCCCGAGCATGGGGTGCTGGTGGTGGATCTGTACGCCGAGCCCGGCAGGAGCTTTCGCGTCATTCCTTCCGAGATGTGGGGTGTGGAGAACAACCTCTCGATCGCGAACATGGACTTCGGGGAGTTCGCCGATTCGGTGGATGTCGACGGCGTCTTCCGCGGGTTCGCCTGAATGACGGCGTGGCGAGGGATCTGCCTAGCCGGGCTCGAACCCCGGCTTGGAAGGTCCCTCGCTGCGCTCGGGATGACAGCCCGGTCGTCGGGATGCCATTCCTTCCATCGGACTGTCATTCCTTTCGGACGTATCCTCACGCGCCGCACCCGCTGCCTAGTGCGACCATGCCGGCTCCCCGTCGTCCCTGCTGCTGTTCGTGATCCGCACGAGGTTCCCACCCGTGCTGCTGCTCATGGTCCAGATCTGCGGCCTGCCCGACCGATCGCTCGCGAACGCGATCCGGGTTCCGTCCGGCGACCAGCTCGGCTCGCCATCGTACGAGCCGGACTTGGTGAGCCGCGTAACCGCGCTGGTGGCGATGGTCTTCACGTAGACCTCCGAGTTGTTCGTGCCCGTGACGAACCGGCTGTAGGCCACCTTCTTCCCATCCGGTGAGTAGGTGGGACCGCTGACCGGCGTGTCCGACACCGCGAGACCGTAGTGCAGCCCACCGGGAGCAACCATGTCCACCGTCTTTTGCGAGCTGCCGATGTAGAGGATGTTCTTGCCCGTCGGGTCGTAGGACGGATCTTGACCCTGCGCATAGCCGCCGCCCAGGTACCAGACGAGCGACAGCGTGCCGGTGGCCAGGTCCAGCGTGGCCACGTAGGGGAGGTTTTGCAGCAGCACGGTCACCACCAGACGCGATCCGTCGGGCGACCAGGAGGGAGCCATGATCTGGAACGAGGAGGCATAGGACTTCGCCCAGCGCTTGTTGGTGCCGTCCGCATTCATCAGGTAGATGTCGAAGTGCTGAGCGTTGGTCGCGTCCGTCCGGAAGCGCACCATCGCGACGCGCTTGTGATCGTAGGACCAGCTTGGCGCGAACTCGGTATTCGCCCAGGTGGTGAGGGGGGTACGGGTGCTCCCCTGGGCATCCGTCAGGTACAGGTCGCCACGCATGTTGGCGTACGACGTGAAGAGGATTCGTGGCGTGGTAAGCGCGGCCATGGCATCGGCCGGCGCCACCCCATCGGCCGGCGCCAGGGCGTCGCTGGCGGGCTCGTCCGCGGGAGCCAGGGGGCTCTCGTCGCCGCCGCACGCCGCCAACGTCACGGCGACCGCGAGGACGAGCAGCCGGGGAAGCATGGAGCGGAACGATCGGACCGTCGGGTACTGGGAGCTGGGGACGCGCATCATGTTCTCCTCGGGAGGTCGGGGGCGGCCTTCATTGACGCGGCCAGTATACGGCCGGCGGTCACGCCCGAATCACCGTAGAATCACGAGGAGCAACTCGCTGTGGATCAGCTACTTGTGAGGCAGGAAATGGGCCTGGGGGGCTGGAGCAGGAGCCAGGTTTCCCGCACCGGCACGCGTTGGTCGTCGGTCACGAGCCAGCTCGGTACCGGCCATGTGCCAGCTCACGTTACGCGGGATTCTGATAGAACCCCACCTGCAGCAGCTTGAGACCAGTGTTGTCGTATTGCCAGAAGTAGCCCTGGAGGCACGGATCGAACAGTCCCACCGTCGTTCCACCACAAGCGATCAGGGCGGCCGCGTCCGCCAGGGGGTCGAGCGTGATGGTAGTGAGCGCGGTCGTCACGTTCCGGAAGCTGCTCTTCCCGGTCGCGCGGACGAAGCCCTCGTGCTGCGTGGAGCAGATGTCCCCGTCGGCGACGGTACCGGTGACGTCGGTGGCGCACGTCGTGATCTTAGCCGGCGGCGGCGCTTTGCTCCAGCATGATCTTGGTCGTCACCGGGGCGCCGCTCTTCGTGCCGAGCGACGCGAAGATCACGTTGCCACTGCCGCCGCTCATGTCGGGGTTCTTCGCCTTGGCGACGCCGATGAGCGAGGCATGGCGGTGAGAGCCCAACCTGCGCCGATCCCCACGTCCCCCCTTGGGCCGTCTCACTATCGCGACCGGGAGGGATCGACACAATCCTCAAATTGTTGCCGGTGTCGAGGACGCTGACACCACCACGGCTTCGTGCAAGGCCGCGCCGGTGGTGTAGGGTGTGTGGCGCTCGCTCGGCTGTTCTCCGCGTCCGACCGCCCCCATCTTGCTCCCATGCCCCCGACCCGCGAGCTCGCCACCCTCACCGCCCTCGCCCAGGCGCTGAGTCGCCCCGCCGGGCTGGCCGAATCGCTCGACGCGGCACTCGCCACCGTCGCCCAGGCGCTCGGCCTCGAGACCGGCTGGGTCTGGTTGCTCGAGGAGGGCAGCGACGAGCCCCGCCTCGCCGCCGCGCGTGCCCTGCCGCGCGTACTCGAGGCCTACCCCGAGGCGATGCACGGCGACTGCTACTGCCTCAAGACCTTCCGCTCGGGCGACCTCCGCGGCGCCGCGAACGTCAACGTCGTCTGGTGCAGCCGGCTGGCGCAGGTGGCCGAGACGGCCGGGCCGCTCGACACCGCCCTCCGCTGCCACGCCAGCGTCCCGCTCACCGCCGGCGCCCGCCACCTCGGCATGCTGAACGTGGCGAGCAGCGACTGGCGGGTGCTCTCGCCCGACGAGCTCAACCTGCTCACCACCGCCGGCGCGCTGGTGAGCCTGGCAGTCGAGCGCTCCCGCCTCCGCGCCGCCGAGGAGCGGAACCGGCTGGCCCGCGAGATCCACGACACCATCGCCCAATCCCTCGCGGCCCTCACCATGCAGCTCGAGGCGGTGGATGCGCGGGCCGGTGCGGCCGGCGACCCGCACCTGCGTGAATCGGCCGCGCGCGCGCTCACGCTCTCGCGGGCCACGCTCGAGGAGGCACGGCGGTCGGTGCTCGAGCTCCGGGCGGCGCCGCTCGAGGGGCGCTCGCTGCCCGAAGCGCTCGAGCGGCTGGCCGCCGAGACCTCGGCCGGGGCCGGCGCGCCGCGCATCGCGGTCCGGACCGAACCAGGCGCGAACGGAGAAGGGGAGCTGCCCACCGCCGTCGAGGTCGGGCTCTACCGGATCGCCCAACAGGCGGTGGCCAACTTGGTGAGCCACGCCCGGGCCGGCAGCGCGCTCGTCCGGCTGATCTGGGAACCGGACCGCCTGCGCCTGCGCATCGAGGACGATGGCGCGGGGTTCGACCCGTCGTCGGTGCCGGCGGGACGCTTCGGCCTCGTGGGGATGAGCGAGCGCGCCCGGCTCCTGGGCGGGACGCTCACGGTCGAGAGCGCGCCCGGTGCCGGCACCGCGATCGACGTGGCCGTGCCGCTTACCGCGGCGGGGGCGGGCGCGTGATCCGGATCGCGATCGCCGACGATCACCCTGTCGTGCGCGAAGGACTGGTCGCGATGCTCGAGACCGAGCCCGACTTCCAGGTTGTCGGCATGGCCGCGACCGGCGCCGAGGCGGTGGCCCTCGTCGCAGGGACGGACCCGGACCTGATGCTTCTCGATCTCGAGCTGCCCGAGCTGGATGGCGTTGGCGTGCTCCGCCGCCTCGTCGCCGAGGGCGCGCGCGTCAGGATAATCGTGTTCACCGTGTTCGATACCGACGAGCGGATCATCGCGGCCGTCGAGGCCGGGGCGGCGGGTTACCTGCTCAAGGGCGCGCCGCGCGCCGAGCTGTTCGCGGCGGTGCGGACCGTCGCGGCCGGCGGATCGCTGCTGGCGTCGGTGGCGTCGTCGGCGGTGCTGCGGCGGGTGCGGGGGGAGGTGCCGCCCGGCGGCCCGTCGCTCACCCCGCGCGAGCACGAGGTGCTCGAGGTACTGGCCCGCGGGCTCGGCAACAAGCAGATCGCGGCGGAGCTCGGGGTGTCGGAGCGTACCGTCAAGTTCCACGTGAGCTCGCTGTTCGCGAAGCTGGGCGCGGGGAATCGGACGGAGGCGGTGACGATCGCCGCGCGGGCGGGGCTGATCTCGATTCGGAGCGAACGCGAATCATCCTGAGCCCTGGCTTCCCTGTCCTTTCGTACAGCCCTCCCCCTGTCCGTTTTCCATCCCCCCTCCCGTCCCACCGTTCAATTACCCGCGCCCCCCACCAGAGCCATCCTTCGTCCGCGCCAACGCGCGCACGAATGGAGGCTCACATGACGGACGACATCTACATCGGTAAAGAGCGCACCGCCCTCATCACCGGCGCGTCGCGCGGGCTCGGCCTGGCGCTCGCGCGCGGGCTGGCCGCGCGGGGCTGGAACCTCATCATCACCGCCCGCGACCCCGTGCGGCTTCGCGCCGTCCGAGACGAGCTGGCCAGGATCACCCACGTCGCCGCTCTCGCCGGCGACGTGACCGACCGCGACCACCGTACCGAGCTGGCCGTGCTCGGCCGCGGACACACCGGGCTCGACGCGCTCATCAACAATGCCGGCATCCTCGGGCCCAGCCCGCAACCGCGGCTTGCGGACTACCCGCTCGCGACCCTGGTCGAGGTGTACCTCGCCAACGTGGTCGCACCGCTGGGGATGATCCAGGACCTCCGTGCCGAGCTCAAGCTGGGCGCCCGCATCGTCAACCTGACCAGCGACGCCGGCATCACCCCCTATCCCGGCTGGGGCGGCTACGGGTCGGGGAAGGCCGCGCTGGAGCAGCTATCGGCGGTCCTCGCGGTCGAGGAGCCGGACCTCAGGGTGTACTGGGTGGATCCGGGCGACCTCCGCACCGACATGCACCAGGCAGCCTTCCCCGGTGAGGACATCAGCGACCGCCCGCTGCCGGAGACCGTCGTGCCCGGCTTCGTGCGGCTGCTCGAAGGTGAGCTGCCGAGCGGCCGCTACTCGGCGGCCGCCCTGGCCTCGGCGCGGGCGGAGGCCGCGTGACCGCGGCCGCCGTGCTGGAGCAGTGGAGCAAGGCCACGGAGGTTCCGGCCGCGCGGGAGCCGCCCGAGGCGCGAGGGCTCGCCCGGGACGGAGTGCGGCTCATGGTGAGCCGGGGCGGGGGCGAGCTGATCACCCACGCGCGCTTCCGGCATCTGCCGGACTACCTTCGCCCGGGCGACGTGGCCGTGGTGAACGCGAGCGCGACGATCAATGCGTCGCTCGACGCGGTGAGGGAAGGTGGGCGTGGGCAGCCGGCGGAGCCGGTCGAGCTGCATCTCTCGACCCCGCTGCCTGGCGGGGCCGAGCGGCAGTGGGTGATAGAGCTGCGCCGCCTCTCGCCGGGGGGTACCGTCCCGCTGCTCGGCGCGCGGGTGGGGGAGGGGCTCCGACTCGAAGGTGGGGGAACCGCCACCCTGCTCGGGCCCTATCGGCCCGGGGGTCGGATGCCCGGCTCACCACTCGAGCCCTCCCGGCACGCCGGACACTCGACACCTCCGGGCGTGCGCCTCTGGGTAGCCGAGCTCGATGTGCCGGGCCGCGTGTTGGAGTATGCCGCCGGGCACGGCGCGCCGATTCGCTACGGTTACCTCCGGGACGCGTGGCCCCTGACGTACTACCAGACGATGTTCGCCACTGAGCCGGGAAGTGCCGAGATGCCGTCGGCGGGACGCGCGTTCACGCCGGCGGTCGTCGCCCGGCTCGCGCTCCTCGGCGTGCATGTCGCGCCGCTGGTGCTGCACACCGGCGTGGCCAGCCTCGAGGCCGGCGAGACGCCGTATCCCGAGCGGTACCGCGTGCCGGCCGAGACGGCAGAGGCGGTGAATCAAGCTCGCGGGTCGGGCCGGAGGGTGGTGGCCGTGGGGACGACGGTGGTGCGCGCGCTCGAGACGGTGGCCTCGACCGACGGCCGCGTGCACCCGGGCGAAGGCTGGACCGACCTGGTCATCACGCCGGATCGGGGAATCGGGGCGGTGGATGCCCTCCTCACTGGACTGCACGAGCCGCGCTCGTCACACCTGGCGATGCTGGAGGCGCTGGTGGGTCGCCAACACGTGGCGCTCGCCTACGAGGCGGCAGTGGAGGGCGGATATCTGTGGCACGAGTTCGGGGACCTGCACCTCATCGTCAGAGACGAGCGTCGGTGAATCCTCCCGGCTACACCGGCGTCCCCACCGCACCGCCCGCGGACCGGGCCGACCTCCTCGACGAGTACCACGGCGGCGATGATCGCGTGATCGATGATGGGCCGGTTCGCCTCCAGGTACCGCTCGTCGACCCGGCCGCCGCGCGGCAGCCGATACGCGTGCTCGGCCGCGATCCGGTGTCCCTCCATCGCCCAGTCGACGTAGTGCAGGGCATCGGCATCGTGGCGATACTGCTTGATATTGTCCGCCCACACCGACGCGTCGGCCAGACTCTGGCCCTCGAGGATGTCCCGGACCGCCGCCAGCGTATGCGCCCGCAAGCGCTGCTCGGCGATCCGGGCGACCATGCGATGGCCGAAGTCGAACCAGCGCCCCGCGTGGTGGAGCGGCATCATGAAGACCATGGCCAGCGCGCTCAACCGAAGCACGGCGATCATCTCGCAGCCCATTGGGACGGCTCCTTCGCCGGCGTCGTTTCCCCTGGCCGCCGGCGATACCGGCCGGAGTGACCGGTGCTCGGCTCCCCGGCGCCTGCGCACGGGTGACGCTCGCCAAGCGACGTACCAGCCGTTAGACTTCGTGGTGCACTCCACAGCTCGAGCAGCGCTATTCCGGTCCCGCCGAGCCGCTCCACCGTAAGCGCTCGCACCGTCCCGCGCGAGCCCGATCTCGATCGACATCCTCACCGCCGCCGCCCGCTTCCCCCGGGAGTCCCTTTGCTGCTCCTCACCATCGCCCTCGTCGCCGGCTCCGTGCGCGACACCGTTCCGCCGCTCGATCCCGTCGTTCGCGACATCCAGGTCGGCCCCAACGAGGTCCTTCGCACCACCACCGTAGGAAGCGGCGCGCCTCTGGTCCTCATCCCCGGCATCTTCGGCGCGGCCTTCGGCTACCGCATGCTCACCGGCCCGCTCGCCCAGCAGGGCTACCGCACCATCGTCGTCGAGCCGCTCGGTTACGGTTGGTCGTCGCACCCGAAGGAAGCCGACTACTCGTTTGCCGCCCAGACCGGGCGGGTGAGCCGGGCACTCGACAGCCTCGGCGTGACCGGCGCGCTGGTCGTGGCCCAGAGCAGCGGCGCCGCGATCGCGTTCCGTCTGGCCGTCGTCCGGCCCGACTTGGTGCGCGGGCTCCTCTCCATCGATGGCGGGCCCGCCGAGAGCGCGGCCACGCCGGGCATGAAGAGAGCGTTCAAGTTCGGCGGCGGGCTGGTGAAGCTCGCGATGGACGAATCGGCGCTCCGGCATGACGTGCGGCGCGAGATCGTCCGCAACTCGGGCGACACGACCTGGGTCACCGATGCGGTCGTGCGCGGCTACACCGCCGGCCAGGTCGCCGACATGAGCGGCTCGATCGACGCGTTTCAGCGGATGTCGAAGGCCAAGGAGCCGACGTCGCTCGCGGACCAGCTGCACCGGTGCACGGTGCCGGTGCTGCTCCTGGTCGGGACGGTGCGGCATCCGGCGGAGGTGACGGCGGACCAGCGGGCCATGCTGGGCTCGACCCTGCGGAACTTCGGGATCGACAGCGTGGCAGGGTCGGGGCAGTACATCCAGGAGGAGCAGCCGGCCGCGGTGCTGGCGGCGGTGGCCCGACTCGCCCGGGCGGCGAGCCAGACCCCGGACACGGCCGCTCACTAGATGTCGGCCTGCGTGGAGGACGGATGGCCGTTGGTGCCGGTTCGGGACGCCGGTGGGCACATCACGTTCGGCTGCACCAACCCGTGGCACCCTCGCCGGCCGGGGCCCTGTCCCGCGTGCGGGCATCGCGGCCGCCCGCGCACGCCGATGGCCGGGATGGTGACCGGCGGCGACGCCCGGTGCCCGAGCTGCGGGCACGTGTGGGTGCCGTTTCCGGCGTGAGCTTCGAGTCACCCTGAACGCGGTGAAGGGGCATGCCCGAATGCACGCCCCTTCGCCTCGCTTAGTTCGCTCTGAGCCTCACTGCTGCCGCGGCACCCACTCCATCAGCGCCCCGGGCTGGACCTCGAAGTACCGGCACAGCCGGTCCAGCGTGTCCGCGTGCAATCGCCCGAACCGGCCGCCCGGCCGGGACAGCCGGTACGCGCTCGGGTAGCTGATCTCGGCACCGCGGCTGAGGGCGTACGCCGAGATGCCGCGACGCGCCATGAGCTTGTCGATCCGGAGGCGGACCATGAGGCCTTTCGGGTGGGTATCGGACCGCTACAGGATATAGCCTTGCGATATGTAGCACTGCAGTATACTCTCCAGGCGCCTGCCCGGCGATAGGCCGCCTGGCCTACCCACTCCAATTACTCCGCCCCGTTCCGGGACCCAGCGATTCGAGTGCCCACCTGCGACAGGAAGGTGCCTCGATGCTCGTGTCACCCATCCATAACATCGCGCATCGACCACCCCGCCGCCGCCGCATCGGCATCCTCGATCTCGTCACCAAGAGCCCCCGCAACAGCCTCTACGGACGGCTCATGAACGCCAACCTGGCCAGCATCATGCCCCAGGTGCTGGGCGTGTGGTGCGAGGAGGCCGGGCATCAGGTGACGTACGTGTGCTACACGGG
>JBOHSB010000396.1:0-3663 GCA_050733015.1 Gemmatimonadales bacterium
CCTTCGCTTCGCTCAGGGTGACTCAACCTCGAGTGACTCCTGACTCCGCTCCCGTCCCGGTGATAGATTAATCCAGATTCCCTCCCAGCCCACGAACAAGCCCAGAAAGCAGCAGAGACTGGAGGAGCAGCATGACCAGTACGGCCACGGCACGGGGCAAGACCCGGAAATCCGAGGTCACCTCGTACCAGATGTATATCGACGGCAAGTTCGTCGATGCCAAGAGCGGCAAGACGTTCGATGTCTATGACCCCTCGACCGAGGGCGTTATCGCCAAGGTGCCCGCCGGCGGACCGGCCGACATCGACCGCGCGGCCAAGGCCGCCCACCGCGCCTTCTACGCGGGCGGATGGAAAACCGTGAGCGCCCAGGAGCGGGGCCGCATCCTGCTCCGCCTGGCGGAGCGGATCCGGGCCCGCCGGAGCGAGCTCGCCGAGCTCGAGACGATCAACTCGGGCAAACCCATCGTCGAGTCGGAATACGACATGGACGACACCGCCACCTGTTACGAGTACTACGGCGGCCTCGCCACCAAGATCAACGGGGAGGTGCTGCCCGTTCCCGCCGATGCGGTCGCCTTCGCCATGCGCGAGCCAATGGGGGTCGCCGGACAGATCATTCCGTGGAACTATCCGCTTCTGATGGCGGCCTGGAAAATCGCGCCGGCCCTCGCCGCCGGATGCACCGTCGTCATCAAGCCCGCCGAGCAGACGCCGCTCACCCTGCTCAAGCTGGCCGAGGATTTCGAGGCGGTCGGGCTGCCCCCGGGCGTGGTCAACGTCGTCACCGGCGACGGTCCCGGTGCCGGCGCGCCGCTGGTCGCCCACCCCGACGTGCGCAAGATCGCCTTCACCGGCAGCGCCGAGGTGGGCAAGACCATCATGCGGAGCGCGGCGGATCAGCTCAAGCGGGTCTCGCTCGAGCTGGGCGGCAAGTCGCCCAACATCTTCTTTGCCGACGCCGACTTCGAGAACGCGGTGGACGGCGCCCTGTTCGGCACGTTCGTGAACCAGGGCGAGGTGTGCTCCGCGGGAAGCCGGGTGCTGGTGCAGAAGAGCATCTACAAGAAGTTCGTGGACGCGGCCGCCGCCAAGGCCAAGACCATCCGGCTCGGGCCCGGCCTCGAGCGGGACACCAAGATGGGCCCCCTGGTGAGCGCGGAGCAGCGCGACAGGGTGGCCGGCTACCTCAAGGTCGGCCGGGGCGAAGCCAAGGTGGCCGTGGGCGGGGGCACGCCCAAGCAGTTCGACAAGGGGTGGTACGTCGAGCCCACCATCTTCTACGACGTGGACAACGCGGCCAAGATCGCCCAGGAGGAGATCTTCGGGCCGGTGATGAGCGTCATCCCGTTCACCGACGAGGCCGACGCCATCCGCATCGCCAACGCCACCCCGTATGGGCTCGCCGCCGCGGTCTGGACCCGAGACATCTTCAAGGCCTTCCGGGTCGTCAAGGCGCTGGAGGCGGGCATCGTGTGGGTCAACCACATGCAGCCCACCTTCGTCGAGGCGCCTTGGGGCGGGTACAAGGCATCGGGCTTCGGCCGCGAGCTGGGCCACTGGGGGGTCGAGGAGTACCTCGAGACCAAGCAGGTGTTCATCAACTTGGATGAGAAGCCGATCGGCTGGTACTGAGCAGCTGGAAGCGATAGGCGGGAAGGCCGGAAGGCGGAAAGCCTTCCCGCCTTCCACGTTGCGCCCCGTCGCCCCCCGCCGTTTGTTTCGGCTGTGATCCAGGGCCCCATACCCCCCGCCACGGATATCGAGCTCGACGCCGCCCTGCTCCAGGCCGCCATCACCGCGGCGCTGGGACTGCTCTGCGCCTTTCTGTTCGCGCGGTATCGCAAGCCGTACTTCGCGTGGTGGGCGGCGGCCTGGGGGCTATACCTGCTGCGGGTCGGGGCCATCACCAGCTTCATGCTGAGCGGCCAGCGCATCTGGTTGTACTGGCACCAGGTGGTAACCGGGTGGACCGCGCTCGCGCTGCTGTATGCCGCCCTGGTCTTTTCCCAGCGCATTCGCTGGCGGCCCTGGTATCTGGCAGTCGTGCTGTTCCCGCCGTTGTGGTCGTACGTGGCCATCTACCGGTTGGACCATTTCCTGTGGGCCGCCGGCCCGGCGGTGCTGTTCCTGAGCCTGGCCACCCTCTGGACCGGCTGGGTCTTCTTCCGCTACCGCCGGCGCGTCGCCTCGAGCGGCGCCACGTTGCTCGCAGTCGCGTTCGCGCTGTGGGGCCTGCACCACCTCGACTACCCGTTCCTCCGGGCGCGTGGCACGTGGGCGCCCTGGGGCTACTATCTCGACATCCTGTTTGCGCTCGCCGTCGGGGCCGGCATCCTCCTACTGGTGCTCGACGATCTCCGCCGCGGTCTGGGCGCGCTCTCGGCGCTCTCGGGTGACTTGCAGCTGGCCAGCCGGGAGACCGACGTCCTGGCCGCGCTGCTGGCCCGTCCGCTGACTCTGCCGGCCGTCCGCGGGAGCGCGCTCTATCTCTACGAGGAGCGCCATCCCCGCCTGGTCCGCGGCGCCGGCGTGTGCGAGCGGCGCGATCCCACCCTCGACCCCGCCGCGAGCGCGGTGCTCGCCCGCGCGCTCGAGACCGGACGGCCGCAGCTCACCGGGGACTGGCGTGAGCCGGGCTCGGCGGCATTTCCCTACGCCGCAGTGCTCCCGCTGTTCCGGCGGGAAGAGGTGATCGGCGCGCTGGTCCTGGTCGGCGACGCGCGCGATCCGTTCACCGCCCTCGATGACCGGTTCCTCGTGGCCCTGGGTCAGCAGGTGGGCGCGGCGCTCGAGAACGCCGACCTCTATACCCGGCTCCACGACCGCACCCTCGAGCTCGCCCGGCTGTCCGCCCGGATGGTGCAGCAGCACGAGGAGGAGCGCCGGCGGCTCTCACGCGAGCTGCACGACGAGACCGCGCAGGTGTTTTCGGCCGTTAAGATGGAGCTGGGCCTGCTGCGCGACGGGGTCGGCCCGGCGCAGTCCGACCGGCTCGATCGGGCGCTCGAGCTGATCGACACGGGCATCCGGAGCATTCGCAGCGTCACCAACGACCTGCGCCCCTCCCTGCTGGACGACCTCGGCCTGCTCCCGGCGCTTCGATCGCTGGTCGCCGACTTCGGCGCGAGGAGCGACATCCAGGTGGCCCTGACGGCTCCTGCGGCGCTGCCGCCGCTCTCCAAGGATGCCGAGCTCGCGCTGTTTCGCGCGCTGCAGGAAGCGCTCTCGAACGTCCGGCGTCACGCCGGCGCCGGGAACGTGGACGTGGGCATCACCGCGGACGCCGGGGTCGTCCGGATCAACGTCGACGACGACGGCCGTGGCCCGCCGGCCGGCGGCGGCGATCGGCTCGAGCGCGAGGGCCACATGGGCCTGGCCGGCATGCGGGAGCGCATCAGCGCGCTCGGTGGCAGCATCCGCTTCGGCCGCTCGCGCGGGCGCGGCGCCGCGCTCGAGATCGTCCTGCCGGTCGAGCCTTCCCCCGAGGTGGCCGCCCCATGAACGAGCCCGCGATCCGGGTGTTGGTCGCCGACGACCACGCCATCGTGCGCACCGGCATCCGCCACGTCCTCGAGACCGCTCCCGGCTTTTCGGTGGTCGGCGAGGCGTCGAACGGGACCGAGGCCCTGGCGCTGGCGCTCGAGCTCCGACCCGACGTGGC
>JBOHSB010000397.1:0-2546 GCA_050733015.1 Gemmatimonadales bacterium
GGCCGCGCCCGCCGGCGGCGACCCGCGCGCCGTGCGGCGGTGGCTCTCCGCCGTGGGGCGGGCGGCGGACGACCTCCTCGAGCTGCACGCCATCCGGAGCGGTAGCCCGGCCCCGTGGGCGAGCGAAGTCGAGGCCGTGCGCGCGCACCGCGATCCCTTGACCCGGGGGGATCTCGCGATCGGCGGGCGGGAGCTGCAAGCGCTGGGTCTGGCCGGGCCGCGCCTGGGTCAGGTGCTGGGCATCCTGCTCGAGCGGGTGCTCGACGACCCCACGCGCAACACTCCCGACTCGCTGCTCGCCATCGCGCGGAAGCTGGCATGAATCCCCTTGGGTTCGCCCTGGCGGCCGCGCTCGGCAACGTGGCGGGCGCGCTGGCCGTCGTGCGGGGCGAGCGCCGGAGCCTGCGGTTCATCGACGCCTGCCTGGCGTTCGGCGCGGGGTTCATGCTGGCGGTGGCCACGCTGGGTGTGCTGCCCGAGGTCCTGCGCGACTCGCCGGACGGCGCCGTCTACGTCCTGGCCGGGTACCTCGCCGTGCACCTGGCCCAGCACGTGTTCACACCCCACTTTCACTTCGGGGAGGAGACCCACCGCATCAGCGCCGCCGCGGGCATCTCGGCCCTGCTGGGATTGACGCTGCACACGTTCTTCGACGGCGTCGCAATCGCGAGCGGGTTCCTGGTGTCCGGCCGGCTGGGCGTTCTGCTCTTCCTGGCGGTGCTGCTGCACAAGCTGCCGGAGGGCGTTACCATCGCGAGCGTGATGGTGGCGGGAGGCCAGGGTCGCCGTCGCGCCGTCGGCGCCGCCGCCGTGCTGGGCGCGGCCACGGTCCTCGGGGTCGCCCTGACCGAGCAGGTGGCCCCGCTCGCGCGGCACGGCCTCGCGCTCTCGGCGGGTGTCACGCTGTACGTGGCGGCGTCCAACCTCGTGCCGGAGCTCCAGGCCAGGCGCGGCGGCCTGACGGCCGCGGCGTTCTTCGGCGGGGCGCTGGCGTTCTTCGTCGCCGAGCGGTTGCTGGAGGGATGGATTCGCTGATGGTCCGGAAGCGCACCACCGAGGGAGGGGGCACCTCGCTCTTTGCCGCCACGGCCCGCGAGGCTCAGCCGCTCGCGGCGCGCATGCGGCCACGCACGCTCGACGAGTTCGTGGGTCAGGAGCACCTGCTCGGGGCAGGCCGGCCGCTGCGCGAGGCGATCGAGCGCGACGTGCCCGGGTCGATGATCTTCTGGGGCCCGCCGGGCAGCGGCAAGACGACGCTGGCGCATCTGGTGGCCAGTGCATCGCAGCGGGTCTTCGTACCGTTCAGCGCTGTCACCGAGGGCGTGCCCCGGATCCGGGAGATCGTAACCGCGGCCCGGGGGCGCCTCGAATCCGGCGGCGCGCAGACCATCCTGTTCATCGACGAGATCCACCGGCTCAACAAGGCGCAGCAGGACAGCCTCCTGCCGCCGTCCGAAGACGGCACGCTCACACTCATCGGTGCCACGACCGAGAACCCCAGCTTCGAGATCAACGGGGCGCTGCTCTCGCGAACCCGCGTGTTCGTGCTCCAGCCGCTCACGCCGGAGGGCGTCGAGGTGGTGCTCCGGCGCGCGCTCGAGGACGACGAGCGGGGCCTGGGTGGACAGCGGCTGGCGGTGGAGGACGACGCGCTCCGCTCGATCGCGGTCGAGGCCGACGGCGACGCGAGGCGCGCGCTCACGGTGCTCGAGGCGGCGGCGGCCCACGTGGGCGAGGGCGGCCAGGTCACCGTCGACGTGGCCCGGGAAGCGATGCAGAAGCGGTTCGCCCGGTACGACAAGACGGGCGAGGAGCACTACAACCTGCTCTCCGCCTACCACAAGTCGCTCCGGGGCAGCGACCCGCAGGGCGCGCTCTACTGGATGGCCCGGATGATCGACGGGGGCGAAGACCCGATGACGCTGTTCCGGCGCGCCATCGCCATGGCCGCCGAGGACATCGGGCTGGCCGACCCGAACGCCCTGATCCTGGCGGTGGCGGCGCGCGACGCGTTCCACATGCTCGGGCCGCCAGAAGGCTACCTGCCCCTCGCCGAGATGACGATCTACCTGGCGACTGCCCCCAAGTCGAACAGCGCGAAGGCGGCGCTGGGCGCGGCCATGGCGGCGGCGCAGGAAACGCCAGCCGCGCCGGTGCCGCTCCACATCCGGAACGCGCCGACGGGCCTGATGAAGGAGCTGGGCTACGGGAAGGGTTACCGCTACGCCCACGACTCGCCGGATGCGTACCTGCCGCAGGAGTACCTCCCGGACGAGCTGCGCGGCACGACGCTGTACCAGCCGGGGTCGTTCGGGTATGAGAAGAAGGTGGCCGAGCGGCTAGCGTGGTGGGAGCGGAAGAAGGCGGAGGCGGAAGGGCAGACGGGTGGCTCGGGGGCGGAGGGTGGGGGTGGTGGTGAGGGGAAGGAATGACCGGAAGCAATGACCCTTCATCCCGAGCGCAGCGAGGGACCTGCCTTTCTGAGCTCGGGTCAGTCCCGGGCGGGATCCCTCGCTGCGCTCGGGATGAGGCGGTCGTTTCTGATG
>JBOHSB010000398.1:0-5755 GCA_050733015.1 Gemmatimonadales bacterium
GCCGGGGGGCGGGCCGGGGCCAGGCCCGCCAACCCGCTGGCGAACTCGGCCGCGGTGGCGAACCGCTCGGCCGGGTCCTTCGCCAGCGCGCGCACGATCGCCGCCTCCATATGCTCCGGGATCTGGACCATCGGCCGGAGCGGCCGCGGCGGCCCCATGAAGCGCCGCATGAGCGTCGCCTGCGGGTTGGGACCCTTGAACGGCGGCTCCCCGGCCAGCATCTCGTACGCCACGCAGCCCAGCCCGAAGATGTCCGACCGGCCGTCGATCGCCTTGTCGCCGCTGGCCTGCTCGGGGCTCATGTAAGTGGGCGTGCCGACGATCATGCCGGTCGCGGTGAGCTTCTCCGCCACCTCGCTCACCGCGCGCGCCACGCCGAAGTCGGCCACCAGCACCTGGTCGCCGGCCAGCATGATGTTGTCCGGTTTGATGTCGCGGTGGACCACGCCGTGCGCGTGCGCGTAGGCCAGCGCGCTCGCCGCCGCGAGCGTGATCCGGAGCGCCTCGCCGGGCGCGAACTGGTGTTCGCGCTGGAGCCGCTCGTAGACGTTCTCGCCCTCGACGAACGGCATGGTGAACCAGAGCTGGCCGTTGGCGGTCTCGCCCGAGTCGAGGATGCCGAGGATGTTCGGGTGCCTGAGCTGCGCCGCCACCCGGATCTCGCGCTTGAAGCGGTCGGCGCCCACGGTGGAGCCGAGCTCGGGGTGGAGCACCTTGAGCGCCACCATCTGGTCGGTCTTGAGGTCGCGGGCGAGCACGACGGACGCCATGCCGCCGCGGCCGAGGTCGCGATCGAGGGTGTAGCGGTCGGCCAGGTCGGCCTGAAGCTGGGCGCGGAGCTCCGGCTTCACGACGTCCCGGCCACGAGCCGTTGGAAGCGGGGGTCCTTGCGCAGCGGATCGAACGCGGGGTCGATCCGGAGCCACGCGGGCGTGAGGTAGTACGGGATCTTGAGCAGCGGCTCGAGCTGGTCCAGCGCCTTGTCCGGCTCGCCCACCAGGATATAGATCCGCGCAAGCTGGTGCTGGTCGTACGCGCCCCCATACGCGTCCTTCGAGACGGGCGCGAGCTCGACCGCCTTCCTGCCCTCGCGGACCGCCTCGTCCTTCCGCCCGAGGTACGCGAGCGCGGTGCCCAGCAGGACGTAGAGCTGCGAGTTGTCCGGCGTCGCCTTGATCTGCTCCTGGAATGCGGCCGCCGCCGAGTCGGCGTACGCGCGGGCCCGGGCGTGGTCGCCCCGCAGGTCGTAGGTCTCGGCCAGCGCGAGCCCCCACGCGCCGCGATCGTCGTCGAACGCGGTCGGCGGCAGCCGGAGCAGGAGCTGCTGCTGGTTCTCGTCGAGGATCCAGAACAGATCCCAGTAGGTCGCCAGGTTGGTGACGACGCCGGTCGGCTCGACGTCCGAGGGGATCCGGTGGATGACGTCTCGCGCCCCCGCGAGGTCACCCTGCGCCAGGCGGACCATCGCCCTGCCCGAGTGGAGCAGCACGATGTCGTGCGAGATCCCGATGCCACGCACGAAGGCCGCGTCCGCCTCGGGGTAGCGCCGGAGCCACAGCAGCGCCACGCCCTGGCGCCGGGCGTTGAGCGCCGAGCGGGGATCGACAGCGTTGGCCTTGCTGAAGCTCTCGGCGGAGGCCTCCCACCGACCCAGGCTCTGATCGACCCGGCCGGCGGCGCTCAACAGGTCCGCGTTGGCCGGCGCCTTCGCGATCCCAGCCTGGTACGACGCGCTGGCCGCCTCGAAGTCGGCGCGCACGAACTGCTGGTAGTCACCCAGCGCCAGGTAGGTCTCCGGACGGTCCGAGGCCAGTCGCCGGGCATGCTCCGCGGCGTCGCGCGCGCCAATATCGTGCTCCGGGGTGGGCGTGCCCACGTTGTAGATGGAGGAGTGCGCCCGGGAGAGCTGCACCCACGCCTGGACGAACGTCGAGTCGAGGGCAACCGCCTGGCCGTAGTAGTCGAGGGCCCGGCTGAGGTCCCGCGTCGAGTTCGACGCAAGCCCTTGGCCGGCCTCCTCGCCTTTGAGGAAGGCCTCGTACGCGGCGAGGTTCTCGGTCGGCTTCTCCGCCAGCGTCTTCTTCTGGGTCGCGCCCAGGGCCACGTCCAGCGCCTCCGCCACCCGGCCCGCGATGTCGGCCTGCACCTGGAACACGTCGGTGATCGCGGCGTCGAACGGCTGCTGCCAGGTGGTCGCGGCCGTGCCGACCCGGATCAGCTCGGGGCTCACCCGCACCCGGTTCCCCCCGGCCGCCTTTTCCCAGCGGACCGTGCCGGTGAGCAGGTAGTCCACCCCCAGCTCCCGGCCGATCTCCTGCGGCGACTTGGCCGTCTTCTTGTACTGTCCCGAGCTGCTGCGCGCGATCACCTGCAGACCGGCGAGCGAGGCCAGCTTGCCGCGCACCTCGTCCGTCACCCCGTCGGCGAAGTACTCGTCCTCGGCGGCGCCCAGGTTCTCGAACGGCAGCACCGCCAGGCGCTTGGTCCCGGCCGGCGTTTCGTCGCCGTGGTTGTGGGATCGCAGCCAGCCGAACAGCACCCCCAGCCCGAGCAGGAAGCCGATCGCGAGCGCGGTCGTGACCGGGAAGCGGCGGCTGGGGGCGCGCGCCGGTTGGGCCATGGTCTTCGTTTCCGCCACGGGTGCCACCGCCGCCGCTGGCGCGGCGCGTGGCGCCTCGACCGTCCGGCTTCCCGTCGTCCCCTCGGCCAGCGCACGCGCCAGCTCCGCCGCGCTGCCGAACCGGTCCGCCGGGGACTTGGCCAGCGCCTTGGCCACCGCCGCGTCGATGGCCGCCGGCACGGTCTCTCGGACCTGCCGCAGGGGACGCGGGGCCTCGGTGAACCGCCGCGCGATGATCGCCTGCGCGGTGGGGCCGGTGAACGGCGGCTCGCCCGCGAGCGCCTCGTAGATCACGCAGCCGAGCGAGTAGATGTCGCTCCGGTGGTCGATCGTCCGCTCGCCCGCGGCCTGCTCGGGGCTCATGTACGCCGGCGTGCCGAGCGTGGTCCCGGTCTCGGTAAGCTGGCTGTCCGTGCCGGCCAGCGCCCGGGCGATGCCGAAGTCCGCCACCAGCGCGTGGTCGCCCGAGAGCAGGATGTTCTCCGGCTTGATGTCGCGGTGGATGATGCCGTGCCGGTGGGCGTACTCCAGCGCGTCGGCGGCCTCGCGCCCGATCCGGACCGCGTCGTCCAGCGGCAGCTGCCGCTCGCGCTTGAGCCGGTCGCGCAGCGACTCGCCCTCGACGAACGGCATCGCGAACCAGAGGATGGGAGGGTTCGAGGCGTCGCCAGCGACCTCGCCCGAGTCGTGGATCGAGAGGATGTGCGGGTGCTGGAGCCGGGCGGCCATGCGGATTTCGCGCTGGAACCGCTCGGGGCCGAGCGAGGCGGCCAGCTCGAGATGGAGCACCTTGAGCGCCACCGGGCGGTCGTGGCGGAGGTCGTGCCCAAGGTAGACGGTGGCCATGCCGCCGCGACCCAGCTCCCGCTCGAGCCGGTATCGGTCGCCGAGGGCGGCCTGGAGCGCGGTGCGGAGATCAGCCACGGGTCGTCACAGGCTTCATGGACCCTCGTGCCGTGACGGCGGCCGGCGGTGGCAAAGCTTGAGATCGTAGGGCGCGTGCGCGGCCTGAAAGAAGTCGATCCTGAATGACGCCGATATGGTTGTAGGCCGGTTCGCCGAGCTGCTTTGGAGCTGCCCGCGCACGTCTGGCACTCATGACCTTCTGAAGGAGGGAGCTGCAGTCGTTACAAGGATACCTTCGGGCCCGGCAACAGGATAGGGCGAGGGATTGTACTCCGGCCCGCGGAGAAGGCGGCCATGCCGCCGCGACCCAGCTCCCGCTCGGTCACCGCCGGGGCTACTTCCCGACCGGTGTGAACGAGAACTTCTGCCCGCCCACCGACGCTTCGTACATGAGCCCGCCCTTGGCCATGGTCACGATGGCGACGCCGTTGCGATAGGCCAGGTCGGCCGACGCCCGCGCAGTGAGCGCGATGGCCGAGGCCTGCGCGTCGAGCTTGAGGTGGCCCAGCTTGAAGTTGTCCAGCGCCTGCCTGGTCTGGAAGAAGACGATCTCGCTGTAGGCCTGCCCGCCAAGCTGGAAGCCGATCGAGACCTGGGTGAGCGTGGAATTGCCGATTACGCCGCCGCGCTGGTACACCCAGCCCTTGCCTCGCGCGCCGCCGATCCCGATCGCCCCCTTGCCGACCGTGGGGAACACGGCGTACCCGACGGCGTCGGAGAAGATCTTCTCCATGCCGGGGTCCTTTTCCTTGAACTTGGCGATGACCGGCGGGACGTCTTCCTGCGCGCGGGCGGCAGCGGGGGCGAGGGCGAGCAGCGCGACAGCGAACGATAGCGGCAGGCGCATGGTACGACGTCCTCTCGAGTCACTGCCCAAGTCATCCTGGCGCAGCGAAGGAGCCATGCCCGCACGCATGGCTCATGAGTCACGCACTGTCCTCCACCAGCCGAAGCGGCGGGAATCGGTCCGCGGCGAGCAGCTCCGTAATCGCCGGCGCCGAGAGCGCCGGCCAGAAGTGGTGCCCCTGGCCCAGCGTGCACCCCAGCTCCAGCAGCGCCGCGCGCTGCTCCGCCCGCTCGATCCCCTCGGCGATGGTCCGGAGCTTGAGCGTGTCGCCCAGGCCGATGATGGCCCGCGCCAGCGCCGAGCGGTCGGCGCCCTGGCCCACCTCCTCGACGAACGGCTTGGCGATCTTGAGGATGTCGATCGGGAACCGCTGCAGGTAGCTGAGCGACGAGTAGCCGGTGCCGAAGTCGTCGATCGCGAGCCGCACGCCCAGGGCCTTGAGCTGCTGCAGCCGCTCGAGCACCGCGTCGGTCTGCTGCATCAGCACGCTCTCGGTGATCTCGAGCACCACCGCCGACGGCTCGACCCCCGAGGAGTGGAGCGTCTGGCGCAGCGCGTCCGCCAGGCCCATGCCCTGCAGCTGCCGCCCCGAGATGTTCACCGAGATCGAGAGCGGCAGGTCCGCGTGCGCCTGGCGCCAGGCATGGACCTGGCGGCAGGCCTCGCCCAGTACCCACGCGCCGAGCTGGACGATCAGGCCGGTCTCCTCGGCCAGCGGGATGAAGTGCTGGGGCAGCAGCCGGCCGAACTGCGGGTGCTCCCACCGGACCAGCGCCTCCACCCCGTAGATCCCGCCGCTCTGCAGGTTGACGATCGGCTGGTAGAACAGCGTGAGCTGGTTCCCCTCGATGGCCGCGCGGAGCGCCGCCTCCAGGTCCAGCCGCTCCCGGATGTCGGCGTACATCCGCGACTCGTACGTGGCCGACCGCCCCTTGCCGTGCCGCTTGGCCGCGTACATCGCCATGTCCGCGTTCCGGAGCAGGTCGTCCGCCGTGTCGTCGGCGCCCGCCGACGCGACACCGATGCTGGCCGTGACCCGCACCTGGTTCCCGCTCAGCGAGAACGGGTGCGACATCGCGGCGCTCAGCCGGTCGGGCAGGCCCTCGCGCCCGTCGGCGCCCTCGATCAGGATCGCGAATTCGTCGCCGCCCAGCCGAGCGACGGTGTCGGCGCTCCGGGCGCACGCCAGGAACCGCTCGGCGGCCGCGATCAGCAGCCGGTCGCCCTCGCTGTGGCCCAGGCTGTCGTTCACCGTCTTGAAGTCGTCGAGGTCCACGAACAGCACCGTCACCGGCGACCCGCGGCGCTGCGCCAGCGCCAGCGCGTGGCTCACCCGGTCGCGGAACAGCGCCCGGTTGGCCAGGCCGGTGAGCGGGTCGTGG
>JBOHSB010000399.1:0-7665 GCA_050733015.1 Gemmatimonadales bacterium
ATCCAGCCGCTCATGGCGGCAGCGCATCGGACGCCTTTCACGTCGTGATCCCATCGATCCCGGGCTACGGCTTTTCCGGCAAGCCAACCTCAACTGGCTGGGACCCTGACCATATCGCGCGTGCCTGGGTCGTGCTGATGAAGCGCCTCGGCTACACGAGATTTGTGGCGCAAGGCGGCGATTGGGGCGCGGTCATCACGGACCACATGGGTCTGCAGGCGGCTCCGGAGTTGCTCGGCATCCACGTCAACATGCCCGGCATCTTTCCAGCGGACATCGATGCGGCGGCCTTTTCTGGCGCTCCGGCGCCATCGGGTCTCTCAGCCGATGAGAAAGTCGCGTACGACCGTCTGCAGTTCGTTTATCAAAAGGGAATCGCCTACGGGTTCCAGATGGGTCTGCGACCGCAGACACTATACGGAATCGCGGATTCACCGGTCGGCCTGGCGGCGTATTTCCTTGATCACGACGCACGCAGCTACGAGCTGATCTCACGCGTCTTTCAAGGACAAGCCGAGGGTCTCACGCGCGACGACATCCTCGACAACATCACGATCACCTGGCTGACGAACACGGCGCTGTCCGGTGCCCGTCTCTATTGGGAGTATTTTGGCAAAGGGTATTTCAATGCCAAAGGCGTCTCCATCCCGGTTGCCGTGAGCGTCTTTCCTGATGAGCTCTATCCAGCTCCGCGGAGCTGGACCGAGAAGGCGTATCCCAAGCTCATCCATTACAACAAGCTGGACAAAGGCGGGCACTTCGCGGCTTGGGAGCAGCCGCAACTGCTTACACAAGAGGTTCGCGACGGGTTCCGCTCGCTGCGCTAGATGGGGCCGCCGCAGTCTCAGGACTTTAGCGGCAGGCGTGAAGCCGAGAGGGCCTGACATCGGCGAAGCGGCACCGAGCCCTCGAGTCGCCCTCCCGGGCTCGAGCCGAAGGCCACCGGAGGTAAACCAGGACTCTCCCGCGACCTTCCGCGGGCAGTCACGCGGTCTTCATCTCCCAGCCTGCCGTGGTGGCCGATTTGATCGTCAAGGCCGCCAAAGGCAGTGAGGCAATGGCCCCCGTCGGCTGAGGGTCACCGACTGTGAAGGAGAAGCCCGGCACGACGGTAGTCGTTGCCGGGCTTCATTGCCCCTCCTGGGCTCGACCCGCCAGACCGAACCCTAAAACGCTGAAGCTTGATGGCTTTCGTGCCGCCCTTCCCGGATCGCCTCGGCCTTGCGCCCCATGGACGCGAGCGCCAGGCCGAGGAGGACATGACGCTGGCCGTCCTCCGGGAGCGCGTGGACTGGCTGGGCGATGGAGGAGAAGTCTCGTCGCAATCAACTGGGCCCATCATAGCGATCGCTACCTGTCGTCCGGAGGCCGGGGACCTGACCTACGTGGCCATCACCGCAACCGTCCTGGTGCTGCTGCTCTTGAGTTTCGTCATCGGCGCCACCGCGTGAGCCGGGCGGCGGTCTGGCCAAATCATCACGTCGCACCTTGGCGGAGCAGACGGTCGAACCCGGGGTGCCGGCGCAAGGGCGCGAACGCCGGATCGAGCGCCAGCCATGCCGCCGTAAACCGGCCCGACCCCCGCGCCAGCCGCTCCAGGGCGCCCACCGCCCGGTCGGCGTCGCCCAGCTCCACTGCGGCTCGGGCATAGCTCCAGAGCTCGAATTCCTGCCACAACACGTCAGGACTGGGCCGCTCGAGGAGCGCCTCGCACTCCTGCCGTGCCGCGCCGGCCTTCCCCGCGAGCGCATTCGCGAGACACAGCGCGGCGCCGAGCAGGGGATCGGCCGGCGCATCGCCCTCCGGGCCCACCGCGCGGCGCGCCTGCAGCAGACGCCGCGCCGTATCGGCGTAGGCTCGAGCCCGCTGCGTGTCCCCCAATGAGCTTGCTGCCAGGGAAAGGGTCAGTCCCCAGTCGACGGTATCGCGCTCCATCGCGCTGGGCCGGACCCGCAGCAGGAAGGCTCGCGCACTGTCTGGAAGAACCCACTGGGGATCGTATTGTCGCCCCAGAAACACGACCGCCTCGGAGTAGCCCAGCCGCCGCTCGGCCAGGTCCAGTGCGCGGCGGGCACCGGCGAGGTCGCCTTGGGCGGCCAGGTTCTCGATCGCCAGCCGGTACCACTCGGGACTCAAGGAATCGAGCTCGAGGGTTCGGTTCACTACGGCAAGGGCCTCGGGGAAGCGACGGAGATACTCCAGCGCAACCGCCTCCGACCACTGTGGCATGGCCCGGGGAGACGACTTGCTGGGGCGAGGGTCCAGCGGCTCGAGCCTGCGGGCCGTCTCGAGAGCGCGCACCCAGTTGCCGCGCCTCAAGTCCACTTCCACCACTCCTCCAAGCAGCCGCACATCATTGGGCGCCACGGCGAGTCCCCGGGCGTACTGCGCCAGCGCGCGGTCGTACTCGGCGCGCCGCCTGAAGTATTGCCCCAGGGCATAGTAGGCCAGTGGCAGCTTCGGCTGGAGCGCGAGCGCGTGTTCAGCATCGCCCCTGGAGCGCTCGATCTGCTCCCACGGAGTGAGCCCAGAGGAGGAGAAGTACTGGCGGGTCAGCGCCAGCTCGGCCCAGGCCAGCGCGAACCCGGAATCCAGTGCGATGGCCCGCTCGAACTCGGCCGCCGCGCTCGGCGCATCGGTGCGGCGCGCTTCGAGGGCGTGCAGGTAGGCATCGTACGCGGCCACGTTCCGGGTGGGCCGGTCGGCGAGGCGCTCGCGCTCGCCCGCGCCGAGCGCTATGCCAAGCGCCTCCGCGACGCGAGTCGCCATCTCGGTCTGGACCAGAAACACGTCGGTGAGCTGAGCCTCGAAGGGCTCTTGCCACGTGGTCGACGCGGTGGCCGCCTGGACCAGCTCGGGGCTTACTCGGACTCGGCTCTGCTCTCCCGTGCCTTTCTCCCATCTGACCGTACCGGTGAGGAGATACTGCACCCGCAATTCCCGGCCGATCTGCGATGGGGGCTTGGGTGACTTCTTGTACTGGGCGGAGCTGCTGCGAGCGGTGACCTGAATGCCGGGCAACGCCGCGAGCTTCCCCCGCACCTCATCCGTGATGCCATCGCTGAAGTACTCGTCCTCGGAACGGCCGAGATTCTCGAATGGCAGCACGGCGAGGCGCTTCGGAACGGCGGCCTCCGCTCCAGAGGGACCGCGATTCCGAAGGAGCAGGACGCCCACCCCAACCAGGCTCCCCAACACCAATGCCACTGCGCCGTTCCGGAGGCCACCAGAGAAGCGCCGCGTCGCGATGGGCTTCACGGTTGACGGCGTCACGATGGTGGACCAGGCCGGCGTGGCCGTTGACACCATCCCCGGCGCGGTGACCGCGCCGGCGAACTCGGCCGCGCTCTGGAACCGCTCGTCCGGTTCGCGGGCGAGTGCCTGGAGCACGATCCGCTCCAGCGGTTCGGGAACCGCGTCGCGCAAACGGCGTACCGATGGTGGGGCTTCGACGAAGCGCCGGGCGATGACCGCCTGCGGGGTGGGACCTTTCCAGGGCGGTTCGCCTGCCAGCATCTCGTAGAGCACACAGCCCACGCTGTAGATATCCGAACGCCCGTCCAGCTCGCGGGCCCCCCCGGCCTGTTCGGGGCTCATGTATCCCGGCGTGCCCAGAGCCAATCCGGTCGCCGTCACCCGCTCATCACCGGCGGCATCCACCGCCCGCGCAATGCCGAAATCGGCTACCAGAGCATGGCCTCCGGACAGCAGGATGTTTTCCGGTTTGATGTCTCGGTGGATGACGCCGTGGGCGTGGGCATACGACAGCGCATCCAGTACCTCGCGAACGAGCCCGAGCGCCTCCTCCACCGGCGCTTGAGCCTCACGGGTGAGCCGTTGGCGCAACGATTCCCCTTCGACGTAGGGCATGCTGTACCACAGCAGTCCGCCGGCCTCGCCCGAGTCAAACAGTGGGAGAATGTGCGGATGGCTGAGATTGGCGGCCGTCTCGATCTCGCGCCGAAAGCGTTCGGGGCCAAGCGTGACGGCGAGCTCGGGATGCAGGATCTTGAGGGCGACCAGGCGGTGATGCCTGAGATCCCGTGCGAGGTACACCGTAGCCATGCCGCCCCGCCCGAGCTCGCGCTCGATCGTGTAGCGGTCACGGAGCGCCTCCGCGAGGAGACCGGGGACTGGGGACACGGAACAAGCCGGTGAGAGACGACTCGAATCTGCCTCCTCCTGGGGCCTCACGCCAGCAGCAGCTCGACCGTGCTCGGCAGGCTCTGGAGACTCGTACGGAAACCGAGACGGTGCGAACGAACCCCGGTTTCGCGAGCGCTTCGAGGGCTGGAGCGGCTTCTGGCCTCCCCGCCGAGTCCCCCGTCAGATTCCCTATGCCCCGCTGGCAATCCCCCGTCCGCACACCCACCTTGGGAGCATTCCCACCCGGCAGCTCGGGGCCGGGACCGCGAAGCGGCGGCGACTTACGACGGCTGGCTTCGCGCCCGGAACTGGAGCCCCTCTTCGTGCTCCGTAGGCTGAATCGAGCGCGCGTCGCTGAGCGGTTAGGGCAGGGCGATCAGGCCGCCGGTCTGTACCAATACGTACTCGATGCATGGCGTCACGCCGACCCCGAGCCCCGGCCTCATGTGGCAGCGGCGCGGGACGGTCGCGAGCAGTTGGTGGGGAGCCGTGAGAGTAAGCCGCGCGTCTTGAGCAGCGGCCCACAGGGCGGAAGCACCTCCCGCCGAACGATTCCGGAACAACTCGCTCGCTGACTTACACAGCGACTCACACACTCCGCAGATAGGCGAAGCCCGGCAACAGCTAAGTCGTTGCCGGGCTTCAATGCCCCTCCTGGGCTCGAACCAGGACTCTCCTGATCCAGAGGGGCCACTGTAGCCGCTCAAATTCCGGCAAGTTGCAGCCTTTTACGCGAGTTCGTGTCACTCGATGCCGGAGTTTGCCGGCTTCCATGCCGGACTTTGCCGTGCTTTACTCTCTCAGATGTCGGAGTTTGCTGGGGCAAGCAAGCACCATAAGACCATCAACAGCATGCGCGCCTTACGCCGAGCGAACCCACGGCATCAACTCGCCCCGCACCCGCAAGCAATTTCATTCTCTCTTGATCCGGATAAGCGCGGTCCGCGCCTCGACCACAAATGGCTGTAGCTCGGGGTCGGCTCGGCGCCAGACATCGACCACGAACTGGTACGAGTCTATCGCCTTCTGACGCTCGCCCAAGCCGTCCGCGATACGGGCTTGCTCCAGGACGCCCATGCCGAAGAGTGCGCCACTATTCCAAACCCAGCGATCCAGCAGGGCTCCCGCCTGCCGGGCCTGGCCCTGGGAGGCGAGCAGACGGGCCTCGGTGAGCTTCCCATAAAAGCAACTGTTCGCGATACACAGGGTGTCCGGAATCGACTGAAAGATACGAAGCGCACCGATGGAATCGCTTCGAGCCAGGGCGAGATAACCGGTCGCGGCGGCGTGGAGGTAGCGGCTTTGGAGCTTGCCCCGGGCGCTTCCCTGCGTTCGGACTTCCTGCGCCGCCCGGTGCGCAAACCGCGCTAGCGATGCCGTGTCCCGTCGGGCCGACCACCAGGGAAGCCCTCGCAGTTGCCGCGCGGTGCTCGAATGAGGCATCGGCCACGGTGCAGGGTCGAATGCGTGTCCAAAGGTTCCGGCGGCCAGTGATTCGGGGAGCACCCCCAGAAGGCTGAGCGTGAGGAACGGATCCGCGATGTGGGTGAACCGCGATGCGCCCGGGTCCCAGAGTAAGCGCCGATCCACCGCGTACGCCTCGTGAAGGTGGCCCCGGTAGGCCAGCTCGAGCGCCAGGATCTGAGGGTACATCAGTGTGTCCGACTCGAAGTCGGCCCCGGTGCCGCTCCTCATGGCCAACTCCCGGAGGAGGCGGACGGCGACTTCAGCCGAGTCGGCCCAGTCGCCGAGGTGGCCGAGACCGGCGCCGAAGAGCACCGGGGCGGGGGCGCTGTCGATCATCCGAGCCGTCTCCGGTGCGCCTGAGTGGTTGGGGTCGAGCAGCAGGGCGGCGAGACGAATTGACGGCGCATTGACGTCGGTCGGATCGAGCCGGAGGTAGGCGGCGGCATACTGCCGGGCCAGGTCGGGGCGGTGCAACCGAATGGCCAGCCCGACGGTGTGCTCGTACGCCGGCGCGAACCCTGGGTCGAGGGCGATGGCGTGGTCGAAGGCCTCGAGTGCCGGGCCGGGGACCCCTCCCAGCGGAGGAGAGCCGTGAGCCCGCGCATCCCCGAGCTCATACCACACCTCGGGGTCGTCGGGATAGCGGCGGGCCGCCTCCTCGTAGGTAGAGATCTCACGATAGCTGAACCGGATCAGATCGGCCGGGTCGGTCGCGTCGTCGGCCGCGAACGAAAAGGAGTGGGCGGCGATCAGCATACTGTCCTTGGGAGACAGTCCGTGATTCAGCCTCGCCGCCTTCCGGAAGTACTCCCCCGCGGGCCGGTACGCCTGCTCGCTCGACGGATGCCAGCCGAGCACCGACGCCATGCGGCGCAAGGCGATCGCGAAGGTGCTATCCTGGGCGATCGCCCCGTCGTAATACACTGCGGCGGAGTCCCAGAGACCCCGCCGATAAAACTGCTCGCCATAGAGGAAAGCCTTCAGCGCGGGCAGCGATCTCGACCCGATCGATACTTGTCGCACCGCCCCGATCGGGCGATCCCGTCCCAGCGCCTGAAGGATCCTGACCCCGAGCGAGTCAGCCAGGTCTCCGATGTCCGCCGTGTCGCCTTTGACCTCGAGATCTGGCTCTACCCTCTTCCCGACCAGGTCTAGCACGGTTGCTCGAAGGCTGACGGTGTCTCTCGTTTTCCTGACGCTGCCAAAGACCACCAGCCCCGCACTAGTGCGGTGGCCAAAGCTCTCGGCCGACACCAGGTCGGCGCGGCCGTGCCATCGCTTGAGCCCCACAGTTTGCGGGACAGTGCGCAGTGGTCCGGCGCCGTCGAGATTTCGGGAGAGGATGTCCACCAACCCCTCCTGCCAGATTTGCAACGATGGGTCGAGTACATCGAAAGGGGCGATAGCCAGAAGATTGGGATCGGTCGGCGGAGTCGGCCGGCTCCGCAACTGGAGGACTCCTGCCGCGGCCAAGGCGGCCACACCGATGCCCGCGCCCCACCGGCGTAGCGCGACAAGAGAGCAGTGCCGCGGTGCGAACTCTCCTGCCGTCGTGAATGGGGCGGCGGGCGGTCGATGGGACAGTCTAGCCCCATTTCCGTCCACCCCGTTTCCAGCGATATGGCGGTGCTGTTCGATCCACTCGGTCAGCTCGGGCGGCGGATCGGTGCCGATCTCCGACCGCACCAGTCTCACGTAGGCCTCTCCGCAGCGTAGCGCTTCGGCCCGCTCTCCGGCCTGGTCCAAGGCGGTCATGAGGCCGAGCGCGGCGTGGGAGCTGATGGGATCGAGCTCGAGGAGGCGTCGGCTCAGGTCGGCCGCCATCCGGTGCTCGCCCCGTCCCGTCGCCTCGGCAGCCAGCACCTCCAAGGCCGCCCGGCATTGGCTTGCCAGCCGGGCCCGCTCAGTCTCCGCCCAATCTTCGAACTCCCCGCCCCCATTCAGATAGAAGCCGTCCAGAAATGGCCCGCTGTAGCACGAGACCGCCCGAGTGCGATCGTGCTCCTCCAGCGCGCAGGCGAACGATTCGACATCGCTCGAGATCACGGCGGG
>JBOHSB010000400.1:0-2054 GCA_050733015.1 Gemmatimonadales bacterium
GGAACGAGCCCATCGAGGCGGCCATGCCCATGCAGATGGTGTTCACCGGGGCGCGCAGATGTTGCATGGTGTCGTAGATGGCCATGCCGGCCGACACCACGCCGCCGGGGGAGTTGATGTAGAGGTAGATGTCCTTGTCGGGGTTGTCGGCCTCGAGGAACAGGAGCTGGGCGATGATGATGTTGGCGACGTCGTCGTTGATCGGGGCTCCCAGGAACACGATCCGGTCCATGAGGAGCCGCGAGAAGATATCGTACGTCCGCTCGCCCCGGCTGGAGCGCTCGATGATGTACGGCGGATAGAGCGTGGCCGTCGTCAAGACTTCACCTCGTCGATTGTGGACTGCTGGAGGAGCCAGGCGAAGGCCTTCTCCTCGGTGATGGCGCGCTCGAGCTCGGGCAGGCGGTTGGCCTTCTGCAGGTTGCCGTAGAGCTCGCCGGCGGGAACGCCGCGGGCCGCCGCCAGCTCGCCCACCCGCTGGTCCAGCTCGGCCTCGGTGGCGCGGAGGCCGTTGGCCTCGACCAGCGCGTCGAGCACCAGGTCCCGCCGCACCTGCGCGGCCGCGACCTCGTGGAACTGCTGCTCGAACTGCTCGAGCTGCTCCTGCGGCACGCGGTACATCTCGGCATACCCGTGCATGAACCGGTGCACCAGCGACTCGGGGGCCTGCACGTTGTTGGCCTCGACCACCTGCTGGATGGCGGCCTGGCGGACCTGGGCGTCGGCCTCGTGGGAGGCCTCGTGCTCGAGGTCGTGCCGGACCGCCGCGCGTAGCGCGTCGAGGTTCTCGAAGTCCCCCACCTCACGGGCGAAGGCGTCGTCGAGGGCCGGCAGCTCCTGGCGCTTCACGTCGTGGAGCGTCACCCGGACCCGCCGGGTCTGGCCCCGCCGACTCTCGTCCGGATGGTCGTCGGGGAACTTGACCTCGGCGTCGGCCTGCTCGCCCGGCAGGAGCGTCATGATCCGCTCCTCCAGGTCGGGGATGGCCTGGTTCTGCCCCAGGACGAGGTCGTATGGCTGCGCGGCGCCGGCGCCGCTCTCGTCGAGCTGGGCCACCTCCACCCGGACCATCTGGCCGGGCGACGGCTTGCTGCCTTCGACCGGGATCCAGGCGGCCTTCTGCTCCTGCAGCCGGGCGAGCTGCTCCTCGACGGCCGTGTCCGCCACCGGCGCCACCCGGCGCTCCAGGCGGAAGCCGCCGGTGCGCTCGAGCTTGATCTCGGGGCGGACCTCGACCAGGATATCGAACTCGATCGGGCTGCCCTCTTCGAACTTGAGGTTCCGGATGGAGGGGTCAGTGACCGGCTTGAGCGATTCCGAGCTCCGGGCCGTCTCCCAGCCCTCGCGGACGACCTCTTCCAGCACCGTCTGGCGGATGGCGTCGCCGAACCGCTTGCGGACCACCGCGGCGGGCGCCTTGCCCGGGCGGAAGCCGGGCAGCCGAGCCCGCTGGACGTAATAGCTCAGCGCCTTGGCTTCGGCCTCGCGAACCCGGTCGACGGGCACGGTGACCCGGAGCGACTTGGAGGCGGAATCCTCAGCGGTTTTCTCGACGGTAATCTCGGTCATGGTGCGGGAAACTTACCCTGGCGTCGTCCCAGGACGCAATTTACCGAGTCGGCTCGGCAGCGGTGGACGCTCGGGGGCGGCGGCGCGTCGCTCTCAGCAGCAGGCTGGGCGGAGTTGCAGACCGCGCTCGATGCAATGCGGTTGGTGCTGTTTCGGCGATAGTGCCAGCTCAGGTCCGGTCGGCGCCGACTGGCGTCGCCGGGAGGGAGTCCGCCAGCGGAGGCCGCCGGCGGCGATGCGAACGGCGGGAGTCGAACCCGCACCCCTTGCGGGACAGGATCCTAAGTCCTGCGCGTCTGCCAGTTTCGCCACGCTCGCGTGGTCTGAAATTGAGCGGTCAGGCGGAAAGGCGGTAGGGCGGTCAGTACCCCCGTGCCACATCCACCGCCGTGTCCGGCCGTTCCCCCCGCTCCAACGCCTCCAGCGCATGGAGGAACCCCGCCGTCGCCCCGTCGACCGTCGTCAGCCCCGAGATGTGGGGGGAG
>JBOHSB010000401.1:0-5408 GCA_050733015.1 Gemmatimonadales bacterium
GGCCAGTGTCGCTCGATGGCCGTGAGCCGAATCTGCGAGACGACTAAGGACGCGACCAGCCACACGAGCGCCGCGGCCAGCCCCCGTCGCCGCCAGCCCGCCAGCGGGCGGAGCAGCAGCAGCAAGGCGACCAGCGCGGCGGCCGAGGCCACGACCCACACCCACCCGGGTCGACGCAACCATTCCGCGGCGGACAATCCGGCCGCGAGCACCACCACCACCCATGGCCACGCGCGATGACTCAACCCGGACAGCCTTGGCGCATAAGAGAGATGACCCCCGGCGCGGTGCGGGAACGGCTGCAGGAGCGGCCCGGCCTGGTCGTGCCCGTGGGCACCACCGAGCAGCACGGTCCGCACCTGCCCCTGGGTTGCGACACGATCATCGTCGAGCACCTGGCCGATGATCTCTCGGCCGAGTTCGGGATCCTGCGCGCACCGACGGTGGAGTACGGCGTCCACGCGCCGACCCACGCCTTTCCCGGCGGCGCTTCACTCCGCCGGCGGACGCTGCATCGGGTCATGAACGAACTTATCGAGTCCTGGGAAGAGGGGGCAGGCGTACGAGAGTTCGTGATCCTGACCGCCCAGGCGAGCGAGGCGCATCTGGAGGCGCTCAGCACGGTTCGCACCGATGAGGCGCGGGTGCAGGTGATCGACGTCTTCAGCCTCGATTTCGGTCCGTTGCTCGAGCGACCCGGCGCCCCGATCCAAGGCGGCGAGCTGGATACCTCCCTGCTCCTTTACCTGGCCCCGGAGGTCGTCCACATGGAGCTCGCGCGCGATTTCGCGGTGACCCCCGACATGCTGCACCGGTATCGGCCGGGCCACAGCCGCCGGCTGCCGGATGGCTCGCCCGGATCGGTAGGATTTCCCAGCCTGGCTTCCCCCCAAAAGGGGGAGCTGCTGTATAGATTCATCGTCGATCGGATCAGGACGTGTCTGACATAGGCGGTCGAACGGTCAGACCGTTGGACGGTCAGTGGGCCCGGGAGTTAGGTCACTGCGTCTCACGACTGACCCATCGGTGTGCAGCTCCGATTGTCTGACCGCCTGACCGCCCCCTACCATCCCCTCGTGAGAAGGGAGCGCCATTGCGGACCGCAGCGCTGCTGGTGATGCTGCTGCCCGTCCTGCCGGCCGCGGCCCAGGGGCCGCTCGAGACCAAGCTCGTGGTCACGCAGGGCGGACAGGAGATCGGCCGGGAGGAGTTCACCCTCCGCCCGAGTCGCGCCCGTGGTTTGCCCGGCAGCACGATCATCTCGGCCGCGCGCTATCCCGCCACCGGGCCGACCACACGCCTGGCCGCCACCCTGGAGCGGACGCCCGACAGCGCGCTGGCGAAGTTCCAGCTGGATGTCGAGAGCGCGGGAGCGGTCACGGTGATCCTGGCCGCGGGGTCGGGAGCGCGGCTCATCGTCCGCACGGTGGCCAAGGGCTCCGAGTCCGGCCGCGAGCTGCCGGGCGGGCCCGATGTGGTGCTGCTCGATGACTCGGTATTCGCGCTTTACCACCCGGTCGCCGAGCTCGCCACGCCCGGGGGGCGGACGCTGACCGGGATCTTTCCTCGTTCAGGGAAACGCGCCACCTTCACGGCTCGTCGCGAATCCGGCTCGGCAGGCGGCGCCGGACGGGTCACGCTGAGCGGAGACATCGCCGGCACCCTGGTCACGGATGCGGCCGGCCGACTCGAACGGCTGGAATTTCCGGCCCGGAACACGGTGGTCACGCGGCAAGAGTAGCAGCCCTCCCCAAGTCGTTACCACACAATGCTGAATCGTGTCTTCGTCGCAACCTGAAACCTGCGCGACGACGCGCGCGTATTAGGGCCCGGCCACATCAACATCCCTCGAGGGTCTCGTCCATGAATCGTTGGTTCGGCTTCCTCGCGCTGATGGCGCTCCGCCCCGCTCCGGCAGTGGCACAGGACTCGACGGCCGCGGCACGGGCGGCACCGGTGCCGGATTCCTCCACCACACCCGGAGCGCGGCTGGCCGCGCCGGATTCATCCGTCGCGGGCCCGGCCGTCACGCTCTCCCTTCAGGAAGCGCTCGATCAGGCTCGCGCCAACAGCCCAACCTACCGCCAGACGCTCAACGACGCCGGACCCGCCAAATGGGGCGTGCGGAACGCTTACGGCAGCCTCCTGCCCTCGGTGAGCGTCGGCTCGGGCCTCGGTTATACCGGCACGGGCCAGACCAATATCGGCGGCGGGCTGGTCCAGCCCACCTCGGCCCTGCTCGAATCGAACTACGACGTGACGCTGCAATGGCAGCTGGACGGTCGCACCCTCACCGCCCCGGCCGAACAGAAAGCGCTGCAGCGGGCCACCAACGAGGACATCACCGGCGCCGGCGTCACCTTGCGATCGGACATCACCACCCAGTACCTGACGACGCGTCAGGCTACCGCGCAGGTGGCCGTGGCGCGCCAGCAGGTGGCGCGGAATGCCGACTTCCTCACGCTCGCAAAGGCGCGCTATCAGGTGGGGCAGGCCACGCTGCTGGATGTCCGGCAGGCGGAGGTGATCAAAGGGCAAAGCGACGTCGCGCTGCTGCGTGCGGTGCAGGCGGAGAACGAGGCCAAGCTCGAACTGCTCCGCCGGATGGGCGTCGAGCCGCCGGTCGAGGTCACCCAGATCGCACTCAGCGACTCCTTTCCCATCACTGCCCCGACATTTCAACTGGACTCCCTGCTGCGGCTCGCGGACGAGCAGAACCCCTCGCTCCGGTCGCTGCGCGCGCGCCGGACGGCCGCCTCCTTCGGCGTCCGCTCCGCCAAGAGCGAATTCCTGCCGACCCTGTCGGCGCGGGCCGGCTGGAGTGGGTTCACGCAGCAGTACACCGACGACAACTTCCTCGTAGGCCAGACCTTCAGCAGCGCGCAGGCGCAGGCGCAAAGTTGCGAGGCGGACAACGAGCTGCGTTCGAGGGTCAGCCCCCCCCTGCCTACCACCGACTGCTTCGCGCAGGCGGGACTCAACTCGACGGGTACGGCGCTGCAGGATCCGATCGCACAGCAGATCCGGGACCAGAACAGCGTGTTCCCGTTCCGGTACACCGGTCAGCCGTTCAACGCGAGCATCCGGCTGTCGCTTCCCATCTTCACCGGCTTCGGGCGCTCATTGCGGTTGGCGCAGGCCCGGGCCCAGGAAGAGGACGCCGACGAGGACACCCGCGCGCGCCGGCTGCAGGTGCGGAGCGACGTCCACGCCCGCTGGCTTGGGCTCCAGACGTCATACCAGGCGATCGCCGTGCAGGCCGCCAACCGCGAGGCGGCCCGCGACCAGCTGCGGCTGGCGCAGGACCGCTACCGGCTCGGCGCCGGGACCTCGCTCGAGGTGTCGGATGCGCAGAACGCCGTCCAGCGCGCCGAGGGCGATTACGTGAACGCGGTCTACGACTACCACAAGGCGATTGCGGCGCTCGAGGCCGCGGTCGGTCGCCCCCTTCGCTAAACGAGGAACGCACATGTCGCGCGGGATGAAGATCGGTTTGATCGTGGTGGGCATCGCGGCGGCCGCGGGTGGCGGCGTCGCCTATCAGATCCACAAGAAGAAGACGGCGGGCACCGAGGTGCGGATGGAAAAGGTGGCCCGGCGGGATCTGGTGAGCGCGGTGACCGCGAGCGGAAAGATCGAAGCCAAGACGTCGGTGGACATCAGCGCCGACATCACGGGCCGGATCATCCGCCTGGCCGTCCGCGAGGGCGACCTCGTGACCAAGGGCCAGTTCCTGATCCAGATCGATCCGGCGCAGTATCAGGCCGCCGTGTCGCGGGCGCAGGGCGTCGTGTCGTCCACCGAAGCCACGCTGGCGCAGACGAGGGCCAACCTCGATCAGGCTGAGCGGGCCTGGAACCGCGCGCGCCAGCTGAGCCAGCTCGGACCCAACCTCATCGCGCCGGAGGCCGCGGAGCAGGCGCGGACCTCGTACGACGTGGCCCAGGCGACCTGGCAGGCGACCCGCGCCCAGCTGGAGCAGTCGCGTGCGAGCCTGCAGGAAGCCCGGGACAACCTGGCCAAGACCCGTCTCACGTCGCCGATCGCGGGTCGCGTGGTGCGGCTGGCCGTCGAGCAAGGCGAGGTGGCCGTGCCCGGCACTTTCTCGCGCGAGACCGGCCTGCTCATGACGATCGCCGACCTCTCGGTGATCCTCGCGAAGGTGCAGGTCGACGAGACCGACGTCGTACGGCTCGCCGCGCGCGACTCCGTCCAGGTGACCATCGACGCCTATCCCGATACCACCTTCCAGGGCCGGGTCACGCAGATCAGCCACAGCGCGAAGATGACCGAGACCCAGACGGCCTCCGGCTCCAACGACCGGGCCGTGGATTTCGACGTGGAGGTGACGCTCGACAGCCCGCCGCGCGACATCCGGCCGGACCTGAGCTGCACCGCGCGCATGGTGACCGACACCCGGTCGAAGGCGCTCAGCATCCCGATCATCGCCCTCACCGTGCGGGATCACGAGCGGGTGCCCAACGAGAATCCCAATATCGACACCACCAAGCTCAAGCGGCTGGGCAAGGAGGCCGAAGGGGTGTTCGTGGTGCGGGACGGCCTGGCGACCTTCCGGCCGGTCAAGGTCGGGATCGCGGGCGACGAGTACTTCGAGGTGACGGACGGGGTCCGCGAGGGCGAGACCATCGTCGCGGGTACCTACCAGGCGATTCGCGACTTGAAGGACAGGGCCCGAGTCCGCGAGGCCGACACGACCAAGACGAAGAAGGACGCCGAGACATGACCGATATCATCCGCATCAACGAGCTGACGCGCGAGTACCAGATGGGCGAGGAGCGCATCCTGGCGCTCCGCGGCGTGACGCTCGACATCCGCCGGAACGAGTACGTGGCGATCATGGGGCCGTCGGGCTCGGGCAAGTCCACCATGATGAACCTGCTGGGCTGCCTCGACACGCCGACCGGCGGGGAGTACTGGCTCAACGGGCAGGAGGTGTCGCGATTCTCGGACGACGAGCTGGCGCGGGTGCGGAACCAGGAAATTGGGTTCGTGTTCCAGACGTTCAACCTCCTGCCCCGCGCGACGGCGCTGCACAACGTGGAGCTGCCCCTGGTGTACGCCGGCATCCGGGCCCGCGAGCGGCGGGACCGCGCCGCCACGGCGCTGGCGCGGGTGGGGCTGGAGAACCGGATGGACCACCGTCCCAACGAGCTGTCCGGCGGGCAGCGGCAGCGAGTCGCGATCGCCCGCGCGCTGGTCAACGATCCGTCCATCCTCCTGGCCGATGAGCCCACCGGCAATCTCGACAGCGTGACGAGCGAAGAGATCATGCGGGTCTTCGCCGGTCTACACGCCGCCGGGCAGAGCGTCATCATGGTGACCCACGAGCCCGTCATCGCGGCCGACGCCGAGCGGGTCGTGGTGCTGCGCGACGGCCGGGTCGAGAG
>JBOHSB010000402.1:0-2819 GCA_050733015.1 Gemmatimonadales bacterium
GGCGAGAGCCTGCGCGACCGGCTCCGGCGGGAGCGCCAGCTCCCGGTCGAGGACGCGATCCAGATCGCGCGCGAGGCCGCCCGCGGCCTCGAATACGCCCACCACCACGGCGTCGCCCACCGCGACGTCAAGCCCGAGAACATCCTGCTCACCAGCGACGGGTCGACCCTGGTGGCCGACTTCGGGATCGCCCTGGCGCTGGGCGGCGACGACGGGCTGACCCAGACCGGCATGGCGGTGGGGACGCCGGCGTACATGAGCCCGGAGCAGGCGGCGGGCGACCGGTCGCTCGATGCGCGCACCGACCAGTACTCGCTGGCCGCGGTGCTCTACGAGATGCTGGCCGGCGAGTCGCCGTGGACGGGGGCCACCGCGCAGGCGGTGATGGCAAAGAAACTGAGCGAGCCGCCGCCGAGCGTGCGGGCGGTGCGGCCGAGCGTGCCGGCCGCGGTGGACGAGGCGATCCGGAAGGCGCTGGCCCCGGTCGCCGCGGATCGGTTCGCCACGCTGGGCCAGTTCGCCCAGGCGCTGCACGGGAGCGCCTCGGTGCAGACCGCAGCCGCGACGGTGCCGACGCCATCGGCCGCCCCCGCGCCGGCGCGCCCGGCCGCCCCAGCCGAGCCTCACCGGCCGCGCGTCTCTCCGGTAGCCATCGCGCTCACGGCCGGGCTCCTCATCGGCGGCGGGCTGCTGTTCGCCTGGCGCCACACCGGCTCGGGGGGCGAGCCGCCGAGCGGCCGGCGCGTCGTCGCGGTGCTCCCGTTCGACAACCTGGGCGACTCGGCGGACGCGTACTTCGCCGACGGCGTGAGCGACGAGGTCCGCAGCAAGCTGGGCCAGGTGGCGGGCCTCGAGATCATCGCGCGCAACAGCTCGCTCGCCTACCGGCACACCACCAAGCAGCCGAGCGAGATCGCCCACGACCTCGGCGCCGACTACCTGCTCACGGGCACCGTGCGGTGGGAGAAGTCGGGCGGCACCAGCCGGGTGCGGGTGACGCCCGAGCTGGTGGACGCGCGGCCGGGGCAGGCGAGCCATTCGCGCTGGGGCCAGCAGTTCGACGCGTCGCTCACCGACGTGTTCCAGGTGCAGGCCGACATCGCGAGCAAGGTGGCGGACGCGCTGGGCGTGGCGCTGGCCGACAGCGCGCGCCGCGAGCTTACGGCCAAGCCGACCGAGAACCTGGCGGCGTACGACGAGTACCTGAAGGGCGAGGCGGCGTCCCAGGGGATGAGCCTGGGCGATCCTCCGAGCATGCGCCGGGCGATCATATTCTACCAGCGCGCGGTGGCGCTGGATTCGACGTTCGCGCCGGCCTGGGCGAGGCTCGCCCACGCCCAGATCCGGCTCTACGGCAACGCGGTGCCGGATCCGGCGCTGGCCGAGCAGGCGCTGGCCGCGGCGGAGCATGCCCGCCGGCTCACCCCGAACGACCCGTTGGTCCATCGCGCCTTCGGCGCGTACTACGCGAGCATTCCCCCCATCGATTTCGCTCGCTCCCTGACGGAGTACGAGCAAGGACTGCAGCTCGCGCCGGGGAATGTGGACCTGCTCGGCTCCGTCGCGGTCAACGAGATGTCGCTCGGCCGGTGGGACAGCGCGGCGGTCCAGCTCGAGCGCGCCGCGCTGCTGGACCCTCGGTCGGTCACCAACGTCATCAACCTGGGCGACGTGCGCCGGAGTCTGCGGCAGTACGCCGCCGCTGATACCGTGGCCGACCGGGCCATCGCACTCGCGCCCACCAATCCGCGCACGGTGTCACGGAAGGCGATGACCGCCCTGGCCCGGGGAGATCTCGCCGGCGCCCGGGCCGCCATTCGCGCCGGCCTGGGGCGGCTGGACCCCGTGTTGCTGCTGACCTATCTGGCCACCTACTACGACCTGTACTGGGCCCTGGACGACGACCAGCAGCGGCAAGTGCTGGCCCTGCCGCCGAGCGCCTACGGTGACGATCGGGCCACCTGGGGGATCGTACGCGCCCAGATCTATCATCTGCGCGGTGACCGGGCCCAGACCGCGATCTACGCCGACTCGGCCCGGATTGCATTCCTCGAGCACATTCAGGACGCCCCCGACGACCCGCAGCAGCACGCCTTTCTGGGGTTGGCGCTGGCCTATCTGGGCCGCGCTGCGGAGGCCGAGCAGGCCGGCCGGCGAGGGGTGCAGCTGGGTGCGGGGGATGCCACCTTCGTTCCGTATCTACAGCACCAGCTGGCGCGGATCTACCTGCTGACGGGCCAGCCGGAGAAGGCGCTGGACCTGCTCGAGCCGCTGCTCAAGGTGCCGTACGATCTCTCGCCAGGGTGGCTCCGGATCGATCCGACGTTCGATCCGTTGCGGGGCAACCCGCGCTTCAAGAAGCTGGTGGAGGACGGCGCTTCCCCAGCCGCCTGACCCCCATGGAACACGTCGGTGAGCGACGAGCAGCGGCCCTATCGCGGCCTCCCGCGCGGTCCTACTGCGGTCCTACTATTGAAGCGGTCACCCTTCCCCAAAAACCGGCGCGCCAATGACCAACCTGCGGACCCAGCTTCAGGATGGCCTGGGCGTGAGCTATACCCTTGAGCGGGAGCTTGGGCGCGGGGGCATGGCGACGGTCTTTCTGGCGCATGACCTGAAGCACGAGCGCCCGGTCGCGCTCAAGGTGCTCCATCCGGAGCTGGCGCTCTCACTCGGCCCCGAGCGCTTCCTCCGCGAGATCAAGCTGGCCGCCCGCCTGCAGCATCCCCATATCCTCACGGTCCTCGATTCCGGCGAAGCCGGCGGACGGCTGTGGTTCACCATGCCGTTCGTCGAAGGCGAGAGCCTGCGCGACCGGC